>NZ_JAPDCI010000084.1:0-517 GCF_027705905.1 Aeromonas sp. Y293-4 | reverse complement strand
AGGTCAGAAAACACGGCGCCGAGAAACGGCGAGTGTGGCGCAAGTTGCATCTGGCGGTAGACCCTGTGACCCACGATATCGTGGCGGCGGAAGTCTCACTGGAAAATGTCCATGATGCCGAGGTGTTGCCCACCTTGCTCAACCCTCTGCGGCGTAAGCTGGGACATGTTTATGCGGATGGCGCCTATGACAGCAAAGCTAGCCATCAGCTTATCTCGCGCAAAGGGGAGACAGCCTGTATCCCGCCCCGCAAGAGCGCAGGGCTATGGAAAAAGGGGCATCCAAGAAATGAGGCCGTGCTGGTGATGCGCAAGGAAGGGCTGGCGCACTGGAAGAAGATATCGGGGTATCACCGTCGCTCGCTGGCAGAGACGGTGATGTATCGGTTCAAGCAGTTAATGATGGGCAAAATCAGTCTGCGAACATACAACGGCCAGGTAGGGGAAGTGATGGCGTATGTTGGTGCAATCAACAAACTGAACACCCTTGGTCTGCCGGTCAGAAAGCCCCGAGTGTA
>NZ_JAPDCI010000083.1:0-548 GCF_027705905.1 Aeromonas sp. Y293-4 | reverse complement strand
AGCGCAGATTCAACTGCCCCAACAACGCCGAGAGGCATGGCGGCATTCATCAATCGGCATCGCGATGCCGATGACGATTTATCCCGATAAGGGAGCGGCTACAGGGGGACTGCCTTGCTGCTATCACAGCATGGCAAATCCCCCTGGGGCGCAACCGTAAGAACGCCTTCGTCGCAACCGTAAGAACGCAGAGCCAACACAGTGTAAGAACGCGGGGTAAAACATTCTTACGAACGTAAGAATGTGGGTGTGGTGAGAGTAGCGAACCCGGAACCCCCGTAGGTTGCGCAGCGACCGGAGTGGGGTGGAGAACCCATTTTTATGGAGGGTATGAGGCGGTCAATATGGCATGACATGAGCCGGATATAGGTGTCCAGGTGGAGTCTGACGAGGCACGAGGAAGAACTACCTTGACGCCTATATATCGGTGACGGTCATCCATATTGATGGCGCAATACCCGCCATAAAAACTGTTTAGATGATTATTTGTTATTACACAAAACGCAGCCATAACATCGCTTGGTGCTGATCAATCGAGGGCGTTTACA
>NZ_JAPDCI010000082.1:0-576 GCF_027705905.1 Aeromonas sp. Y293-4 | reverse complement strand
TGTCAGCTGACAACGGGCTGATCTGCGCCGGAGTACCCGCTGGCCCGATGTGCTACAGGTATCGTGAAATGGAATTCCGCCCCTGGTAAACATCGATTGTCGACTGACAACGGGCTGATCTGCACCAGAGTACCCGCTGGCCAGTACTGCTACAGGTAGCGTGAAATGGAATTATCACCCTGGCAAACATCGATTGTCGGCTGACAACGAGGTGATCTGCGCCGGAGTGCCAGCTGGCCGGAACTGCTACAGGTAGCGTGAAATGGAAATCTAACCCTGGCAAACATCGATTGTCGGCTGACAACGAGGTGATCTGCACCAGAGCGCCAGTAGGCTGGAACTGCTACAGGTAGCGTGAAATGGAATTCCGCCCCTGGTAAACATCCATTGTCGACTGACAACGAGGTGATCTGCACCAGAGCGCCAGTAGGCTGGAACTGCTACAGGTAGCGTGAAATGGAAATCTGACCCCAGCGAACTCGATTGTCGGCTGACAACAGGCTGATCTGCACCAGAGTACCCGCTGGCCGGTACTGCTACAGGTAGCGTGAAATGGAAACCTGGCCCTGGCAGACA
>NZ_JAPDCI010000081.1:0-603 GCF_027705905.1 Aeromonas sp. Y293-4 | reverse complement strand
CGATTCCGTCACACTGCGCCTCATGACTGAGCATGACCTTGCGATGCTCTATGAGTGGCTAAATCGATCTCATATCGTCGAGTGGTGGGGCGGAGAAGAAGCACGCCCGACACTTGCTGACGTACAGGAACAGTACTTGCCAAGCGTTTTAGCGCAAGAGTCCGTCACTCCATACATTGCAATGCTGAATGGAGAGCCGATTGGGTATGCCCAGTCGTACGTTGCTCTTGGAAGCGGGGACGGAAGGTGGGAAGAAGAAACCGATCCAGGAGTACGCGGAATAGACCAGTTACTGGCGAATGCATCACAACTGGGCAAAGGCTTGGGAACCAAGCTGGTTCGAGCTCTGGTTGAGTTGCTGTTCAATGATCCCGAGGTCACCAAGATCCAAACGGACCCGTCGCCGAGCAACTTGCGAGCGATCCGATGCTACGAGAAAGCGGGGTTTGAGAGGCAAGGTACCGTAACCACCCCAGATGGTCCAGCCGTGTACATGGTTCAAACACGCCAGGCATTCGAGCGAACACGCAGTGATGCCTAACCCTTCCATCGAGGGGGACGTCCAAGGGCTGGCGCCCTTGGCCGCCCCTCATGTCAAACGTT
>NZ_JAPDCI010000080.1:0-606 GCF_027705905.1 Aeromonas sp. Y293-4 | reverse complement strand
GGGAACCTGGGGTTGGATCACCTCCTTACCTTAAGATGTCGTGTTGTTGAGTGTTCACACAGATTGCCTTGATTCAAAGTAGTTAGAGCAAAGACCTGGTGCAGAGATGCATCAGCTTCTGTTGTCCAGCCCTCGGGATGGATGAGAGAAAACCTCTTCTGCCGGATAACGGGATGTGAATAGCAGTTTACTGCTACCTGTTGTCTCAGTGCGCAAGCGCTGCAAAGCAGACTCGGGGTCCCCTTCGTCTAGAGGCCTAGGACACCGCCCTTTCACGGCGGTAACAGGGGTTCGAATCCCCTAGGGGACGCCACTTCTCTTCTTGCTAACAAGAATGCAGAGTTAAGAAAGTGATTCTTAACTCTGTTTTCTTCGGCCTCGCGCCGTTGCAAACATGCTCTTTAACAATCTGGAAAGCTGATTTAAAAAGTAGTTCTCAAACATTTGTTACAAGTGCTTTGGAAACTTCTTGGCGAAAACCAAATTTTATTTGGTCCTTGTTGTACAGCAACAAGTCGCGTCGTTTCGACGACACTTCTTGGGGTTGTATGGTTAAGTGACTAAGCGTACATGGTGGATGCCTTGGCAGTCAGAGGCGATGAAGGA
>NZ_JAPDCI010000079.1:0-714 GCF_027705905.1 Aeromonas sp. Y293-4 | reverse complement strand
ACGCCGTGGGTCGATGTTTGATGTTATGGAGCAGCAACGATGTTACGCAGCAGGGCAGTCGCCCTAAAACAAAGTTAACCCGGAACCAAAATTGTGAAAGTATCATTAATGGCTGCAAAAGCGAAAAACGGAGTGATTGGTTGCGGTCCACACATACCCTGGTCCGCGAAAGGAGAGCAGCTACTCTTTAAAGCCTTGACGTACAACCAGTGGCTTTTGGTGGGCCGCAAGACGTTCGAATCTATGGGAGCACTCCCTAATAGGAAATACGCGGTCGTTACTCGCTCAGCCTGGACGGCCGATAATGACAACGTAATAGTATTCCCGTCGATCGAAGAGGCCATGTACGGGCTGGCTGAACTCACCGATCACGTTATAGTGTCTGGTGGCGGGGAGATTTACAGAGAAACATTGCCCATGGCCTCTACGCTCCATATATCGACGATTGATATTGAGCCGGAAGGAGATGTTTTCTTTCCGAATATTCCCAATACCTTCGAAGTTGTTTTTGAGCAACACTTTAGCTCAAACATTAACTATTGCTATCAAATTTGGCAAAAGGGTTAACAAAGCTATGCAATTGACGGTAAAAAGCTTCGTTCGCTTCGCTTGCTACGCTTCTTACCGCAATTGATAACGGCGTTAGATGCACTAAGCACATAATTGCTCACAGCCAAACTATCAGGTCAAGTCTGCTTTTATTATTTTTAAGCG
>NZ_JAPDCI010000078.1:0-717 GCF_027705905.1 Aeromonas sp. Y293-4 | reverse complement strand
CAGGCTTGCAGCCAGGACAGCTTGGCGTAGGTCAGGCCGGGGCTCGACTCGGCCATCTTGGTCAGCCCGAGGTTGATCGCATCACCGAGGATTGCGGACAGCAGCAACGTCCTGTCTTTGGCCTCGGCCCCGTCCTTCAAGTGGGTGAAGTGGCGGCTGAAGCCCGTCCAGTCGTCCACGTCCATCAGCAGTTCGGTGATCTTGATGCGCGGCAGTAACTGGCTGGTTTGGTCGATCAGCGCCTGCGCCCGATCCGGCACCGCCGCATCCAGCGGGGTGATTTTCAGCCCTGACTCGGTGAGGATGGCATCGGGCAGCTCGTTGTCCTTGGCCAGGCGGGTGACGGTGGCCAACTGCTCGTCCAGCAGCTGCAAACGCTCTTCCAGGTACTGGTCGCTGTTCGGGTTGATCGCCAGGGGCAGGGCCTGCTCGCGCTTGAGTGCGGCGAACTTCTCGGCCGGCAGCAGGTAGTCGTCGAAGTCGCGGAACTGCCGCGAGCCCTTGACCCAGATGTCGCCGGAGCGCAGGGCGTTCTTCAGCTCGGACAGGGCGCAGATTTCGTAGAATTTCCGGTCGAGGCCTTCCGGGGTGATCACCAGCGGCTTCCAGCGCGGCTTGTTGAAGGCCGTGGGTGCATCGGCCGGCACCTTGCGCAGGTTGTCGGCGTTCATCTCACGCAGGGTCTGCACGGCTGCCAGCACGCCTTGCGCGGCCGGC
>NZ_JAPDCI010000077.1:0-803 GCF_027705905.1 Aeromonas sp. Y293-4 | reverse complement strand
GCCATCTTGATACCCATCGCCTTGGCTTCGGGGCTGCGCGACACCACGCATCCATCGTTGTTGGAGAGCACCACGATCGGGCGGCCACGCAGCTCAGGGCGAAACAGCCGCTCACAGCTGGCGTAGAAGTTGTTTACATCAACGAGCGCTATAGCCATCACGCTGCCTCAGATTGCCAATCACATGGGTGACCACTCCGAACAACTCCAGGGAGAGGCTCATACAAGGGTCGATAGGCGCGAATGCCGGATTGGCTGGCAACAGCCGCAACCTCGGCTTGAGCTGCAAGGTCTTTACCGTGAAGCCGCCATCGAGTAGTGCAATCACCACATCACCATGGCGCGGGGTGAGGCTCTTATCGACCACCAGCAAGTCACCGGGAAAGATGCCGACCCCGGTCATGCTCTCCCCCTCGGCACGCAGATAGAAGGTTGCAGCAGGGTGTGACACGCAGTGGGTGTTGAGGTCCAACTTCCCTTCCAGATAGTCGCTGGCTGGGCTGGGAAAGCCGCAAGAGGCGCGGTGCAAGAACAGCGGGATGGTCACCTCGGCGGGTGATGGGTCTGGGGTTAACAGCTTCATGGCAAAACACCTGTATTTATATACAGCCATTATAGCGCACCACCTTTGAACCAGCGCAAGTCCCGCATGCCAGTGATGGCGTACCATGGCGCCAACAAATAACAAAGAGGTCAGTATGAGTCACAATCTGTGTGCCCTACCGAAAGAGCAGCAAGAACGGGTCGAGGTCGAGAAGGCCGCCGCATATGCGGTATGGAAGGAGCGCAACGGTCACTTGGCCA
>NZ_JAPDCI010000076.1:0-820 GCF_027705905.1 Aeromonas sp. Y293-4 | reverse complement strand
GGCACTGTTGCAAATAGTCGGTGGTGATAAACTTATCATCCCCTTTTGCTGATGGAGCTGCACATGAACCCATTCAAAGGCCGGCATTTTCAGCGTGACATCATTCTGTGGGCCGTACGCTGGTACTGCAAATACGGCATCAGTTACCGTGAGCTGCAGGAGATGCTGGCTGAACGCGGAGTGAATGTCGATCACTCCACGATTTACCGCTGGGTTCAGCGTTATGCGCCTGAAATGGAAAAACGGCTGCGCTGGTACTGGCGTAACCCTTCCGATCTTTGCCCGTGGCACATGGATGAAACCTACGTGAAGGTCAATGGCCGCTGGGCGTATCTGTACCGGGCCGTCGACAGCCGGGGCCGCACTGTCGATTTTTATCTCTCCTCCCGTCGTAACAGCAAAGCTGCATACCGGTTTCTGGGTAAAATCCTCAACAACGTGAAGAAGTGGCAGATCCCGCGATTCATCAACACGGATAAAGCGCCCGCCTATGGTCGCGCGCTTGCTCTGCTCAAACGCGAAGGCCGGTGCCCGTCTGACGTTGAACACCGACAGATTAAGTACCGGAACAACGTGATTGAATGCGATCATGGCAAACTGAAACGGATAATCGGCGCCACGCTGGGATTTAAATCCATGAAGACGGCTTACGCCACCATCAAAGGTATTGAGGTGATGCGTGCACTACGCAAAGGCCAGGCCTCAGCATTTTATTATGGTGATCCCCTGGGCGAAATGCGCCTGGTAAGCAGAGTTTTTGAAATGTAAGGCCTTTGAATAAGACAAAAGGCTGCCTCATCGCTAACTTTGCAACAGTGCC
>NZ_JAPDCI010000075.1:0-917 GCF_027705905.1 Aeromonas sp. Y293-4 | reverse complement strand
GTTAGATGCACTAAGCACATAATTGCTCACAGCCAAACTATCAGGTCAAGTCTGCTTTTATTATTTTTAAGCGTGCATAATAAGCCCTACACAAATTGGGAGTTAGACATCATGAGCAACGCAGTGCCCGCCGAGATTTCGGTACAGCTATCACAGGCACTCAACGTCATCGAGCATCATCTGGGATCGACGTTGCTGGCCGTGCATTTGTACGGCTCTGCACTCGACGGTGGCCTGAAGCCATGCAGTGATATTGATTTGCTGGTTACTGTGACTGCACAGCTCGATGAGACTGTGCGGCAGGCTCTGTTCGTAGATTTCCTGGAAGTTTCCGCTTCTCCCGGCCAAAGTGAAGCTCTCCGTGCCTTGGAAGTTACCATCGTCGTGTACGGCGATGTTGTTCCTTGGCGTTATCCAGCCAGACGGGAACTGCAATTCGGGGAGTGGCAGCGCAAGGACATTCTTGCGGGCATCTTCGAGCCCGCGACAACCGATGTTGATCTGGCTATTCTGCTAACTAAAGCAAGGCAACACAGCCTTGCCTTGGCAGGTTCGGCCGCGGAAGATTTCTTCAACCCAGTCCCGGAAAGCGATCTATTCAAAGCACTGGCCGACACCTTGAAACTATGGAACTCACAACCGGATTGGGCAGGCGACGAGCGGAATGTAGTGCTTACCTTGTCTCGCATTTGGTACAGCGCAGCAACCGGCAAGATCGCGCCGAAGGATGTAGCTGCCAACTGGGTAATGGAACGCCTGCCCGTCCAACATCAGCCCGTGCTGCTTGAAGCCCAGCAGGCTTACCTTGGACAAGGGATGGATTGCTTGGCCTCACGCGCTGATCAGTTGACTGCGTTCATTTACTTTGTGAAGCACGAAGCCGCCAGTCTGCTCGGCTCCACGCCAATGATGTCTAA
>NZ_JAPDCI010000074.1:0-977 GCF_027705905.1 Aeromonas sp. Y293-4 | reverse complement strand
TAGAAGTATTGATCTAGCTCTGGTGATTTGAATTAGAAAATGTATTAATGTTGTGTATAGTTTATCAGCAGGTATTCGTAAGCATCTAGTCAGGAAAAACAACAATACCCAACGCTTCGAGAAGCTGTTCTTGTTGCCAGCTGGCAATTTTGATACCTGATGTATCGACTTTTCGAGGATCTAAACCGTCGAGTTCGGCGTGACATAAATTAGCACCCTGTAGGCTAAACTGTCCCCAGACATCTTCAGAAAAAACACCTCGACTTAAGTCTGACTCTTTCAGTGATGCGCCCGCGAGGTGAGTCCCTATCCAGCGATTTTCAAACAGCTCACATTTTTCTAAACAGACCCGCTCCATATTGGCATAAGACAGGTTACATCCAGTAATAAAGGCTGAGCAAAAGTACATACGATTACTCACTTGATTGGCAAAGTTTGCTCGGGAAAAGTTGGCCCCTTTTAAATCACACTCACGTAACTCAATACCGTAGCAATTGGCGTTACTAAAGTTTGCCATCGCAAGCTGGCATTGTTGGAAACTTGCATCGCGAAGGTCTGCGACATCAAAATGGCAACCTTCGATATCACCCTGTTCAATGAACTTGCAGTTAATAAATGTCGCATCACGCAAGTTAGCACGTCGAAAATCGCATCGGATAAAGGTGCAAGCAGTGAAAGTAATATCACTTAGATCTTGATGTGAAAAACTGTGGTGTCGATATGTGTGACGGTAGGTTTCCATGTTGACTCCTATGATGAACTGGACGCAACACTACCATCAAAGCCACATCACATCACCAAAATAAAAACACTAAAAATCAAGATCTTAAAAACCCTCATTTTGCCTATTTTAAGGGGGTAAAATAGCGCCCTGAGCCTCTATGTTAACGTTCAAAGTACGCGGCACCATTGAAAAAAGTTATCCGCTTAAAAAGCCACAGAGAAAAGGAACCCAATAGATTACTGATGTCCGCCAT
>NZ_JAPDCI010000073.1:0-1091 GCF_027705905.1 Aeromonas sp. Y293-4 | reverse complement strand
CGTGAATTCAGATAATAAGTGCAATGCCCATGGTGCATAGGAGAGAGGCGGTCAACTACCAGTTAGGGTACGCTTCTTCTCGCCAAAGAAACAAAGCGATACACCATGAAATACCAGCAGTTGACCGAGGGGCTACGATACCAGATTGCCTGCCTCCGTGACCATGGCCTGTCACAGGCCCGCATTGCCAAACAGCTCGGGGTTCATCCATCGACTATCAGTCGTGAGCTTCGTCGTAATTGTGCTGGGCAGGCCTATCAGCCGCAGCAGGCTCACCAACTTGCCACGGCACGACGGCTGACGAGTCAGAAGCGTACTGTCCCGTCTGATACCATCGACTTTGTTTGCATGGCGCTGGTCGCGGACTGGAGTCCCGAGCAAATCAGTGGCGTTGGAGACATGATTAACTGCCCGGTTAGCCACGAGTGGATATACCGCTATGTGGCACGCGACAAGGCCAACGGTGGCACGCTATACCGGCATCTGCGTCAGGGTCACAAACGCTATCGCAAGGGTAAGAACAGCAAACGCAGTGTCATTCCCAATCCGGTATCGATTGATGAACGCCCTGCGATAGTCAATGAGCGGAGCCGTGTGGGAGATTGGGAAGTCGATACCGTGTTGGGTAAGCAAGGCAGCGGTGCAATAGTGAGTCTGTTGGAGCGTAAGAGCCGGCTCTACCTGGTTCAATACGTTCCCAGCAAAACAGCCAGCGCGGTGGCGGACACCATTATCAGCATGCTGAAACCCTACCAGGCACATGTCCATACCATCACAGCTGACAATGGTAGCGAGTTTGTCGAACATGAACGTGTTGCAGCAGAGCTGGAAGCGCAGGTGTACTTTGCGCATCCATACAGTGCATGGGAACGGGGACAGAATGAGAATAGCAATGGTCTGCTGCGGCAATATGTGCCCAAAGGCAGTGATTTGAGTGTGGTGACAGCAGAGGCACTGTCAGCCGTCGAAAAGCGGCTGAACTTCAGGCCGCGCAAATGCTTGGGATTTAAACAGCCACAGGTGGTTTTTGACGAACTTCTGAAAGCAGCCTGATTTTTAATCGGGAATTGCACTTCGAAGTTGAATTCGCG
>NZ_JAPDCI010000072.1:0-1115 GCF_027705905.1 Aeromonas sp. Y293-4 | reverse complement strand
TTCTCCCGTAAATGCCTTGAATCAGCCTATTTAGACCGTTTCTTCGCCATTTAAGGCGTTATTCCCAGTTTTTAGTGAGATCTCTCCCACTGACGTATCATTTGGTCCGCCCGAAACAGGTTGGCCAGCGTGAATAACATCGCCAGTTGGTTATCGTTTTTCAGCAACCCCTTGTATCTGGCTTTCACGAAGCCGAACTGTCGCTTGATGATGCGAAATGGGTGCTCCACCTTGGCCCGGATGCTGGCTTTCATGTATTCGATGTTGATGGCCGTTTTGTTCTTGCGTGGATGCTGTTTCAAGGTTCTTACCTTGCCGGGTCGCTCGGCGATCAGCCAGTCCACATCCACCTCGGCCAGCTCCTCGCGCTGTGGCGCCCCTTGGTAGCCAGCATCGGCTGAGACAAATTGCTCCTCTCCATGCAGCAGATTACCCAGCTGATTGAGGTCATGCTCGTTGGCCGCGGTAGTGACTAGGCTGTGGGTCAGGCCACTCTTGGCATCGACACCAATGTGGGCCTTCATGCCAAAGTGCCACTGATTGCCTTTCTTGGTCTGATGCATCTCCGGATCGCGTTGCTGCTCTTTGTTCTTGGTCGAGCTGGGGGCCTCAATGATGGTGGCATCCACCAAGGTGCCTTGAGTCATCATGACGCCTGCTTCGGCCAGCCAGCGATTGATGGTCTTGAACAATTGGCGGGCCAGTTGATGCTGCTCCAGCAGGTGGCGGAAATTCATGATGGTGGTGCGGTCCGGCAAGGCGCTATCCAGGGATAACCGGGCAAACAGACGCATGGAGGCGATTTCGTACAGAGCATCTTCCATCGCGCCATCGCTCAGGTTGTACCAATGCTGCATGCAGTGAATGCGCAGCATGGTTTCCAGCGGATAAGGTCGCCGGCCATTACCAGCCTTGGGATAAAACGGCTCGATGACTTCCACCATGTTTTGCCATGGCAGAATCTGCTCCATGCGGGACAAGAAAATCTCTTTTCTGGTCTGACGGCGCTTACTGCTGAATTCACTGTCGGCGAAGGTGAGCTGATGACTCATGATGAACCCTTTTTCATGGCTCCAGATGACAAACATGATCTCATATCAGGGACTTGTTCGCAC
>NZ_JAPDCI010000071.1:0-1161 GCF_027705905.1 Aeromonas sp. Y293-4 | reverse complement strand
CGCAGTGATGCCTAACCCTTCCATCGAGGGGGACGTCCAAGGGCTGGCGCCCTTGGCCGCCCCTCATGTCAAACGTTGGGCGAACTCCAGGTGAGCTTTTACGTGCTCGGCCCCTTTGGCCGCGCCAGATACCTTAACCATCACCTCGGAGGCTTTATCCGTGACTCGCTTAACTCGGCCTTTCAGATCGCCGGTCTTATTGGCCTTGGTCTTGACCTTCCCCTCTAGCAACCCGGCTAGAGTGTCATAGCCCTTATTCATCGATCCCCCACTTGTTTAAGTTGCGTTGAAGCAAACCGGCGACTTCCTCGCGGTGGGAATCGATCTTTTCAGATAGAGCTAGAACCGCCTGGCGGTTGAGCTTATCCGACTCTCTAAACTCGGTGTTCAGTACCTTGGCGATCTGGTTCAGGTTCCGGCCTATTGCCGCCAACTCCCTGTTTGACGTTCGCAGTGCTTGGATCTCGCTCTCGGTAAGAACCGGCTCGCGGTTCAGGTTGGCCATTGCAACAGCCGTTAGCCACGCCGTCCGACTGGTGAACCCTTCGGCCTTCGCTCGCTTCGTGATGCGCTTCATGTCTCTGGTGTTCAACCTGATATTGAGCTGATCCGTCTTGGTTTCCTTCAGCCCCTTATGGTCAAGGGCAACACTGCCCGCCGTAACCTTCTCGATCATTAGGCCCAGCATGTCGGATTCAGATACGCCCTGAGCGTGGCAGAAAGCCTGCCAGGCTTCTTTTTGCTCCTTAGTGACGCGCCTTTCGATCCGATAGCTCTTTGCCATTAACGACCTCTTTAAACATGGGGGGGCAGGGGGGGACAGGTGCAATTTTAGCACAAGCGGCGGCAGACGCTAGCAAATTGCGAATCCTGCCCTAGTTCTAACCCCCCCATGTTTTTTCGTACGTACGAAATTTTTCGGTTTTGCAGTGGCTTTTGGCCTTCGGCCAGGCTCACCAGGTCGCGGGGCTCCCTGGCTCGTCGGCTTCCCCTAACTTTGGATTGTGCAATCCAAAAGGCTGCCGCATAATGGTTATAGATTGTGCAATCCAATACACGGAGCAGGGCACTAGATGAAACCAACATGGCGGACATCAGTAATCTATTGGGTTCCTTTTCTCTGTGGCTTTTTAAGCGGATAACTTTTTTCAATGGTGCCGC
>NZ_JAPDCI010000070.1:0-1164 GCF_027705905.1 Aeromonas sp. Y293-4 | reverse complement strand
CTAAATAGCTGTTCCGAATAGTAGATCACCGGAGGAAGGGAACTCAGTCCAGTTTGTGCGATCTGATTAGTCGCTAAACAAAACAAGCCACACCCAAAGGACTGAGTTGATGCCTATCCTACCACCTCTGCCACGACCACAACGGCGCCGCATTCACAAAATCATCCATGCCACCCGTGATAAAGGACATGCTCGTCGCTTGATGGCCATCTTGCTGTTACATGAAGGACGCACGATCACCGATGTTCATCACCTTACCGGCGCTGCGCGCTCGACCATCGGTCGTTGGCTTCGGTGGTATCGAGATGAAGGCATAGATGCGCTAGAAGCCTTACCGGCTGGCCGTGCCCCAGTCTTACCTATCGCCAAGATTGTCACCTTACTGGTGCTGCTCATGCAGTTTTCTCCGCAAGATTTTGGTTATCAGCGCAGCCGTTGGTGTACTGAACTATTGGCTATAAAAATCAATCGGTTAACAGGGCTCAATGTGGCAGCCTCCACGCTCCGCCGATGGTTACCTCGTATGGGCATTGTCTGGCGCAGGCCCGTGCCGACCTTGCGGATAAAAGACCCAGCCTATCAGGAAAAAATGGCGAATATCGACGCCGCGCTGGCCCGCTGTGATGCCGATAATCCGGTGTTTTATGAGGATGAAGTCGATATAGACCTCAATCCCAAATTAGGAGCCGACTGGATGTTCAGAGCGCAGCAAAAGCGGGTTGTCACACCGGGGCAGAATGCCAAGCATTATCTGGCAGGCGTTCTCCACGCAGGCAACGGAAGGGTACTTTACGTCAGCGGGATCAAGAAAAACTCATCGCTGTTTATTGCCATGCTGGAAAAGCTGCGCCACCACTACCGACGAGCCAAAACCATCACGTTGATCCTCGATAACTACATCATTCACAAAAGCAAACAGACCGAGCGATGGTTGAAGAAGAATCCCAAGTTCTGCCTGGTGTTCCAGCCAGTTTACAGCCCTTGGGTTAATCACATAGAACGGCTATGGCACAAGTTACATGAAACCATCACGCGCAATCATCAATGCAGAGGGATGGCAAACCTGCTGGCCCGAGTGAAACACTTCATGGATACCGTGTCTCCTTTCCCGGGGAATGGCTATGGCACAGCGAAGGTGTAGCACTATTGGGATCAGTTATTTAG
>NZ_JAPDCI010000069.1:0-1168 GCF_027705905.1 Aeromonas sp. Y293-4 | reverse complement strand
CTAAATAGCTGATCCTAATTCCGCTCCAGTTGCATCAGCCCATGTCCGTTGCCAGGGAACGGCGCGGCATTATCCAGGAAGCAGCGCACTCGATGTAACAGCTCACCGAATGTTCGGCATTGGTGGTTCCGGGTGATGGTTTCATGGAGGGCATGCCACAGGCGCTCAATCCGGTTTACCCACGGTGAATACACCGGCTGGAACAGCACGATGAACTTCGGATTGCTTGCCAGCCATCGCTGCGCCTTCTTGCTCTTGTGGATGATGTAGTTGTCCAAAATCAGCGTGATGCTCTTGGCGCGCCGATAGGTTCGTTTCAGCGTCTTGAGCAGTGACAAGAACAAGTCCGTGTCTTTGCTATCGCTCGCCACATAGGTCACGTTACCGGTTCCGGCATGCAGGGCACCGGCGATGTAATGCTTGCGATTTTGGCCCGGCGTCACCACTTTCTTCTGATTTCCGCGAAGCATCCAGTCCGCACCCAGTTTGGGGTTGAGGTGGATATCCACCTCATCTTCATAAAACACTGGGTGGTCAATACTGCAACGTGCCAAGGCCTCGTTGATCACCGTCATCTTGGCCTCTTTGTGTGGATCGCGAATGCGCAAAGTGGGCGCCGGTCGGCGCCAAACAATCCCGAGTCGGGGCAGCCAGCGCCGTATCGTCGAAGCATGCAAGGACAGCTGCCAATTCCGCTTTAGTTCAAGCGCCATCAGTTCGGTACTCCAACGGGAGCGCTGATACCCCAGCTCCTGCGGTGACAACTGGACCAACAACCGCAACAGGCCAGCGATCTGCACAAATGGCAGTACGGGCTTACGACCGCGAGGCTCACTTTCAAGGCCTTCCAGCCCGTACAGTGTGTACCAGTTAACCCAGCGATTGATCGACGAACGGGCCGCGGCAGTGAGTCGGGAAACGGCCGAAACACTGTGGCCATCGGCCAGTAGCAAGATGGCGTTAAGTCGCCGGCAGTGCTCTTTATCTTTGGTCCGGTGTATCAAATGGATGATCCGGCGTCGCTCAGCTCGGTCGGGGAGTGTTAGCATCATTTCGGGCTCGGCTCGTTTGTCGTTTGGTTGATTTGGCGATTGATCAGATCGCACAAACGACGCCGAGTTCCCTTCTTCCCCGGACAAATGATCTACATTTCGGAACGGTTATTTAG
>NZ_JAPDCI010000068.1:0-1192 GCF_027705905.1 Aeromonas sp. Y293-4 | reverse complement strand
GGTAAGCAGAGTTTTTGAAATGTAAGGCCTTTGAATAAGACAAAAGGCTGCCTCATCGCTAACTTTGCAACAGTGCCAATTTATGAGTAAAGGATTATGTCCACGATAAGCACCTGGGTCGATTCCTGGGAGGCGGCCATGAGGGTAGGGAAGCGCCGTCCCGTCAAGTCAGCGTAATGCTCTGCCAGTGTTACAACCAATTAACCAATTCTGATTAGAAAAACTCATCGAGCATCAAATGAAACTGCAATTTATTCATATCAGGATTATCAATACCATATTTTTGAAAAAGCCGTTTCTGTAATGAAGGAGAAAACTCACCGAGGCAGTTCCATAGGATGGCAAGATCCTGGTATCGGTCTGCGATTCCGACTCGTCCAACATCAATACAACCTATTAATTTCCCCTCGTCAAAAATAAGGTTATCAAGTGAGAAATCACCATGAGTGACGACTGAATCCGGTGAGAATGGCAAAAGCTTATGCATTTCTTTCCAGACTTGTTCAACAGGCCAGCCATTACGCTCGTCATCAAAATCACTCGCATCAACCAAACCGTTATTCATTCGTGATTGCGCCTGAGCGAGACGAAATACGCGATCGCTGTTAAAAGGACAATTACAAACAGGAATCGAATGCAACCGGCGCAGGAACACTGCCAGCGCATCAACAATATTTTCACCTGAATCAGGATATTCTTCTAATACCTGGAATGCTGTTTTCCCGGGGATCGCAGTGGTGAGTAACCATGCATCATCAGGAGTACGGATAAAATGCTTGATGGTCGGAAGAGGCATAAATTCCGTCAGCCAGTTTAGTCTGACCATCTCATCTGTAACATCATTGGCAACGCTACCTTTGCCATGTTTCAGAAACAACTCTGGCGCATCGGGCTTCCCATACAATCGATAGATTGTCGCACCTGATTGCCCGACATTATCGCGAGCCCATTTATACCCATATAAATCAGCATCCATGTTGGAATTTAATCGCGGCCTCGAGCAAGACGTTTCCCGTTGAATATGGCTCATAACACCCCTTGTATTACTGTTTATGTAAGCAGACAGTTTTATTGTTCATGATGATATATTTTTATCTTGTGCAATGTAACATCAGAGGGCACTGTTGCAAATAGTCGGTGGTGATAAACTTATCATCCCCTTTTGCTGATGGAGCTGCACATGAACCCATTC
>NZ_JAPDCI010000067.1:0-1198 GCF_027705905.1 Aeromonas sp. Y293-4 | reverse complement strand
GGTAATCCCCCCGAAAAACTGAGGTGCTCATAAGTAGAATTTTCTCGTATCTTGAACGCAGGAGGTTCTACATGAAAACATCACGCTTTAGCGATGCACAGATCATCGCCATCCTCAAGCAGGCCGAGTCTGGTTCACCCGTCCCTGAGCTCTGCCGTGAGCATGGCATCAGCTCCGCCACCTTCTACAAGTGGCGCTCCAAATTCGGTGGCATGGATGCCTCTCTCATGGCGCGCCTCAAAGAGCTGGAAGAGGAAAATCGTCGCCTTAAGAAGATGTATGCCGAGGAGCGCCTAAAGGCTGAGATCATCTCCGAGGCGATGGCAAAAAAGTGGTGACGCCATCTGCCCGCAGGGAGATGGCGACCAAGGCTGTGGCTCATTACGCCATTTCTATCCGTCTGGCTTGCCAGGTGTTCAAGGTGAGCGAGGGTTGCTACCGTTATCAGCCCGTGCTGGCTGATGAAAACCAGGAGATTGCCGACTGGCTACTGCGCCTCACCGCCAACCAGCGCAACTGGGGTTTCGGACTGTGCTTCCTGTACCTGCGTAACGTCAAAGGCTTTGGCTGGAACCACAAGCGGGTCTACCGGATCTATCGGGCGCTAGAGCTCAATCTGCGGATAAAACCCAAGAAGCGGCTAGTACGCGCCAAGCCGGAGCCGTTGGCAGTCCCTGACCAACCGAATCACTGTTGGTCGATGGACTTTATGCATGACCAGCTCAGCGATGGTCGTTCGGTGCGGTTGTTTAATGTGATCGATGACTTCAATCGCGAAGCACTGTGCATCGAGGTGGATTTTTCCTTGCCTGCCTCGCGAGTCAAACGGGTGCTGGAGCAGGTCATCGAGTGGCGGGGCAAACCAGCCGCAATCCGCTGTGATAATGGTCCGGAATACATCAGCGAAGAGCTCAAGCAATGGGCGCAGCAGAAGAGGATTGCGCTGAGGTATATCCAGCCAGGCAACCCGCAGCAGAATGCCTACATAGAGCGATTTAACCGCACTGTGCGTTACGACTGGTTGGGCCATTACCTGTTTGAGTCACTGAATGAGTTACAGGAATTTGCCACGAACTGGCTGTGGGTTTATAACCATGAGCGGCCCAATATGGCGCTGGGCGGCTACACGCCGAAACAGCGCTTGGCACAGGCCGCATGACCTCTACTTTTGAGTGCTCCAAAAAATGGGGGGATTACC
>NZ_JAPDCI010000066.1:0-1252 GCF_027705905.1 Aeromonas sp. Y293-4 | reverse complement strand
CCCATTACTGGGTGATAGCTGCTCGCGCAGTACCGGGTTCCTGCTTCATCGGGCGGCCTGATTGCACCACGCCTCCACAGGCTAAAACGGCGTGTCCCGCCGCTAAAATATTGCGAGCGCCGTTCACATCGGCGTTCGCCTCATAACCACACGCAGCGCATTTAAACTGGCTTTGCGTCTGGCGGTTATCCTTCGCAGTATGCCCACAACAGGCGCACTGCTGGCTGGTGTAGGCCGGGTTTATCGCCAACACCTGACCGCCTCGCCATGCCTGCTTATATTCGAGCTGGCGGCGCAGCTCAAACCAGCCCTGATCTAATATCGAACGATTCAGCCCTGATTTTGCCCGGACGTTGCGCCCCGGCTGGCTGGTCGTGCCCGCTGCTGATTTTGACATGCTGGCAACCTTCAAATCCTCAATGACGATCATCGCGTGGTTTTTGCTGATAGTCGTTGTGACCTTGTGAAGGTAATCGCGGCGGGTATTGGCGATATGTGAATGCAGCCGCTGGATCTTGGCTTTTTGTTTCTTCCAGTTGCTGCTGAACTTTACCTTTTTGCTCAACTGGCGTTGGAGCCTTGCCAGCTTGGTCTGATTGGTTTTGAAGCTGTTGACGGGCTCAAACACCGTGCCATCTGACAGGGTTACGAGCTTGGCGATCCCCGCATCCAGCCCGACCATTGAGCCGGAGGGGTGAATTGGCTCGGACGTCTCCTGCTCGACCTGAAAGGAGATATACCAGTGCCCGGCTGCTTGGCTGACGGTCGCGTTTTTAATTTTCCCTTCAACTGGCTGGGACTGGCGAAACTTGACCCACGCCAGCCCGGCAGGCAGCTTCACTCGACCCTTTTCAAGGCGGCAATACTTGTCGAAGTTGACGAACCGGATAGCGTCGCGGTTGTCGCTTTTTTTCTTGAATACGGGTGCCTTGGCGGCGAGTTTCTTATCAAAGCAGCGCATCCACGCGCCATGCAAATCCTTGAGCTTCTGCTGGAGGTTGTCGGTATATGCCTCGGCCAGAAAGGCCATTTCTGGGTCTTTCTTCCAACTGGTGAGCATCCTGTTCAGCTCAAAGGCAGAAGGCAGTTTTTCGCCAGCATCCAGAATGCGTTTGGTTTCTGCCAGCCCGTGATTCCAGACATAACGAGCACAACCGCCCAACTGGCGCAGGCGTTGCGCTTGTTGTTCGGTCGGTTCGAGTCGGAATTTGTAGGCTTTCAGAATTTGCATTTAGCGCTCAGTGTGTAGCAT
>NZ_JAPDCI010000065.1:0-1256 GCF_027705905.1 Aeromonas sp. Y293-4 | reverse complement strand
CAGGGCGAGATCGTGAACGTTTTGAAGCAATGTTAAGAGGATTTGACCGACCGATCTGGGTGTGATCTTATACTCTCTTTTACGGGAGTTTCGCGATGAACCACCATGCTGCATTTACTCAATTCTTCTCTGAACTCAAAGACCCTCGCCAGGTAGCTAAAATCGAGTACCCCTTCTTTGATGTGGTTTTTTTGACTGTCTGTGCCGCCATCGGTGGCGCCCAAGGTTGGGAAGATATTGAGCTATTCGGCGAGGCGCATCTGGAATGGTTTCAGCGTAATGGCTTGTTTCCTAACGGATTACCTGTTCACGACACCATAGCCAGGATCATCTCCCGTATTCAGCCGGAGCAATTTCAAAACGCCTTTGTCCGCTGGATGCAGGCAACGTCAGAGCGTACCGATGGTGAGCTGATCGCCATTGACGGCAAGACCTTACGCAGCTCTTACGACCGCGACAGTCGCCAATCTACCATTCATATGGTCAGTGCCTTTGCCGCTCAGAATCGTCTGGTGCTCGGTCAAGTCAAAACGGATGCCAAGTCCAACGAAATTACCGCCATTCCGGAATTACTCGCAATACTCGATGTGAAAGGCTGCTTGGTCTCCATCGATGCAATGGGTTGTCAGACCGCTATTGCCTCAACCATAGTCAAAGGCGGCGGTGACTACCTGCTGGCAGTAAAAGGTAATCAACCCTCGTTGCATAGCGCCGTGCGAGCGGCGCTGGTCGAGTCAATGAACAAGCCTTTGACGGAAGAAACCGTCAGTATCGAGAAGCAACATGGTCGTATAGATGGGCGCGAGTACCATGTATTGCCAGCCGGTGCACTGGCAGAGCAATTTCCCGAGTGGAAAAACCTTAAAAGCGTTGGCGTGGCGATATCCTATCGCATTGAAAAGATGAAGAAAATATCAATGGAGTATCGCTACTACATCAGTTCAGCAGAACTGACACCGGAGCAGTTTTCCTCAGCTGTCCGGGGGCACTGGGCGATTGAAAATAGCCTGCACTGGGTTCTGGATGTCGTGATGAATGAGGATGCTTGTCAGATATATCGCGGTGATGCTCCCCAGATATTGGCTTGCACACGACACATGGCACAGAACATGCTGCGGGCCGAAACCAGCCGTAAGGCAAGCTTGCGGAAGAAGCAGCAATTTGCGGGCATGAGCAGCCCCTATCTGGAAAAGGTACTGGATGCTGGGTTGGCTAAATTGACCTCAATTTAACAATTTGTTCACGCTCTCACCCTG
>NZ_JAPDCI010000064.1:0-1289 GCF_027705905.1 Aeromonas sp. Y293-4 | reverse complement strand
TAGCGGGCGGCCGGAAGGTGAATGCTAGGCATGATCTAACCCTCGGTCTCTGGCGTCGCGACTGCGAAATTTCGCGAGGGTTTCCGAGAAGGTGATTGCGCTTCGCAGATCTCCAGGCGCGTGGGTGCGGACGTAGTCAGCGCCATTGCCGATCGCGTGAAGTTCCGCCGCAAGGCTCGCTGGACCCAGATCCTTTACAGGAAGGCCAACGGTGGCGCCCAAGAAGGATTTCCGCGACACCGAGACCAATAGCGGAAGCCCCAACGCCGACTTCAGCTTTTGAAGGTTCGACAGCACGTGCAGCGATGTTTCCGGTGCGGGGCTCAAGAAAAATCCCATCCCCGGATCGAGGATGAGCCGGTCGGCAGCGACCCCGCTCCGTCGCAAGGCGGAAACCCGCGCCTCGAAGAACCGCACAATCTCGTCGAGCGCGTCTTCGGGTCGAAGGTGACCGGTGCGGGTGGCGATGCCATCCCGCTGCGCTGAGTGCATAACCACCAGCCTGCAGTCCGCCTCAGCAATATCGGGATAGAGCGCAGGGTCAGGAAATCCTTGGATATCGTTCAGGTAGCCCACGCCGCACTTGAGCGCATAGCGCTGGGTTTCCGGTTGGAAGCTGTCGATTGAAACACGGTGCATCTGATCGGACAGGGCGTCTAAGAGCGGCGCAATACGTCTGATCTCATCGGCCGGCGATACAGGCCTCGCGTCCGGATGGCTGGCGGCCGGTCCGACATCCACGACGTCTGATCCGACTCGCAGCATTTCGATCGCCGCGGTGACAGCGCCGGCGGGGTCTAGCCGCCGGCTCTCATCGAAGAAGGAGTCCTCGGTGAGATTCAGAATGCCGAACACCGTCACCATGGCGTCGGCCTCCGCAGCGACTTCCACGATGGGGATCGGGCGAGCAAAAAGGCAGCAATTATGAGCCCCATACCTACAAAGCCCCACGCATCAAGCTTTTGCCCATGAAGCAACCAGGCAATGGCTGTAATTATGACGACGCCGAGTCCCGACCAGACTGCATAAGCAACACCGACAGGGATGGATTTCAGAACCAGAGAAAGAAAATAAAATGCGATGCCATAACCGATTATGACAACGGCGGAAGGGGCAAGCTTAGTAAAGCCCTCGCTAGATTTTAATGCGGATGTTGCGATTACTTCGCCAACTATTGCGATAACAAGAAAAAGCCAGCCTTTCATGATATATCTCCCAATTTGTGTAGGGCTTATTATGCACGCTTAAAAATAATAAAAGCAGACTTGACCTGATAGTTTGGCTGTGAG
>NZ_JAPDCI010000063.1:0-1315 GCF_027705905.1 Aeromonas sp. Y293-4 | reverse complement strand
ACGCCGTGGGTCGATGTTTGATGTTATGGAGCAGCAACGATGTTACGCAGCAGGGCAGTCGCCCTAAAACAAAGTTATGCAGCCAAATCCCAACAATTAAGGGTCTTAAAATGGTAAAAGATTGGATTCCCATCTCTCATGATAATTACAAGCAGGTGCAAGGACCGTTCTATCATGGAACCAAAGCCAATTTGGCGATTGGTGACTTGCTAACCACAGGGTTCATCTCTCATTTCGAGGACGGTCGTATTCTTAAGCACATCTACTTTTCAGCCTTGATGGAGCCAGCAGTTTGGGGAGCTGAACTTGCTATGTCACTGTCTGGCCTCGAGGGTCGCGGCTACATATACATAGTTGAGCCAACAGGACCGTTCGAAGACGATCCGAATCTTACGAACAAAAGATTTCCCGGTAATCCAACACAGTCCTATAGAACCTGCGAACCCTTGAGAATTGTTGGCGTTGTTGAAGACTGGGAGGGGCATCCTGTTGAATTAATAAGGGGAATGTTGGATTCGTTGGAGGACTTAAAGCGCCGTGGTTTACACGTCATTGAAGACTAGTCCTTTGCATAACAAAGCCATCAAACCGGACGCCAGAGATTCCGCGCCTGTTGCGCATGGCTTCGCCATTTTATGCGCAATAGGCGCGCCACCCTGTCGCCGTTTATGGCGGCGTTAACCCAAAGGAGTATCGTGAAAATATCACTAATGGCTGCAAAAGCAAGAAATGGGGTTATTGGCTGCGGCTCGGATATCCCGTGGAACGCTAAAGGTGAGCAGCTGCTTTTTAAAGCAATAACTTACAATCAATGGCTCTTAGTCGGCCGTAAAACATTTGAGGCAATGGGGGCTCTCCCAAATAGAAAGTATGCAGTTGTCAGCCGCTCAGGATCGGTAGCTACTAACGATGATGTGGTTGTGTTTCCATCTATAGAAGCAGCAATGAGGGAGCTAAAGACTCTTACGAACCATGTTGTTGTTTCTGGTGGTGGAGAGATCTACAAGAGTCTGATCGCCCATGCCGACACGCTACATATCTCGACAATAGATTCCGAGCCAGAGGGCAATGTTTTCTTTCCGGAAATCCCCAAAGAGTTCAATGTGGTGTTCGAGCAGGAATTTCATTCAAATATAAATTATCGCTATCAAATCTGGCAAAGGGGTTAACCATCCAAGCCATCGGACACATTTTGCTTCGCTGCGCTCAAAACGCAAAATGTGCCGCTGCTTAGCGGCGTTAGATGCACTAAGCACATAATTGCTCACAGCCAAACTATCAGGTCAAGTCTGCTTTTATTATTTTTAAGCGTGCA
>NZ_JAPDCI010000062.1:0-1355 GCF_027705905.1 Aeromonas sp. Y293-4 | reverse complement strand
TGTCGTTTTCAGAAGACGGCTGCACTGAACGTCAGAAGCCGACTGCACTATAGCAGCGGAGGGGTTGGATCCATCAGGCAACGACGGGCTGCTGCCGGCCATCAGCGGACGCAGGGAGGACTTTCCGCAACCGGCCGTTCGATGCGGCACCGATGGCCTTCGCGCAGGGGTAGTGAATCCGCCAGGATTGACTTGCGCTGCCCTACCTCTCACTAGTGAGGGGCGGCAGCGCATCAAGCGGTGAGCGCACTCCGGCACCGCCAACTTTCAGCACATGCGTGTAAATCATCGTCGTAGAGACGTCGGAATGGCCGAGCAGATCCTGCACGGTTCGAATGTCGTAACCGCTGCGGAGCAAGGCCGTCGCGAACGAGTGGCGGAGGGTGTGCGGTGTGGCGGGCTTCGTGATGCCTGCTTGTTCTACGGCACGTTTGAAGGCGCGCTGAAAGGTCTGGTCATACATGTGATGGCGACGCACGACACCGCTCCGTGGATCGGTCGAATGCGTGTGCTGCGCAAAAACCCAGAACCACGGCCAGGAATGCCCGGCGCGCGGATACTTCCGCTCAAGGGCGTCGGGAAGCGCAACGCCGCTGCGGCCCTCGGCCTGGTCCTTCAGCCACCATGCCCGTGCACGCGACAGCTGCTCGCGCAGGCTGGGTGCCAAGCTCTCGGGTAACATCAAGGCCCGATCCTTGGAGCCCTTGCCCTCCCGCACGATGATCGTGCCGTGATCGAAATCCAGATCCTTGACCCGCAGTTGCAAACCCTCACTGATCCGCATGCCCGTTCCATACAGAAGCTGGGCGAACAAACGATGCTCGCCTTCCAGAAAACCGAGGATGCGAACCACTTCATCCGGGGTCAGCACCACCGGCAAGCGCCGCGACGGCCGAGGTCTTCCGATCTCCTGAAGCCAGGGCAGATCCGTGCACAGCACCTTGCCGTAGAAGAACAGCAAGGCCGCCAATGCCTGACGATGCGTGGAGACCGAAACCTTGCG
Source organism: Aeromonas sp. Y293-4 (assembly GCF_027705905.1). Lineage (NCBI taxonomy): Bacteria > Pseudomonadati > Pseudomonadota > Gammaproteobacteria > Aeromonadales > Aeromonadaceae > Aeromonas > Aeromonas sp. Y293-4. Next base: position 352 of record NZ_JAPDCI010000062.1, on the reverse strand, counting down.
CTCGTTCGCCAGCCAGGACAGAAATGCCTCGACTTCGCTGCTGCCCAAGGTTGCCGGGTGACGCACACCGTGGAAACGGATGAAGGCACGAACCCAGTGGACATAAGCCTGTTCGGTTCGTAAACTGTAATGCAAGTAGCGTATGCGCTCACGCAACTGGTCCAGAACCTTGACCGAACGCAGCGGTGGTAACGGCGCAGTGGCGGTTTTCATGGCTTGTTATGACTGTTTTTTTGTACAGTCTATGCCTCGGGCATCCAAGCAGCAAGCGCGTTACGCCGTGGGTCGATGTTTGATGTTATGGAGCAGCAACGATGTTACGCAGCAGGGCAGTCGCCCTAAAACAAAGTTA
>NZ_JAPDCI010000060.1:0-1761 GCF_027705905.1 Aeromonas sp. Y293-4 | reverse complement strand
TTACCCAAAAGCACCGTAAAGCCCCGTCATTCATGGCGGGGATATAAGGTGTGAATGGCGTAGCCGTTCCATGGTTAATGAGGTGTTTGCTGTTGCTCGATGTACTGCCGGATGATCTCTATCGGAGCGCCGCCACAACTCGATGCAAAGTAAGATGGCGACCACAACATGCCCTTGTAGTAGAACTTGGCGGCGATGTCTGGCCGCTCTTTTCGCAGCACCCGACTGGATGCCCCTTTTAGGCTGTTCACCAGCGCCGATACTGCCACTTTTGGCGGGTAATTCACCAGCAGGTGAACATGATCAACCTCTCCATCCATCTCTTTTAGCTCTGCCTCAAAGTCAGCGCAGATCTTGGAGAACAGCTCTCTAAGGCGGTCGATGGCGGCATTGTCGAATACTCTTCTGCGATATTTCGTCACAAAGACCAAATGAACATGCATAGAGAAAACGCAGTGTCTGCCAGTTCTAATGTCATTGATTTTGCTCATAGACCAAAGTATATTATAGCCATGCAACGACTTCAAGCCTTCAAATATGAACTTCGGCCAGACGGCCAGCAACAGCTGCGAATGCGCCGCTTCGCTGGTTCATGCCGTTTCGTGTTCAACAAGGCGCTGGCGTTGCAGCAGGAGCGCTTTGAACAGGGCGAGAAGAAGCTCGGCTATGCGGAGCTGTGTAAACAGCTCACCCAATGGAAGTCGGAAGACTCAACCGCTTGGCTTGCCGAAACGCCCTCCCAACCCTTGCAGCAAACGCTAAAAGATCTGGAGCGAGCCTACACTAACTTCTTCGCCAAACGCGCCGATTTCCCTCGCTTCAAAAAGAAGGGTTTATCCGATAGCTTCCGCTATCCGCAAGGTTTCAAGCTCGATCAGGCCAATAGCCGTCTGTTCCTGCCTAAGTTGGGTTGGCTACGCTACCGCAACAGTCGGGATGTGCTCGGGGTGATCAAGAACATCACCGTGAGCCAATCAAGCGGTAAGTGGTATGCCGCTATCCAGACCGAGCGAGAGGTTGATGTGCCCGTTCATCAAGGCACAGCTGTTGGCCTCGATATGGGGATTAAACGCTTTGTCACCCTGTCAGATGGCAGCCACAAAGACCCACTTAACAGCTTCAAGGCTCACGAAAAAGCCTTGCGCAAAGCGCAGCAGGCGATGAGCCGCAAAGTCATATTCAGCCGCAATTGGAAGAAAGCGAAAGCCCGTATTCAGCGCATCCAGACTCATATCGGCAGTGCCCGCCGCGACTACTTGCATAAGATCTCGACCGCCATCAGCAAAAACCACGCGCTGGTATGTGTCGAAGATTTGCAGGTGCGAAATATGTCCAAGTCAGCGGCGGGCACAACTGACACGCCTGGGCGCAACGTGCGAGCCAAGTCGGGCCTGAATAAGGCTATTTTAGATCAAGGCTGGGGCGAGTTTCGGCGTCAGCTCGACTACAAGCTGGCTTGGAATGGCGGGCATTTGATAGCGGTGCCGCCGAAGAACACCAGCCGAACGTGCCCATGTTGCGGGCATATCTCGGCTGATAATCGTCAAACACAAGCTACGTTCGAATGTGTGGAGTGTGATTTTAAAGAAAACGCCGATCTAGTCGGCGCGATCAATGTGTTAAGGGCGGGACACGCCCAGTTAGCCTGTGAAGTGAGTGGTGCAATAAGGCCGCCAGCAGCAGGAACCCACCGAAGCGAATTAAGCGTAATCGCCTAACCGCAGTAGGAATCCCCGTCCTTTAGGGCGGGGAGGATGTCAA
>NZ_JAPDCI010000059.1:0-1826 GCF_027705905.1 Aeromonas sp. Y293-4 | reverse complement strand
GGTTTCAAATTGGGTTTGTAGGCCTGACCGAGTCGCTCGTTCAGGCGGATCAGAAAATCCTCGATCCGCGCCCGGTTGGTACCCAAGTCGCTGCGCCCCTGACGGGAGGCCGATCGCATATCGATGCGAGTCTCTTTCGGGCCGGCAAAGACCCGCAGCGCCACATCATCCTGAAAGCCGAACCAGCCGGTGGTGACCACTGCATCCAGACCATCCGGGCTCGGTCGTACCTGCCAGCCCAGCTCCTGCATCAGTTCGCTGGCTTCAATCACCACTTCGGCAGGGGAGGCCCTGGTAAAGAGAGGACCGGGTTTTGCCTCAACTGCTTTCAGCGGGGCGCTATTAATTGGCAGATCCTGCTCGGTTCTAAGCTCCGCCGCCCAGCGCAGCAGGGGGGGATTGTAGGGATCGGTACTCACATCGTTGATCAGCGGCATGCGCAGCGCCTGCACCACAAAGAGCAGCGGCAGCAACAGCGGCAAGGCGCCAAAGCCGTTGGCGTAGCGGTTGCGGCTCCAGGGCAGGCGCACCAGCAGGATAAGGGAGACAAGCGCTCCGATGAGACAGATCGCAAAACCTATCCACCAGGGCCAGAGATGGAAGCGGCTGCCGAGGGCGCCAGCGAGCGGGAGTAACCAGGCCAGCAGGGGCCACAAGCAAGAGCGGGGCATAGCACGGGATCCATCGTCGAATGTGGACAATGCCGAGAAGGATAAACTTAATTGTCTGATAACGTTAGTAAATTGATGCGAGTTTGGCGTTGTTTCAGCCAGTTTTGCGAGGGGGGATGCAGAGGTCGGTGAAGCCCGCCTGATGCGAGCTTCACCGAGAGAATGGTCAGTTGCGATGGTTTAATTGCGATAGAGCACTTTGATCAGATGGAAGCCGAACTTGGTGCGCACCGGCCCCAGTACCTTGAGCAGTTCGCCCTTGAATACGGCATCGTCGAAGGGCTTGACCATATCCCCTTTATTGAACTCCCCCAGATCGCCGCTACGTTTTGCAGAGGCGCAGGTGGAGAAGCGCTTGGCCATCTGGCCGAAGTCGGCTCCCTTCTCGATCTTCTCCTTGATCTCCATACACTGTTTTTCGGTCTTGACCAGAATGTGCTGGGCACAGGCTTTTTTCATCGGGGCGCTCCTGGGCGTGATGGCGAAGGTTGTTAATGCCAAGTGTGGTGGCAAATGGGGGCGCAAGAGTACCCCAATTTGCCACCGGCGTCAGCCATCACAGCCCGCCGTTTACCGGCGCTGGTCAGCCCTATTATTGGCGAGCGCGGGTGGCTAGCACGGCGCGGGGGCGAGCTTGCCAGATGATCTCCAGCCCGAGCAGGGCGTAGAGGCTCCAGATGGCCAGCGGATTGAGCCACTCGCCCCCCAGTTGCAGGGTCATCAGGGCGCAACCTGCCAGCAGCAAGGTGATGCCTGGCAGCCGCCAGTGGGCGGGCAGCGGGGCCAGCATCGCCATCGCCAGCAGAATACCGAGGCCAAACGGCAGATTCAGGGCGGTAAAGGCCAGTGCCTGTTGGCCACTCATGCCGGTCAGCAGGGCCAGCAGGGCGCTGCAACAGGCGAGGAAGGTGATGAACTCGAGACGATCGGCAATATAGTCAGCCATCTGTTCGCTACGTGTATGCATGATGTGTCTCCTTCAGTTGATGGTTCAAGTGTGAGGGAGTGACGTCTGCAAAGGCAGCGGGATAATTCGATTGCGCTGAACGAGCAATTCTTAATCACCCGCTACGGCGGGCTTTGGCGTGTGCCGGGCCTGCTAAACCGTGAGGGTGGGGCGATGCCGACAAACTCTGTCGTGGTGGGTTTCTGGTG
>NZ_JAPDCI010000058.1:0-1905 GCF_027705905.1 Aeromonas sp. Y293-4 | reverse complement strand
TCGAAGCCTTCCGGCCGGGCCAGCAGCTCGGCCTCGCTGACGCTCTCGGTGAACTCGTCCCAGGGAATCACCGCCTCGATGGCGGCATAGGGGTCGCTGCCGCTTTCCTTCGCTTCCAGCAGCGCCTGGCCGATCCTGGAGTACAGGCGCACCTTGTCGTTGATCGCCTTGCCCTGCTTCTGGAACTGCTGCTGATGCTTGTGCTTCGCGCCGCTGAACAGCTTGACCAGGATGCGGTCATGCAGATCGACCAGCTCATCGATCACGGTCGCGGTGCTCTCCAGCACCACGGCGGCCAGGGTCGCGTAGCGGCGCTGCGGCTCGAACTTACCGAGGTCTTTGGGCGTCATCTGCCCACCCTCGCGGGCCAGCTTGAGCAGGCGGTTCTGGTGGATGTGCCGGCCCAGGCCTTCGGGCAAGTCCACCAACTGAAATGTCTTCAGCCGCTCGATGTGTTCCAGCATGTGCCGAGAGTTGGGTTTCAGCGGTGCCTGGCGCAGCCAGGTCAACCAGGTGATGCTGCTGCCGGCCTTGAGCTTCAACAGCTCGTCCAGCTTGGCCCGATGCGAGTCCGTGAGTGGTTCGACCAGGGCGCGGTAGACCCGCCGATTGGCTCGCGCAATGGCTTCCGAGCAGGCCCGGTCAATCACGCTCAGCGCCGGCAGGATGCGTCGTTTCTGCCGTAGGCTCTCCAGGGCCTGACCGGCCAGCAGCAAGCCTTTGTCGGTCTGCTGGGCCAGCTCGGTTAGCTCGCGCACCAGGGCGCGGAAGTCGGACAGGCCGAACGGGGCCAGTTGCAGGTAGGTGCGCAGTTCCTGGGCATGCTCGCGACGGGTCACGTCGCGCTCGCCGTACTTTGCCCAGCTCGCCGGCTCGGCCTGGACTTGCTTCGCCACCCACAGGATGACCGGCTCGGGCAGCTCGCTGTCGGTTCCCAGCGCGTAACCGGGGTAGCGCAGCAGGCAGAGCTGCACGGCGAAGCCGAGGCGGTTGGCGTCGCCGCGTCGCTGGCGGATCAGCGACAGGTCGGAGTCGTTGAAGGTGTAGTAGCGGATCAGGTCATCCTGGCTTTCCGGCAGCGCAAGCAGGGTGTCCCGCTCCGTGGCCGAGAGGATCAAGCGACGCGGCATGTGTCAGTCGTCCGTGCGGAGGTACTGGTAGAGGGTTTCCCGGCTGATGTTGAACTCGCGGGCAAGCTGCGCCTTGGGCTCGCCGGCCGTCGCTCGCTGCCGCAGGGTAGCAGCCTGCTCATCGGACAGGGCTTTCTTGCGGCCCCGGTACGCGCCACGCTGCTTGGCCAAGGCGATGCCCTCACGCTGCCGCTCGCGGATCAGGGCGCGCTCGAACTCAGCGAAGGCCCCCATCACCGACAGCATCAGGTTGGCCATCGGCGAGTCCTCGCCAGTGAACACCAGGCCCTCCTTCAGGAACTCGATGCGCACGCCGCGCTGAGTCAGCTTCTGTACCAAGCGACGCAGGTCATCGAGGTTGCGGGCCAGCCGATCCATGCTGTGCACCACCACTGTATCGCCTTCGCGGACGAAGCTCAGCAGCGCTTCGAGCTGGGGGCGCTGGGTGTCCTTGCCCGATGCCTTGTCGGTGAACACCTTGCTCACCTGGGTTTGTTCCAGCTGGCGTTCCGGGTTCTGGTCAAAGCTGCTGACCCGGACGTAGCCGATGCGGTGCCCCTGCACGATGTCTCCTTGGTTGAAGGCGGCTTAAGTGCACTTTCTGTTCCGTTGTGCCTCAAAGCCCATTTCTGTCAGGCTGAAATCTATAACCTTCGCGGGCATGTGTCAAAAAATGGGAAAGCAGACTCTATTCTGACTGTCGTTTTCAGAAGACGGCTGCACTGAACGTCAGAAGCCGACTGCACTATAGCAGCGGAGGGGTTGGATCCATCAG
>NZ_JAPDCI010000057.1:0-2203 GCF_027705905.1 Aeromonas sp. Y293-4 | reverse complement strand
TGTCTGCCAGGGCCAGGTTTCCATTTCACGCTACCTGTAGCAGTACCGGCCAGCGGGTACTCTGGTGCAGATCAGCCCGTTGTCAGCCGACAATCGCTGCCAGTCAGGAGCGAGGGTTCCATTTCACGATACCTATAGTAGTTCCGGCCAGCGGGCACTCAGGTGCAGATCGGCCCGTTGTCAGCCGACAATTACTGCCTGCCAGGGTCAGAATTCCATTCCACGATACCTGTAGCAGTTCCGGCCAGCGGGCACTCTGGTGCAGATCAGCCCGTTGTCAGCCGACAATCACTGCCTGCCAGGGTCAGAATTCCATTTCACGATACCGATAATGCGGTTGTCAGCGGGGCTGAGGTGCAGAACACTCCGTTGTCAGCTGACAATCGCTGCCAGTCAGCAGCGAGGGTTCCATTTCACGATACCGATAATGTGGTTGTCAGCGGCCACTGAGGTGCAGATCAGCCCGTTGTCAGCCGACAATTACTGCCTGCCAGGGTCAGAATTCCATTTCACGATACCTGTAGCACATCGGGCCAGCGGGTACTCCGGCGCAGATCAGCCCGTTGTCAGCTGACAATCGCAGCCAGTCAGCAGCGAGGGTTCCATTTCACGATACCTATAGTAGTTCCGGCCAGCGGGCACTCAGGTGCAGATCGGCCCGTTGTCAGCCGACAATTACTGCCTGCCAGGGTCAGAATTCCATTCCACGATACCTGTAGCAGTTCCGGCCAGCGGGCACTCTGGTGCAGATCAGCCCGTTGTCAGCCGACAATCACTGCCTGCCAGGGTCAGAATTCCATTTCACGATACCGATAATGCGGTTGTCAGCGGGGCTGAGGTGCAGAACACTCCGTTGTCAGCTGACAATCGCAGCCAGTCAGCAGCGAGGGTTCCATTTCACGATACCTATAGCGGTTCCGCACTCGGGCACACCGGTGCAGATCACCTCGTTGTCAGCCGACAATCACTGTCTGCCAGGGCCAGGTTTCCATTTCACGCTACCTGTAGCAGTACCGGCCAGCGGGTACTCTGGTGCAGATCAGCCCGTTGTCAGTCGGCAATCGATGTTTACCAGGGGCGGAATTCCATTTCACGATACCTGTAGCAGTTCGGGCCAGCGGGTACTCTGGTGCAGATCAGCCCGTTGTCAGCCGACAATCGAGCTCGCTGGAGCCAGATTTCCATTTCACGGTACCTATAATGCGAATGCCAGCTGGCCCTGATGAGCAGATCACCCCGTTGTCAGCTGACAATCGAGTTCGCTGGAGCCAGATTTCCATTTCACGATACCTATAATGCGAATGCCTGCTGGCCCTGATGAGCTGATCACCCCGTTGTCAGCTGACAATCGAGCTCGCTGGAGCCAGATTTCCATTTCACGGTACCTATAATGCGAATGCCTGATGGTTCTGATGAGCAGATCACCCCGTTGTCAGCTGACAATCGCTGCCAGCCAGCTGCAAGAGTTCCATTTCACGATACCTATAATGCGAATGCCTGCTGGCCCTGATGAGTTGATCATTCCGTTGTCAGCTGACAATCGAGTTCGCTGGAGCCTGATTTCCATTTCACGATACCTATAATGCGAATGCCTGCTGGTCCTGATGAGTTGATCATTCCGTTGTCAGCTGACAATCGCTGCCAGCCAGCTGCAAGAGTTCCATTTCACGATACCTATAATGTGAATGCCTGCTGGCCCTGATGAGTTGATCATTCCGTTGTCAGCTGACAATCGCTGCCAGCCAGCTGCAAGAGTTCCATTTCACGATACTTATAATGCGAATGCCTGCTGGCCCTGATGAGTTGATCATTCCGTTGTCAGCTGACAATCGCTGCCAGCCAGCTGCAAGAGTTCCGTTTCACGATACCGATAGAGGCCATGCCACCCGTTGTCAGCTGACAATTGCTACGGTGTGCAGAGATGGATTTCTAGTTAAACGGCAAACGAGATCTGAGATCCGTTTGGCATTTCAACATTGAGCTGTAGTTTTCCCCCAGCAGCCTCGACCCAGCGTTTAAGATCCATCAGTGTTACGTCCTGTAGTGATGGAGCTTGATCGCAAATCATGGGTTCGGTGCCAGCCTTAGTAAGCATTTCACGAAGATGGCTCATATGAACCTCTAGTCGGGTAATCCCCCCGAAAAACTGAGGTGCTCATAAGTAGAATTTTCTCGTATCTTGAACGCAGGAGGTTCTACATGA
>NZ_JAPDCI010000056.1:0-2481 GCF_027705905.1 Aeromonas sp. Y293-4 | reverse complement strand
AAGACGGGAAGTTTCGGCCCTTACGGATGCCCGGAAAACCTTAGCGTACGATTTTTTCCGAATTCTGCGGGCTCCCCCTTTAGCATTATCTTTGAAAAAATGGGGGTGGCTGAATGAGTGGTAAAGGGGCAGACCTCAGCGGGCTGGATTCGTTCAACCTGTCCGACCTGATGGGCGGGCCTGGTGCCGCGCCAGTAGAGGCGGCGGAACCAGAGAATAACAACCTGCTGATTCGTGAAGTACCGATCAGCAAAATCCATCCAGACCCTAACAACAGTCGCCAGCGAGTAGACCCGGCAAAAATCACCGAACTGGCTGACTCTATGAAGGCGGTCAGTAAGGTAACAGGCAAACAACGGGGGGTGAAAAACCCCCTTAGCCTGAAGCCTCACCCGGAGCTTGAAGGCGAGTTTATGATTAACGCCGGTTATCGGCGTTACCTGGCCGCACAGGAAGCGGGCCTTGATACCGTCCCGGCGTTTATCGACTCTGACGCCGACGAGTACGATAACGCCGTCGATAACATTCAACGGGAGGGGCTGACGGCCCTCGAAATGGCCCACTTCATCCAGCGTCAAATCGACAACGGAGACAAGAAATCAGAGATTGCCGGAAAGCTGGGTAAGCCCGCTTCGTTCGTGTCTGACCATATCAGCTTTTTCGAGTTGCCGGATTGCATTCGTGAGCTGTACGACTCGGGCCGATGCGTGTCCGTTCAAGCCTTGGCTATCCTGCATCGTTCATTCAAGAACTACCCCGACGAGGTGGAAACCTATTGCATCGAAAGCATGGTTGCCGAGGATGGGGACGAACTGACAACGGCAGACGTTCGCCGCTTCTGTAATGACCTGAAGAACCCGAGCACGGAGCCGGACAGTGACGACCAGGGCGGCGCAGGCTTGCCAGGTGCAGACGGCGACAAAGAGCCGGACAGTGACGACCAGGGCGGCGCAGGCTGGCCAGGTGCAGGCGGCGACAAAGAGCCGGACAGTGACGACCAGGGCGGCGCAGGCTGGCCAGGTGCAGGCGGCGACAAAGAGCCGGACAGTGACGACCAGGGCGGCGCAGGCTGGCCAGGTGCAGGCGGCGACAAGGAGCCGGACAGTGACGACCAGGGCGGCGCAGGCTGGCCAGGTGAAGGCGATAAGGACAAGCAACAGCCGTTGACCATCGACGGTGCCCCGATTGGCGGGGGCGGGCCGGATGCGGCGGCTAATGCCCTGCTGAACGCTGACGAGCAACAAGGCAAAATCAAGAAGCCGATCATTCAGGTGCGCTATGACGAGCGACCGGCTCGCCTGTTGTCCAGTCGCCGCGCTGCATATGGTTTGGGCTGGCTGAAGTACGACGACGACGGGGAAGAAATCGAAGTTGATCTGAACCAAGTTCAGCTTGTTGCTGTTATCGAGGGCTGACCATGACGGCAAAAGCGAAAACCTACTTTGCCGCTGCTGTTGCCGTTGGAGTGCTGTTGTTGTTCGCGGCCTATCCATTGCTGAAGGACAGTCAAACCCTGTTGGCCTGGCTGGCCATTATTGCAACGGTGGCCGTGCTTGTGCTGGCGGTGCCGTCGAGAATAGGCCGCAGCTTTTACCAGGCGACGTTAGCCGCCTGGCGCAAGCTGGCAAATGGCGGGAACAACTGAAGTCACAGAACGAACAAGGGGGCCAAAATCGGCCCCCTTACTTTTGGCGTTTAATCTAGCCCTTGGGGCGTGGTGAACTAGCGAAGTCTGTTCACCACGAACCGAGGGCCGACAAGCGAAGCGCGTCAGTTAGCGGCCTCAAAAGCCGTGTCACAGTCTCCGCATAGGACGTTTAGGCCAGGCTTGCCCCAAATGTTCGCCTGGCAGAGCGGGCAAGTATATTTTTCCCGATTCGACTTATTCGGGCGCTCCCCTGGCTCAAATGTGATTTCTCCATCCTCAACAGAGATCCCAGCCAGCCCCATGATAGAAAGATCCCCGGCCATTTCATCGGTGGTGCCGTTGGCGATTGCTGCCATCAGCTTTTCACGACTGGGGAAGCGATCCATCCAACTGATCCGATAGTCATCCGTCATCAGGCTTTCATATGCTTCCAAGAAGCGCCCGCCCTCAATGGCATAATCCGCCATCTTGTCGCCGGTTCGTGCTCCACCAGGTGCGCCGGTGCTGCTTGGCATTAGTCCGATAGCTTCCATGAAGTCGGCCCATTCCTTGTTGTGATAGCCACGCCGCCCAGGCTTGCCGAAATGGTGCTGCCATAGGTGGCACATTTCGTGGCAAAGCGTTTGCATAATTTCTTCGGGGGGGCATACGGCGAAGTAAGCCGGATTCATGGCGATTTCGTCCGTCCGGGTTCCTTGGGAGTTAACGAACCTCTCCGGGCTGAAATAGCCATAGGTTTGTTTTTCTCGTTGGAGGTGTAGGAGAGGAATAAAGTTTCATACTAAGCAGTCAAGTAACCCTGTTTGTACCGTTCTAAATGATACTCACCCAGA
>NZ_JAPDCI010000055.1:0-2493 GCF_027705905.1 Aeromonas sp. Y293-4 | reverse complement strand
CTGGATAATGCCGCGCCGTTCCCTGGCAACGGACATGGGCTGATGCAACTGGAGCGGAATTAGGATCAGCTATTTAGAGATACAGATGACGAGGCTGGAATGGTCAAATGCGCAGGTAGAAACGCGGGTAGAAGCGCGGGTAGAACCCAAACCCAAGACACCGGAGCTGGTACTGGCTCTGTTGTCGGCGGAGCCTGATTTGACGCTAAAAGAGGTGGCACTTCGGCTTGATAAAGCAACCAGTACCATAGAGCGGGCCGCCTCTGGTCTGGTCAAAGCCGGTCGCTTACGTTTTGTCGGGCCGCGCAAGCGTGGTCGGTGGGAGCTGTTGTGATGAAAGAGACAGGCAACGAATTCCCAACTCTCAGTGCTTGAGTCTCCTTTGGCGCCATCTTTGTGTTTTGCTCGCGGTAAACGCTGGGCTTCGCAGGCTCAGCACCAGCCTACAACGGTTTTTGCCGGATGCATGGCTGTCCTTTGGTGATCTCGGATGCTCATTAAAAAACATCAACAAAATCAGATAGCAATAAAATACCAAATAAAATCAATAAGATATGATATATTGATTTTATTTGGTATTTTATTGCTATTTCACTGGCGCTGTGGCTTGGGCAGGCGCTGGGCGGCGTCTGGGGTTATCAAGGCGGGGGGACGCCGGTGGGTGGTGTGGTTAGAGGGAGCGGGTTGGCGGGGTAGTGTTGCTGGCGCAGCGCCTCCAGTTGGGTGAGGGTGTGCTCTATATCGGGGTGGCTGGCAAATCGGGCCATGATGGGGGTGGCGGCCCGGTCAAAGTCCGGCGGCACATCCCGATCGAAGTATTGGGCAAAACCGGCGGCGCCCTGCAGCACCTGCTTGCTGGCCGCTTGAATGGCGGAGAGCTGTTGCTGGCTTTGCCGGTGGGGGGAGAAGGTGCCGAGCTGGTGATTGAGCCGGAGCTGCACCTCGGGGCGGCCCAGATAGGCCAGCAGGAGCTTGACCTCCATCATGCGCGGATTGGCGCGGGCCGGTAGCACGAAGAGATCCAGCGGGGCATCTTCATAGCGCGGCATATCGGCGCGCAGGGTGGGAAAGGGCAGGGTCTGGATGTCGTCACTGCGCTGTTTGGGGATGGCAAAACTGCCCATCAGTGTCATGGCTCCCTTGCCGTAGTAGAGGTAGGAGATGCTGTCGTTCCAATCCAGCCGGGTCATGTTGTCATTGAAGCAGCGGGCCGCGATCAGTTGTTGCCAGTGGCTGAATACCTGCCGGATGCGCGGATCCCGGTAATCCACAGCACCGCGTGTCACCTGCTGGTGAAAGGCCAGGCCGTTGAGACGCAGGTTGAGATAGTCAAACCAGGCGAGGGCTGGCCAGCTTTCTTTTGTGCCCAATATCAGCGGCACTATTCCCTTGTTGCGTAACAGGGTGCAGCTTTGCAGCAGTTGTGTCCAGGTGGTCGGCGGGGTGAGCCCGGCGCGTTGCAGGGTGCTTTTGGAGTAGAAGAGGCCCCAGTGGTAGTAGCTGTAGGGCAGGGCGTAGGTGTGTCCCTGCCAGGAGACGGCGGCCTGCATGGCCTTGCCGAAACTGGCTTGCCAATCCTGCTGTTGCCACAGCTCATCCATGGGTCTCAAGGCGCCTTGACGGGCATAGGCCAGCAGGCGCTCGCCACCTTGCCAGTAGAGCAGATCCGGTGAGGTACCCGCCACCAGCCAGTGAGGAAAGCGGGCCTTGTACTCGCTGTCTGTGTAGGCCAGCAATTGCACCCGGATACCGGTTTCGGTGTGGAAATCCCGTAGCACGGCCACAAAATTATCCCGCTGCTGTTTGTTGCCATGCATCACGGCCAGCTCCAGCGCCCCACTCTGGCAAAAGGGGAAACTGCAAACCAGTAGAGCTAACGCCCTTATCAACTGCCTGGACATGGTAGTGATCCGAAGAAGGCCATGCATTGAGTCTAGCACACGGATTTTCGCTGTGTTGGCGGAGGGATGGCCTGGATCTGGAGTACCAAGACTAAGTGATTCTTTAATAAATCATTATAAATCAAATAGATACAAAATAATCAATATAATCAACAAGATATAACTCATTGATTATATTGAATTTAATATTGCTGTTGGTTACTGCTGCCAGGGGTGGCGCGAGGGGTGGGCTAAAAGAGTGATTCACCCAGGGCGGGAGCACACTTTATTGATATTTTAACCAAAGAATAACTGAGCCCGATAGTCGTCATTCCAGCCGGCTCTTTTTAGCTTGTTTCTCTGACTTCGAGCACCACAATTGCTCTGTTTTACGATATTCAATACGAACCGCCGGAATAGCGCCATATTCTCGACCGCATCCTCCATCGCTATCCTGGAAGCATCCTCGTTGAACACCACATCAAGAATGTAATGCTGGCTGTTCTCTATCCGCCAGTGCTGCCGTATATAGTGCCCTAAATAGCTGTTCCGAATAGTAGATCACCGGAGGAAGGGAACTCAGTCCAGTTTGTGCGATCTGATTAGTCGCTAA
>NZ_JAPDCI010000054.1:0-2801 GCF_027705905.1 Aeromonas sp. Y293-4 | reverse complement strand
CAATTAGGGCGTTGCTGGCTGGAAATTAATCCAGCAGCAGGACTGAAATTATAATGTTTTTCATTATTCATAAACATACCTATATTATTGTGGTGACTTAGTACTATGTTGATATGTCTCATCGTTTACATATATGCATAAGCTAATCATGCGTATATGTATAATTAACTACCCCGTGTTGTTGCAGATACAGTGTTTTTATGTCTGATATTGCGCTATCAGTATGAAGGGCATGGATAATCAGGTATAAAAATGCCACCAACAATGGTGGCATTGGTCGTCTGTCCTCGATCAGCAAATGAGCCCGAGCGCCCGAAGGCGTTGGAGCGCCCGATCCTGTGCATCGTTCGAATAATCGGCTTCCAGAGTGATCCGAGCAAGGCGCTCAACCAGCCGCCTGCCACTTTCATCGAGCCTCACAGACACATCGAGCAATGACACTGTGTATTGAGTGTTACATGCCGATGCCAACGCAGCAGCCAGCACCCTGCTAGATCCGGTGCGCGGGTGTTCTGAAATGATTGCCAAAATCTCGTTTATAATTTTCATCTATTCCTCTATTTAGTTAAACAATATGGTGCCTTTTCCGCTGTCATAAATTCTACTGGTTAGATACTGGTTGTGATGTAAACGCCCTCGATTGATCAGCACCAAGCGATGTTATGGCTGCGTTTTGTGTAATAACAAATAATCATCTAAACATTTTTTATGTCTGGTATTTCGCCATCAATATGGATGACCGTCACCGATATATAGGCATCAAGGTAGTTCCTCCTCGTGCCTCGTCAGACTCCACCTTGACCCCTATATTCGGCTCCTTTGTCATGCCATATTAATCGCTTCATACCCTCCATAAAAATGGGTTCTCCACCCCACTCCGGTCGCTGCGCAACCTACGGGGGTTCCGGTCTCGTAACCTCGACACACCCACATTCTTACGTTCGTAAGAATGTTTTACCCCGCGTTCTTACGCTGTGTTGGCTCTGCGTTCTTACGGTTGCGACGAAGGCGTTCTTACGGTTGCGACGAAGGCGTTCTTACGGTTGCGCCCCAGGGGGGATTTGCCATGCTGTGATAGCAGCAAGGCTGTCCCCCTGTAGCCGCTCCCTTATCGGGATAAGTCGTCATCGGCATCGCGATGCCGATTGATGAATGCCGCCATGCCTCTCGGCGTTGTTGGGGCAGTTGAATCTGCGCTCGGCGAAGGCTCAGCCACTGTTGTGGGTGTAGCTACCTGGCGATGAGTTTTGTTATCCACAGAAAGCTCGGCGTGCGTTGTCCTGATATGGCTCAGGTCAGCATCCGCTGGGCAAGTGGGTAACACGTTACCATTAGCGGATGAGCTATTGTCAAATCTGGTGTATGGCGTAGGTCAGGCGGCATTCCTGTCTGACTCATCCAGCACCTGTACTCCGTCCTTGAATTTCACGTTGTTTACTACCAGCTTCAGCAGCGCAAATCCCTTGAGTCGCTTCCACTTTTTCTGGGCCACTTCAAGCAGCTTGTAAACCATCGCCAGCGTGGTCTCCCGAGACCCGCAGTTCCGCGCTCTCTTACTTCGTAGCCTGACCGTCGAAAACGTCGACTCTATCGGGTTCGTCGTCCGGATATGCACCCAGTGCTCGGCCGGAAAATCATAGAACGCCAGCAGCTCCTCCCGGTCTTTCGTAAGCTTCTCCATCGCCTTCGGGTGCTTCGCTTCAAAGCGCACCAAGATGCGGTCAAACGCCGTGTGAGCCTCATCCCTTGTCTCGGCCATCCAGATTTCATGCAGCGCATCCTTGACCTTGGGATGCACTGATTTGGGCAACGCTGCCAGCACGTTCGCAGTCTTGTGCACCCAACACCGTTGATGAACCGTGTCCGGGTAGCACTTGGCCAGCGCTCGCCAAAAACCCAGGGCGCCATCACCGACGGCAAGCTTGGGGCCCTTGTCCAGTCCTCTGGCTCGCAGCCCCATCAAGAGCTCTGTCCAACTGGTCTCAGATTCCCTCAGGCCATCCTCGACCGCCACCAGTTCCTTATGGCCATGCTCCGTTACGCCGATGATCACCAGCAAGCAAAGCCGGTCTCCCATGCGCACGTTGCTGTATATCCCGTCCGCCCAAAAGTACACATACCGCTTCAGGCTCAGGTCCCGCTGACTCCACTCCCGATGCTCATCCCCCCAGTGCTGTTTCAGGCGGCTGATGGTATTGGCCGACAGCCCCCTGGCCTTGTCACCGAGCAACGCGCCCAGCGCCTCCTGATAGTCCCCGGTGGAGAGTCCCCGCAGGTACAACCATGGCAGCAGCTCTTCTATGCTGCCGGAGCGCTTGAGGTAGGGCGGTAGCAGCGAGCTGTTGAAGCAGATCCCTGAGCCACTTCTGTCACGCACCTTGGGCACTTTGATCTCGACATCGCCGATCCCGGTTTGGATAGTGCGTTCAGGCAAAAAGCCGTTGCGCACCACAGCTTGGCGGCCATCGGGGAGCTTGAGCTGACCGTGGTGCTCGAGAAGAGCTTGGAGCTCTGCTTCCACTGCTTGGGCAATCAGGTCTCTGGCTCCAGCACGCAGCAGGTCTGTGAGCGGATCTGTTGACTTGACCTCTGGTTGTGGCAGGGCTCTGAGGGTAGAATTGGTCATGGCGTATCACCTCTGTTGATTGCGATTCTTCGCGGGAATCAATCAGCAGGATACGCCACCTCCTCTACCCCCCCATACACCAGAAATCACCATAACTCTAGCGGATTTACGATTGCCGTATTTGTCCACAGAAGACGTTGCCTGATGACCCATGATGTAGGCAATGCGCTGCCGG
>NZ_JAPDCI010000053.1:0-2820 GCF_027705905.1 Aeromonas sp. Y293-4 | reverse complement strand
ATGGATACCGTGTCTCCTTTCCCGGGGAATGGCTATGGCACAGCGAAGGTGTAGCACTATTGGGATCAGTTATTTAGAGGTTGCCGGCGAGGCGTCAGAAAATGCTGGAATCGGCCCTATCCTGACGCGGCCCAAGGTTCCGGCCTGACGCCTAGTTAGGGCGTACTTCAACTGGACGTTCGCGGCGGGCCTACGTTGGGTTTTGGTTCCATTGCTCCCCAAATCCCGAATAGGGAGCAGTGGAACAGGAAACGCACTTAAGCCAAGTCGGCTTAGCGTACGATTCTTCCCGAATTCTGCGGCTTCCCTTTCCAGCCCTTGGCGGTCATCTGTGGGGCCAGTTGCTCGAAGCAATCGGCGGTCAATGCCTGATCGGTCGTGATGGACCAACTTCATGCGTGGACGCTGTCGCCGGCAACACAAGATCTGGAGTTGTCGATCAGGGTGCGTTTAAACGCTACGGGAACGCAGAGCTACACCGAGCCGCTATCCTGATGCACCAAGGCTCCATTCTTGGAGCCTTTCTTGACCTGATACATCGCCTGATCGGCATGCTCGCTGAGCACCTCGATGGTCGTTCCATGCTGAGGGTAGAGCGCGATACCGACACTAATGGAAATTCGTGCTTCGCCACCCGCAGGCAAGGGGATTGGTCGGCGGACCTCCGAGATGAACAGGCTGGCCTTTTTGAGCGCCTCCTGTTCGTCGCTGACGAGTTGCAGCAAGGCCACGTACTCATCGCCTCCCACCCTGGCGAGCGTGTCGGAGGCACGGATGCAACGCAGGAGACGGCGGGCCACGGTCTTTAGCACTACATCCCCCGCTTCGTGGCCATGGGTGTCGTTGACCGACTTGAACCCATCCAGATCCATGAACAGCACAGCCAGATGCGTGTTCTCGCGCTCTGCCAATGCAAGCGCCTGCTGTATGCGGTCACCGAGTAAGACCCGGTTGGGTAGATCGGTCAATACGTCATGATGCGCTCGATGGTGATAGGTATCCAGCTCCTGTCTGGACCGGCTGATGTCCTGATGGGTACCGTACATGATGAGAGGCTTGCCATCCCGATCCCATTTCCCCACCTTCCCGCGGTCCAGCACCCAGATCCAGTGCCCATCCTTGTGGCGCATCCTGGCCTCACACTCGTAGAACGGTAACTCCCCCGCCAAGTGCTGCTTGAGCAGCTGTTCTGACTTTTGCAGATCTTCCGGATGCGCGAACTTTGCCCAGGTGACGATGGAGATCGGCTCAAGCTCTTGGAGCTTGTATCCAACGATCCTCGCCCATTCCTCATTGAAGACGGTTTCACCGCTCTGGACATTCCACTCCCAGGTGCCGACCCGGGTGCCTTCAAGAATGGCACTCAATCGAGACCTCTCCAGAGACAGGTCTTCTGTCATCGCGCGGGCCGCCGCTTCTGCCCGGGACCGACCCGACACCAGCAAAAACATCAGCCCAGCCAGCATGGCACTGAGCAAGACACCGGTTACCGCGATCACGATCGGTAGCCCTCTGTCCACCCGTTGCAGAAGGCTCGTGCTGCCATGCACGCGAACGGTCCAGGTTTGTCCCATCATGCGCAGCCGATGCACCGATTCAAACCCTGGACGGATATCGGTACGCCCTGAACTGCCAAAGTGAGTTCGTGTCGCTTCAACCATCTCTTCGCCGTCGAAGATGTCGATGATCAGGTCACGCTCCTGCTCTCCGAGGAGACCATGCAGGAAGTCTGTCATGCGAAACGGTGCATAGACCCAGCCGCGCAGTTGTTCCCGGCGCTCTGCTACGGTTGCCGCTGGCTGGTCAGTAGCGTAGATCGCCTGGTAGATCAGGAACCCCGACTGCTCCTGAACCCCCGTTTCCTGCTGGAGACGCACATGCCCCGAAAGCGCGATGGCACCCGTATCTACCGAGCGCTGCATGGCCTCGCGCCGCACGGGTTCTGAATACATGTCGAAGCCGAAGGCACGCAGGTTGCCTCCCGAAAACGGCTCCAGATACACGATCGAGGAATACAGGTCTCGTTGGCCTGCTGGTTGCACCGTGTAAGAGGGAAAGCCTTCGGCGCGGACCTGATCGATGTGGGTTTGCAGATCGGCAGGCCGGATGGCCCTGGCGAAGCCCACGCCTTGGATGCCAGGCAGGTACTGGTCCAGAGCCTGGCGATCGGAATACCTTCGGAAATCTTCACGTCCGACATCATCATGCACATCAAAGAACCCAGCCGTGCCCCGCAGGACCTGCTGGTAGGTGGCCATGCGGTTCTCGATGCGCTCAGCAGCCTCCCGGGCGCGGAAGTCGAAGTAGACCTGTTGTCGTTGATAGACGGACTCGACGATGAGTTGGTAAAGCACTACGGTGGAGCACAGGCCGATCAAAAAAACCACAAGAGGGATTAGCCTCGGCGACAGTCGGCTTGGTTTGCCAGAGGGGATCATTCGCTATGCCTTCTTGTTGATTTTCCAAAGCTTAAAATTAAACGCTACCATAACCAGCAACAACAGCAACTCTCCGAAACTCTTTCCTGATTTCTTCTTCTTCCTTGCGAGCTTGGATCTTGGCTTCACGCTCGGGCGTGCTCATTCCTTCGTAGCTGACCCCCAGCATGGGAGCACTGCCTCTATGCGAGTCAAGAATCACTTCGCGGGTTTTGCGGCGTTTACCATTGAATTCGTAATCCGCGAAGGTGAGCTGGTGACTCATTCAGCACCTCATTCGTGGTGCAAAGTGGGGATCGCGATCTGGTAATGACTCCAATCAGTTGAAATGGTGTCTTTCTATAAAGGCACCAATCACTTTCTCGTGGAGCTCAACGGAACG
>NZ_JAPDCI010000052.1:1296-3014 GCF_027705905.1 Aeromonas sp. Y293-4 | reverse complement strand
CGACACTTCTTGGGGTTGTATGGTTAAGTGACTAAGCGTACATGGTGGATGCCTTGGCAGTCAGAGGCGATGAAGGACGTACTAACCTGCGATAAGCTGTGAGAAGTCGGTAAGAGACGCTATTACTCACAGATTTCCGAATGGGGAAACCCACCCAAGATAACTTGGGTATCGTTACATGAATACATAGTGTAACGAGGCGAACCGGGAGAACTGAAACATCTAAGTACCCCGAGGAAAAGAAATCAACCGAGATTCCCTCAGTAGCGGCGAGCGAACGGGGATTAGCCCTTAAGCATCTTGGAAGTTAGTGGAACGGTCCTGGAAAGGCCGGCGATACAGGGTGA
The DNA here is from genome assembly GCF_027705905.1 of Aeromonas sp. Y293-4. NCBI lineage: Bacteria > Pseudomonadati > Pseudomonadota > Gammaproteobacteria > Aeromonadales > Aeromonadaceae > Aeromonas > Aeromonas sp. Y293-4. The sequence continues at coordinate 2,667 of NZ_JAPDCI010000052.1, read as the reverse complement.
TAGCCCCGTACACGAAAACAACCTTGATGTGAAATCGAGTAGGGCGGGACACGTGACATCCTGTCTGAATATGGGGGGACCATCCTCCAAGGCTAAATACTCCTGACTGACCGATAGTGAACCAGTACCGTGAGGGAAAGGCGAAAAGAACCCCTGTGAGGGGAGTGAAATAGAACCTGAAACCGTGTACGTACAAGCAGTGGGAGCCCTTCGGGGTGACTGCGTACCTTTTGTATAATGGGTCAGCGACTTACATTTTGTAGCGAGGTTAACCGTATAGGGGAGCCGTAGGGAAACCGAGTCTTAACTGGGCGTCTAGTTGCAAGGTGTAGACCCGAAACCGGGTGATCTAGCCATGGGCAGGTTGAAGGTTGAGTAACATCAACTGGAGGACCGAACCCACTAACGTTGCAAAGTTAGGGGATGACCTGTGGCTGGGGGTGAAAGGCCAATCAAACTCGGAGATAGCTGGTTCTCCCCGAAAGCTATTTAGGTAGCGCCTCGGACGAATACTACTGGGGGTAGAGCACTGTTTGGGCTAGGGGGTCATCCCGACTTACCAACCCCATGCAAACTCCGAATACCAGTAAGTAATATCCGGGAGACACACGGCGGGTGCTAACGTCCGTCGTGAAGAGGGAAACAACCCAGACCGCCGGCTAAGGTCCCAAAGTTCTGGTTAAGTGGGAAACGATGTGGGAAGGCTCAGACAGCTAGGATGTTGGCTTAGAAGCAGCCATCATTTAAAGAAAGCGTAATAGCTCACTAGTCGAGTCGGCCTGCGCGGAAGATGTAACGGGGCTCAAACCAGGCACCGAAGCCGCGGATTCACACTTATGTGTGAGTGGTAGGGGAGCGTTCTGTAAGTCTGCGAAGGTGTATCGAGAGGTATGCTGGAGATATCAGAAGTGCGAATGCTGACGTAAGTAACGATAAAGGGGGTGAAAAGCCTCCTCGCCGGAAGACCAAGGGTTCCTGTCCAACGTTAATCGGGGCAGGGTGAGTCGACCCCTAAGGCGAGGCCGAAAGGCGTAGTCGATGGGAAGCAGGTTAATATTCCTGCACGACTTGTAATTGCGATGGGGGGACGGAGAAGGCTAGGTGGGCCAGGCGACGGTTGTCCTGGTGAAAGTGCGTAGGTGGTGTTTCTAGGCAAATCCGGAGACACAACACTGAGACACGAGACGAACACACTACGGTGTGGAAGCCATTGATGCCCTGCTTCCAGGAAAAGCCTCTAAGCTTCAGATTACAAGTCATCGTACCCCAAACCGACACAGGTGGTCGGGTAGAGAATACCAAGGCGCTTGAGAGAACTCGGGTGAAGGAACTAGGCAAAATAGAACCGTAACTTCGGGAGAAGGTTCGCTC
>NZ_JAPDCI010000051.1:0-3065 GCF_027705905.1 Aeromonas sp. Y293-4 | reverse complement strand
GGTAAGCAGAGTTTTTGAAATGTAAGGCCTTTGAATAAGACAAAAGGCTGCCTCATCGCTAACTTTGCAACAGTGCCCCATTTGTAAGCCGTAGACCTGAGTGGTGATCAAGACTTCGATACCACCGACCGTACCGGTACTAATCGACGACGGTCGTGTTCGTCGCCTGCCGCAGGGACTCTGCACACCTCCGTTTACGCATGTGCCTGGAGGAGTTGGAAATCGTCGTGTTCGGGAAACATTAAACACAGGATGGCAGCGATCTGAGCCAGCACATGATCAGCTAGCTCACCATCCGGATCGACGGCCCACTGCATCGTCGCGCCAGCGATGACCGAGTGCAGGAGCAACTCAGCTGCCGCAGGAGCACCTGGGGGCAGTCGCTTGCGGATCCCCTCCACCACCGCGCGGTTCCGCTGGATCGCAAGCGTGCGTAGCTCCGGCACCTGGAGCTCGTACCAGGAGATGAGATAGTTCACCGAGAAGTCGTTGCGAGTGTTCATGCTCCGAACGAGCACCTGCAAAAATTCCCAGAGCCCTTGCGGCCCTGCGCCTATCGGTATCGCATTCAGGTAATGCCGCACCTGCTCGACGCCGCGCTCCATCATCCTCACCAGCAGCGTATCGCGGTTGGTGAAGCGCTGGATTAACGCTGCGCGGGAGAGCCCCACCTCCTTTGCTACTCCGCTGAGCGTGAACTCTATGGGACCGCAACGCTTCAGCACTACGGTGGCGGCCTCGAGTACCTCGTCATCGGACTTGAGCTTGGGGCGGGGCATCAGTGTTCACCTTCTGTATGGGTTGGGGCGGAGGCTGTGGCTGCCGCCGCCATTGTAGCAAATTGAAGACGGAGCGAGAGTAGAGCCACGAGCCCCGCAAACACGGCCGATACAACGAGGCCAGGGAGCGGACCAGCAAGGTCGACAAACGCGCCGGCCGCAAGCATAACCATGGGCGAGGCTGACAGCATCACCGCCGAGACCGTGCCGAGTACCCGGCCGAGAAGTTCTGGCGGCGTGCGGTTGTAGATGGCAGCGTTGAGAATGGGAGAGACTGAGCCGGTCAGCAGTCCCACGAGCGCGCCCAACAACATCAGCACCGGCACGCCTGGCAACTGTGAAAGCAGAAGCGAGCCCACCGCAGAGCCACAAAATGCCACCGCCAGCCAGTTCTGCGCTGATATCCGGGCGCCGACCGACGCATGAATGGCAATGCCAAGGAGACCACCAGCCCCCATCATTGAGGAGAACAGCCCGAGCTCTGCTACTTGGCGTCCTGCATCTACAAACAGCGCAGGCATGATGACGCTGCCGTTGGCGCCAACGATGCCCACGAAGATCATCACTATACCAAAGAGAGGGCGCAGCAGGGGTTCGCTCCAGAGAAAAGCGACGCCGGCGCGCATGGAGAGAGTCGCCGTCGTGGTCATCGTCCGAGCGGCACGCGCGGGAAGCACCCACGCGCCGAGCAGACCTGCAAGGACGGAGCAGAACGCCGTCAGCCCGAGCGTTGGCGCAGCGCCAAGCAGGCCGATTGCGGCCCCCCCAAGGGCCGGGCCACCTAGAATCGCGACGTTCCCGATCACCGCTTTCAGTGACGAGACGCGCTCAACGGAGAGCCCGGCGACGTGGCCGAGTTTGGGCAGCTCACTGTCCTGCGCGGCCATACCGGGTGCGTCGAACGCGGCACCGAGCACCACGCAAGCGATCAGCCCAGTGTTCGAGAGGGCGCCAACGGCATCGAGCAGTGGGATGCTCGCCATGGCCACGCCGCCCACCACACCCGAGATCAATGCGACGGGCGCGCGCCCGAACCGATCGACGAGGCCACCACCAACCCACGCGCCGATGATGGTCGCGATGACGCTGCTAGCGGCCGTGGCGCCCGCCCAGGCCGCGCTCTTTGTATGAGACAGGACGAACCATGGAAGCGCGAGGGCCGCCACCGCGTTGCCGATCCGGAAGAGAAAGGTCGCCGCGAACAGCGTCGCGAGCGGGCTATATCGACGTTCGCTCATTCCGCTGCGGCGAGCTGCGCCTTCGCCGCAGCGAGGTACTCTTCGTTACCCGAGTCGAGGGCGAAGAGTGCGTAGGTGACCGCCCCGAACGCAAGGCGCTCCGCGATGTGGTGGGCGAGCCGCGGCCACACCCGGCCACCGGCCGCTTCATACGTGAGGAGGAGCTTCGCGAGCCCCTCTTCACCAAAGACCATAAGGTGCGCGGCCATGTCGATGGCAGGGTCATCAACGCGGGCCTCGCTCCAGTCGATCATCCCGCTGACGCGCTCCGTGTTGTCGATGAGCACATGGCCCACGTAGAGATCGCCATGCACCACCACGGAGAAATCTGGCCACGACGAATCGTCGTCGAGCCAGCGCTGCCACCGGTGGAGGCGCTTGTCGTTCACCACGAACTCGCGTCGGACGCGGTCAACGTCGTCGGCCACCTTCTGACGGGCCTGCGTCGGTGTACGGATGAGCATCCCCGCATCCACGGCGGCGGAAATGGGGACGGCATGCAGGGCGGCGAGCGCGGTCGCGAAGCTCTCCGCGAAGACCTCCGAGTCCTGCGGCACGACCCAGTCGGGCGTGGACGAACCAGGCTGGATGACCATCGCAGTCGAGTCTTCGAGCATGGGATAGGCAACGAGCTCGGCGTTGGCCACGCGCCAGTCCGGCACCGCGAACGGCAGGCGATTCTTGAGCATTGCCAGCACCCGCGCCTCTGGTTCGACCTTCGCGCTTACCTCGGCTCGGCGCGGGATGCGCAGCACCCACCGACGTCCATCGTCGACGGTGGCGATCACGATCCTATAGTCGAGCCCAAGCTCATTGACAGTCAGCGGGCCATGGAGCTTGAGCCCATGTCGGGCTGCAAGTGCGTACAGTTGGGAGGTATCGGCGGTCGTGACTACGGTCATGATTCACTCCTGAGGGCTTGACGGGTTTAGCCACCTAAATGTAACAGTCACGTCGGTTATATTCAATCCGGCACTGTTGCAAAGTTAGCGATGAGGCAGCCTTTTGTCTTATTCAAAGGCCTTACATTTCAAAAACTCTGCTTACC
>NZ_JAPDCI010000050.1:0-3240 GCF_027705905.1 Aeromonas sp. Y293-4 | reverse complement strand
TTTGGGGTTCTAGGGATTTTCCGTCCAAAAACGACAAAGTGCTCTGGAGGCCCCGCCGTCTGTGGCCTCCAGAGGGGTATTACTTTTTTCGAGATCCCTATTTGGGCTCTGTTTGAGTAAGATTTAGTCTTTTTGGGCTAAATCCATGGCATTCGAAGAACGTGTCCAAATCTTGTCCGAGGCAGAACAAGATGAGTTATATGGACCCCCCGCTTTCACCTCCGCCGACCAACGCTTCTTTTTCTCGCTGAACGATAAGGAACTGGCGATCGCTAAAAGCCTCCGTCATCGGGGCCAGCGTTACATGCTGGTGGTACTGCTGGGCTATTTCAAAGCCAAGCCGGTGGTGCTGAATCCCGGCTTTCATCAGATCAAGCAGGACCTCAAATACGTTTATCAAACCGTTCTACCAGGCCCAGGCTGTAGACCCTTTAATCTCACGCCAAAAGAGAACGAACGGATTTACCAACGTGTTTTCCAGCTCTGCAACTACCAGCGCTGGAATGTCAAAGACCATGGAGCGGCGTTGAGAGATTACTTATCCCAGCAAGCCAGAGCCTGGACAGCGCCTAGGCACCTCTTCGATGCGGCCATTGAATATTGTTCGGGGCAGAAGATCGCAATCCCTGCCTACAGCACGCTGCAAAAGATCATCAGTCAGGTGGTGGGAGACGAACAGGAACACATGGCCGCGCACCTTGAGCGTGCAATGTCACGCGGTCTTAAGCAAGCACTGGCGGAGCTCGTGAACGGCACAGGTCCACTGCCGTTCCGACAGTTGCGACAATCGGCTCGTAACTTCACCGGAACCGAGTTGGAGAAAGAACTGATTGTCTATCGCCATATCCAGCATTGGATGCCGGAAGTGGATCTGCTGTTGAGCACGCTATCACTGTCGCAGAAAAATCTGCAACACCTGGCAGAGAAAGTCGACTACTACGGTGCCAAACTGAAACGTCAAACCGTAGGCAGCCAATGGCTGTATTTATTGTGCTATCTTCAAACGCGATGGCAGCAAGCGCTGGAACGTATTGCCGATGGCTTTGTGCATCATGTCAGACAGACCAAACAGAAGGCAAAGGATTATGCGCAGGAAGCGGTGTTTAAGGATTGGCAAAAAGCAGCTAAAAATGTCAGCAAGGCAGCTGAAGTACTGCACCTGTTCATTGATGACAGCATTGATCTGCAACTACCGTTTGCAACAGTAAGACAGCAAGCACTGAGCCTGCTGACCAAAAGGGATCTGGAATCTGTATGTCTCTTCCTGAACGAGCAGCGACGATCGGTCGATGAAGCCATGTGGCAGTACTGCGACGAGAAAGAAAGTCTGCGGAAAGGTTTGCTGCGAGAGTTGTTCCTATGTCTGCGCTTCGAAGGCTGCGACGGCACCCAGCACTTAGCGGCCGCCTTGGCGAAAACACAAAACGAACTCAACGGCCAGGACGCTCAGTTGCAAACTGCCGACACCAGACTCCTTTCCAAAAAATCACGTGAATTCCTGCTGGATGGTGAAGGGAATATCCTGATCGATCGTTATGAGTGGTTCCTCTATCAACAGATTCCTGATCGCCTGAATGGCCAGCTGACGCTGCCTGATATCACTAAATACCGGGCACTCGACGCCGACCTGATCGACGGGGAACATTGGCGAAAAAACAAATATACGCTGCTTCAACAGAGCCATTTTACAAAATTAGCGGAGGAGCCTGAAAAGCTGATCAAACAGATGGCCATGGAATTGGATACCCGTTTGTACGAAGTCGGCGAATATCTTGAACAGGAAGACAACCGGAATATCATCTTGCGTAATCCGCAGGGTAAACGCTTCTGGCGCCTGCCTTCGGCCAGCAAACATCATCTGGTCAACAATCCCTTCTTCCAGCAAATTCCCACAACGGGGATTGCGGATGTACTGCGCATGGTTGATCGTGACACCGGTTTCATTGACTGCTTCGCTCATGTGCTGGGTTCCCAATCCAGAAGCCGTTCCCATGAATATGACCTGTTGGCAATTCTGGTCGGCAATGCAACCAATCAAGGCATTTACGGCATGGCACAGATCTCTGATCGTACCTATGATCAGCTCAGCACTATCCAGGCGAACTATCTTCGCCTGGAAACATTGAATGCTGCTAACGACAACATCAATAACGCGACAGCCAAGCTACCCATCTTCCGGTACTACAACATCCAGGAAGATGTGATCCACGCCAGTGCCGATGGTCAAAAGTTCGAAGCCCGGCGCGAGACCTTCAAAACCCGTTATTCGTCGAAGTACTTTGGCACTCAAAAAGGTGTTTCTGCCATGACCTTGATCGCCAATCACGCTGCGATCAACGCCAGAGTGATCGGCGCCAACGAACATGAATCGCACTACATCTTTGATTTGTTGATGAGCAATACGTCAGACATCATTCCGGATGTGCTCTCAACCGATACCCATGGGGTGAACCATGTGAACTTCGCGTTACTGGATCTGTTCGGATACCAGTTTGCCCCACGCTATGCCCAGGTTGGCAAAGTGATCAATGACATGTTTGATGTCAAGGAAGACAAAGAACACCGAATTCAGCTGTGCTTAAAAAAGCCAATCAATACCCATCGTATTGCGCAGCACTGGGATACCATCCAACGGATTGCAGTATCACTTAAGCAGCGGAAAACAACGCAAGCCACCTTGGTGAGAAAGCTCTCGGAGTACAAGCGCAATCACCCGCTGCTGGAAGCCCTGACGGAATACAATCGCCTGGTGAAAGCGAATTATCTACTGTGCTACATCGATGATGCCAGTTTAAGAAACTATGTTCAGCGCGCGCTGAACCGGGGAGAGGCCTATCACCAACTGCGTCGGGCCGTGAGCAGCGTCAATGGGGATCAGTTCCGGGGCAGTTCAGACGAAGAAATCCAGCTATGGAATGAGTGCGCTCGCCTGGTCACCAATGCCATCGTTTACTTCAACTCCAGGATACTCAGCCAGCTGTTGACCAGCTTCGAATACCAAGGAGATACCAAGAGAATAGATATCGTCAAACAGGCATCCCCTGTGGCCTGGCACAACATTAACCTCAAGGGGACTTACCACTTCGAATTGAGCGAAAAATTGCCAGATCTGGAGGAGCTTATGCGCTCAATCGAGGGATATTTACCCGTCAGCGAAAAGTAATACCCCTCTGGAGGCCACGGACGGCGCGGCCTCCAGAGCACTTTGTCGTTTTTGGACGGAAAATCCCTAGAACCCCT
>NZ_JAPDCI010000049.1:0-3412 GCF_027705905.1 Aeromonas sp. Y293-4 | reverse complement strand
CCCCTCTGGAGGCCACAGACGGCGGGGCCTCCAGAGCACTTTGTCGTTTTTGGACGGAAAATCCCTAGAACCCCAAAGCGAGGTGAGCATGGCGACGGACACCCCACGGATTCCAGAACAAGGCGTGGCCACTCTGCCTGATGAGGCTTGGGAGCGTGCGCGCCGTCGTGCGGAGATCATCAGTCCGTTGGCGCAGTCGGAGACGGTCGGGCACGAAGCGGCCGATATGGCGGCTCAGGCGCTGGGCTTGTCTCGGCGCCAGGTATACGTTCTGATCCGGCGTGCCCGGCAAGGCAGCGGCCTCGTGACGGATCTGGTGCCCGGCCAGTCCGGTGGAGGTAAAGGTAAGGGGCGCTTGCCGGAACCGGTCGAGCGCGTCATCCACGAGCTACTGCAAAAGCGGTTCCTGACCAAGCAGAAGCGCAGCCTAGCGGCCTTTCACCGCGAAGTCACTCAGGTGTGCAAGGCTCAAAAACTGCGAGTGCCGGCGCGCAATACCGTGGCCTTACGGATCGCTAGCCTTGACCCGCGCAAGGTCATCCGCCGGCGGGAAGGCCAGGATGCCGCTCGTGACCTACAAGGTGTGGGCGGCGAGCCTCCTGCCGTGACCGCGCCGCTGGAGCAGGTGCAGATAGACCATACGGTCATCGACCTGATCGTGGTCGATGACCGCGACCGGCAACCTATTGGCCGCCCGTACCTGACCCTCGCCATCGACGTGTTCACCCGCTGCGTGCTCGGCATGGTCGTCACGCTGGAAGCGCCGTCTGCCGTTTCGGTTGGCCTGTGCCTCGTGCATGTCGCCTGCGACAAGCGCCCTTGGCTGGAAGGACTGAACGTGGAAATGGATTGGCAGATGAGCGGCAAGCCCTTGCTGCTCTACCTAGACAACGCGGCCGAGTTCAAGAGCGAGGCCCTGCGCCGGGGTTGCGAGCAGCATGGCATCCGGCTGGACTATCGCCCGCTGGGACAGCCGCACTATGGCGGCATCGTGGAACGGATCATCGGCACGGCGATGCAGATGATTCACGACGAACTGCCGGGAACGACCTTCTCCAACCCTGACCAGCGCGGCGACTACGATTCCGAAAACAAGGCCGCCCTGACGCTGCGCGAGCTAGAGCGCTGGCTCACATTGGCGGTCGGCACCTACCACGGTTCGGTGCACAACGGCCTGCTCCAACCGCCGGCCGCGCGCTGGGCCGAGGCCGTGGCGCGTGTCGGCGTACCGGCCGTCGTCACACGCGCTACTTCGTTCCTGGTCGATTTTCTGCCGATCCTCCGGCGCACGCTGACCCGCACCGGCTTTGTCATCGACCACATCCACTACTACGCCGATGCGCTCAAGCCGTGGATTGCGCGGCGTGAACGCTGGCCGTCCTTTCTGATCCGGCGCGATCCGCGCGACATCAGCCGTATCTGGGTCCTGGAACCGGAGGGACAGCATTACCTGGAAATTCCCTACCGTACCTTGTCGCATCCGGCTGTCACCCTCTGGGAACAACGGCAGGCGCTGGCGAAACTGCGGCAGCAAGGGCGCGAACAGGTGGATGAGTCGGCGCTGTTCCGCATGATCGGCCAGATGCGTGAGATTGTGACCAGCGCGCAGAAGGCCACACGCAAGGCGCGGCGTGACGCGGATCGCCGCCAGCACCTCAAGACATCAGCTCGGCCGGACAAGCCCGTTCCGCCGGATACGGATATTGCCGACCCGCAGGCAGACAACTTGCCACCCGCCAAACCGTTCGACCAGATTGAGGAGTGGTAGCCGTGGACGAATATCCCATCATCGACCTGTCCCACCTGCTGCCGGCGGCCCAGGGCTTGGCCCGTCTTCCGGCGGACGAGCGCATCCAGCGCCTTCGCGCCGACCGCTGGATCGGCTATCCGCGCGCAGTCGAGGCGCTGAACCGGCTGGAAGCCCTTTATGCGTGGCCAAACAAGCAACGCATGCCCAACCTGCTGCTGGTTGGCCCGACCAACAATGGCAAGTCGATGATCGTCGAGAAGTTCCGCCGCACCCACCCGGCCAGCTCCGACGCCGACCAGGAGCACATCCCGGTGTTGGTCGTGCAGATGCCGTCCGAGCCGTCCGTGATCCGCTTCTACGTCGCGCTGCTCGCCGCGATGGGCGCGCCGCTGCGCCCACGCCCACGGTTGCCGGAAATGGAGCAACTGGCTCTGGCACTGCTGCGCAAGGTCGGCGTGCGCATGCTGGTGATCGACGAGCTGCACAACGTGCTGGCCGGCAACAGCGTCAACCGCCGGGAATTCCTCAACCTGCTGCGCTTCCTCGGCAACGAACTGCGCATCCCGTTGGTTGGGGTAGGCACGCGCGACGCCTACCTAGCCATCCGCTCCGATGACCAGTTGGAAAATCGCTTCGAGCCGATGATGCTGCCGGTATGGGAGGCCAACGACGATTGCTGCTCACTGCTGGCCAGCTTCGCCGCTTCGCTCCCGCTGCGCCGGCCTTCCCCAATTGCCACGCTGGACATGGCTCGCTACCTGCTCACACGCAGCGAGGGCACCATAGGGGAACTGGCGCACTTGCTGATGGCGGCGGCCATCGTCGCCGTGGAGAGCGGCGAGGAAGCGATCAACCATCGCACACTCAGCATGGCCTGTCGACAACCTCTCGCGCAACCAAGACATCGCGGTCGGACTGCAAGTGATCTTGAAGCCACGGGCCCGTCCCACCCCGACATGGACCTCGATGCCCGAACGGACGTTAGATTTCGAGTTCTAGGCGTTCTGCGATGAAGGTTGGATCCCAGCCGGGATTGAAAGTGTCGACGTGGGTGAATCCGAGCCGCTCGTATAGGCCACGCAGGTTCGGGTGGCAGTCGAGCCGCAGCTTGGCGCACCCCTGCGTTCGCGCGGCATGGCGGCAAGCCTCGATCAGCGCGGAGCTGACACCCCGGCCCGCATGTGTCCGTCGCACCGCGAGCTTGTGCAGATATGCGGCCTCCCCCTTGAGGGCGTCGGGCCAGAACTCGGGATCCTCGGCCGACAAGGTGCAACAGCCGACGATGCCGTCGCTGCAACTCGCGACTAGGAGCTCGGATCTCAGGACGAAGGTCTCCGCGAATGTCCGGTCGATCCGCGCGACGTCCCAGGCGGGCGTTCCCTTGGCGGACATCCACGCCGCAGCGTCGTGCATCAGCCGCACAACCTCGTCGATATCACCCGAGCAGGCGACCCGAACGTTCGGAGGCTCCTCGCTGTCCATTCGCTCCCCTGGCGCGGTATGAACCGCCGCCTCATAGTGCAGTTTGATCCTGACGAGCCCAGCATGTCTGCGCCCACCTTCGCGGAACCTGACCAGGGTCCGCTAGCGGGCGGCCGGAAGGTGAATGCTAGGCATGATCTAACCCTCGGTCTCTGGCGTCGCGACTGCGAAATTTCGCGA
>NZ_JAPDCI010000048.1:0-3855 GCF_027705905.1 Aeromonas sp. Y293-4 | reverse complement strand
CCGGCACCTTGCGCAGGTTGTCGGCGTTCATCTCACGCAGGGTCTGCACGGCTGCCAGCACGCCTTGCGCGGCCGGCCCGTGCTGTTCCCCAACTTTTCGCTCGGCGAAGAGTATGAACATGCGCCGCCGGCGACGAATCGCCAAATCTCACCGTATCTCCCGAGCGGACGATTTCGCACCGGTCTGCCCGTCGAAGGGCTTGCGATCGAACGGGGCGACCTTTTCTATGCATGTCCGCGAGCCAGCGTCTTTTATGGCACGGCGCTCGACGCCGACCTTCGGACGCGCGGCGTAAGCACGCTTGTCATGGCCGGGATAAGCACCACCGGCGTTGTTCTTTCAAGCGTCGCCTGGGCTAGTGATGCGGACTACGACGTGCGTTTGGTCCAGGACTGCTGCTACGACCCGGATCGGGATGCCCACGAAGCTCTGTTGCGTTCCGGGTTCGGCGGACGTGTACAGGTCGTGTAATTTTCGGGCCTCGCATGATCGCGGCCATAGCCGCAGGTGGATTGGTGCGAGGCAGGGCCAGTCCAAGTCAGGGTGCGGTCATCGCGGCGCCTGCAACTCTCAAAAACCCATCGCCGTAGCGGAGGTCTTGTAATCGCATGTCATTACGCACGCCCGATTTATTGTTCACAGCGATAGCACCTGCCATTTGGGGCAGCACCTACATTGTCACCACCCAATACCTGCCGAACTTCTCACCGATGACGGTCGCGATGCTGCGGGCGTTGCCGGCGGGTTTATTGCTCGTGATGATCGTCCGACAGATTCCAACGGGAATCTGGTGGATGCGCATCTTCATCCTCGGCGCACTTAATATTTCGCTATTCTGGAGCTTGTTGTTTATTTCGGTCTACCGCCTGCCGGGCGGGGTCGCGGCGACGGTAGGCGCTGTGCAGCCGCTGATGGTCGTGTTCATCTCTGCCGCTCTGCTAGGTAGCCCGATACGATTGATGGCGGTCCTGGGGGCTATTTGCGGAACTGCGGGCGTGGCGCTGTTGGTGTTGACACCAAACGCAGCGCTAGATCCTGTCGGCGTCGCAGCGGGCCTGGCGGGGGCGGTTTCCATGGCGTTCGGAACCGTGCTGACCCGCAAGTGGCAACCTCCCGTGCCTCTGCTCACCTTTACCGCCTGGCAACTGGCGGCCGGAGGACTTCTGCTCGTTCCAGTAGCTTTAGTGTTTGATCCGCCAATCCCGATGCCTACAGGAACCAATGTTCTCGGCCTGGCGTGGCTCGGCCTGATCGGAGCGGGTTTAACCTACTTCCTTTGGTTCCGGGGGATCTCGCGACTCGAACCTACAGTTGTTTCCTTACTGGGCTTTCTCAGCCCGGGGACCGCCGTGTTGCTAGGATGGTTGTTCTTGGATCAGACGCTGAGTGCGCTTCAAATCATCGGCGTCCTGCTCGTGATCGGGAGTATCTGGCTGGGCCAACGTTCCAACCGCACTCCTAGGGCGCGTATAGCTTGCCGGAAGTCGCCTTGACCCGCATGGCATAGGCCTATCGTTTCCACGATCAGCGATCGGCTCGTTGCCCTGCGCCGCTCCAAAGCCCGCGACGCAGCGCCGGCAGGCAGAGCAAGTAGAGGGCAGCGCCTGCAATCCATGCCCACCCGTTCCACGTTGTTATAGAAGCCGCATAGATCGCCGTGAAGAGGAGGGGTCCGACGATCGAGGTCAGGCTGGTGAGCGCCGCCAGTGAGCCTTGCAGCTGCCCCTGACGTTCCTCATCCACCTGCCTGGACAACATTGCTTGCAGCGCCGGCATTCCGATGCCACCCGAAGCAAGCAGGACCATGATCGGGAACGCCATCCATCCCCGTGTCGCGAAGGCAAGCAGGATGTAGCCTGTGCCGTCGGCAATCATTCCGAGCATGAGTGCCCGCCTTTCGCCGAGCCGGGCGGCTACAGGGCCGGTGATCATTGCCTGGGCGAGTGAATGCAGAATGCCAAATGCGGCAAGCGAAATGCCGATCGTGGTCGCGTCCCAGTGAAAGCGATCCTCGCCGAAAATGACCCAAAGCGCGGCCGGCACCTGTCCGACAAGTTGCATGATGAAGAAGACCGCCATCAGGGCGGCGACGACGGTCATGCCCCGGGCCCACCGGAACGAAGCGAGCGGGTTGAGAGCCTCCCGGCGTAACGGCCGGCGTTCGCCTTTGTGCGACTCCGGCAAAAGGAAACAGCCCGTCAGGAAATTGAGGCCGTTCAAGGCTGCCGCGGCGAAGAACGGAGCGTGGGGGGAGAAACCGCCCATCAGCCCACCGAGCACAGGTCCCGCGACCATCCCGAACCCGAAACAGGCGCTCATGAAGCCGAAGTGCCGCGCGCGCTCATCGCCATCAGTGATATCGGCAATATAAGCGCCGGCTACCGCCCCAGTCGCCCCGGTGATGCCGGCCACGATCCGCCCGATATAGAGAACCCAAAGGAAAGGCGCCGTCGCCATGATGGCGTAGTCGACAGCAGCGCCGGCCAGCGAGACGAGCAAGACCGGCCGCCGCCCGAAACGATCCGACAGCGCGCCCAGCACAGGTGCGCAGGCAAATTGCATCAACGCATACAGCGCCAGCAGAATGCCATAGTGGGCGGTGACGTCGTTCGAGTGAACCAGATCGCGCAGGAGGCCCGGCAGCACCGGCATAATCAGGCCGATGCCGACAGCGTCGAGCGCGACAGTGCTCAGAATTACGATCAGGGGTCTGTTGGGTTTCACGTCTGGCCTCCGGACCAGCCTCCGCTGGTCCGATTGAACGCGCGGATTCTTTATCACTGATAAGTTGGTGGACATATTATGTTTATCAGTGATAAAGTGTCAAGCATGACAAAGTTGCAGCCGAATACAGTGATCCGTGCCGCCCTGGACCTGTTGAACGAGGTCGGCGTAGACGGTCTGACGACACGCAAACTGGCGGAACGGTTGGGGGTTCAGCAGCCGGCGCTTTACTGGCACTTCAGGAACAAGCGGGCGCTGCTCGACGCACTGGCCGAAGCCATGCTGGCGGAGAATCATACGCATTCGGTGCCGAGAGCCGACGACGACTGGCGCTCATTTCTGATCGGGAATGCCCGCAGCTTCAGGCAGGCGCTGCTCGCCTACCGCGATGGCGCGCGCATCCATGCCGGCACGCGACCGGGCGCACCGCAGATGGAAACGGCCGACGCGCAGCTTCGCTTCCTCTGCGAGGCGGGTTTTTCGGCCGGGGACGCCGTCAATGCGCTGATGACAATCAGCTACTTCACTGTTGGGGCCGTGCTTGAGGAGCAGGCCGGCGACAGCGATGCCGGCGAGCGCGGCGGCACCGTTGAACAGGCTCCGCTCTCGCCGCTGTTGCGGGCCGCGATAGACGCCTTCGACGAAGCCGGTCCGGACGCAGCGTTCGAGCAGGGACTCGCGGTGATTGTCGATGGATTGGCGAAAAGGAGGCTCGTTGTCAGGAACGTTGAAGGACCGAGAAAGGGTGACGATTGATCAGGACCGCTGCCGGAGCGCAACCCACTCACTACAGCAGAGCCATGTAGACAACATCCCCTCCCCCTTTCCACCGCGTCAGACGCCCGTAGCAGCCCGCTACGGGCTTTTTCATGCCCTGCCCTAGCGTCCAAGCCTCACGGCCGCGCTCGGCCTCTCTGGCGGCCTTCTGGCGCTCCTGCTGCGGCGTCCGCTCGTGGGCCGTGGCGCGGGTCCGCGCGCCGGCCTCGTGCGCCTGGCGCTCGCGGGCGAGGTCCAGGGCGGCCGTCTTCACGTTCTGCCTTGCGCAGATGAGATAGGGGAGCCCGCAGAATTCGGAAAAAATCGTACGCTAAGGTTTTCCGGGCATCCGTAAGGGCCGAAACTTCCCGTCT
>NZ_JAPDCI010000047.1:0-4053 GCF_027705905.1 Aeromonas sp. Y293-4 | reverse complement strand
ATGTTTATGAATAATGAAAAACATTATAATTTCAGTCCTGCTGCTGGATTAATTTCCAGCCAGCAACGCCCTAATTGGGTGGTGGATAATCTGATTGAAAAAGGCGAACAGTGGATTATTAATGGCTCGCCCAAAACGGGTAAATCTTTGCTTGCAACGCAGTTGGGCTTGGCTGTAGCCAGCGGTAGTGTATTTTTAAATTGGGAAATTAAAAGGCCAGCGCTCGTATTGTATATGGATTTTGAGGTCAATGACAGATTGTTTTGGCAGCGGTACTACACCATGTCGGCACAGACCAACTTGGGAGATGCAAAAAACATTAAAACATTCTTGCGGTGCGGCGATTATAAATCGACTGATGTATTAGATCCTATGGCATCACAGGCAATAATAGATATTGTCAACGACATTCAACCGGATTTGATCATCTGGGATGTCCTCGCTCGGATGCATAATGCAGAGGAAAACAACAATGGCGAAATGGGTCAGGTGATGCGAGCCATTCGAAAAATCAGCGGCTCAGCTGCACACATCATCGTTCATCACGCAAGAAAGGCTTCGCCTAATGCAGGTGGGGTTAACGCTGGCGTAATGAGCATGCGGGGAGCTTCTTCGATTCATGGTGAGGCCGATGGTGTCATCTCACTGGGGACGCGAGAGGGTCAGGGCGCTCGCTACAACCTGACGTTCAGTGCGAGGGCGGTTGAAACACCTGACGAAATACTCCTTAATCGTATTGGGCTGACATTAGTCAGTGCCATCGGGGAGGAGCGCGACAGGCTGATGGATGGGCTGCTGGAGGCGCTGGAAGGCCAAGCGGTGATTTCTGCCACCACATTGACCGAGAGGTTTTGCCAGTATTTCTCTGTAAAAGAACGGCAGGCAAAAAATTACATAAAAAAATGTGTCGATAATGGTTGGGTGACAAGGGTGGCGACATCTGAACGGACTGAATATGTATTAACAGATGGCATTGCTATCACACATTTAGCAGATTCATCCACATCCGCCAATTAATTGGATGCAATGGTGCAATGAACTACATATATATAAGTATTGCATGTGATATATTGCACCCCCTTAACAATCCCCCGGCTCGATGAGGATAAATCTACTCTTATCCTCATCGGTTGACATCTCGAAAATAAGTAGGTATGAAAGCATCAAGTATTAATTTTAAAAAAATCTAACCCCCCCGTTTGTTTTCAAATAAAAAAGGAATTTTTTCATGAAAACAAAAAAACGGTTTTATTATTTTACTGGCTGGGATTGAACTTCACGCTGCCTCTTTTTCAGTGCACTCTCCTCCTTATCGCCATTTGTAAAAATGCGTCTCATCGGAAGCCGTCTTTACTTTCATAAATTCCACATAGAACTGCGTTCTATGTGAATATATGATCCAGAGTTTAGCAATGCAGGCCGGTCAATAAGAACTCATCTCAGTGTATTAACGGTCAACTCTGAGTTCGTTGCGTATTCCGGCGAAGTTGAACAGCCATTCCGGCCAACGTGAACACCCTGATCCTTAACGCGCTCACGTCATCTCGTTTCTAACTCGACTGTTCAGATTGGGTCAACTCACTTCTCCTCTTCCTCATCGATTCTCCCTTCAGTGACAGCCGGTGAGCGTTGTGCATCAGCCGGTCCAGGATCGCATCTGCCAGGGTGTTGTCACCCAAGCTCGCGTACCACTCTTCAGTTGGCAGCTGACTGACCACTATCGTCGAGTATTTCCCATACCGATCATCCATGATCTCCAGCAGTGCGTTGCGCTGTTCGGCATTCACCGCCTCCAGTCCCCAGTCATCCAGGATCAGCAGCTCTATCCTTGCCAGTTGACCCAACAGTCTGGCGTAACTGCCATCTACCTTGGCCTGGCTCAGCTCAAGGGAAAGTGCGAACAAGTATCCCAAGAACAAAAAATGAAAATTTTAGTCATTTAATATCAATGGGTTACCAGTAAATGCTCTCGTGCCATATGACTTATTCGCACCTTCCCTAAATCGCTTTATTATCGAGTTCGGTGATCGCCTGAACGGTCACCTGTAATGGAGTGGGCAGTTACACAGAATCATTTACAGGCTCAAGATTAAACCTACAATCTACATAATGTAGATTGTAGGTTTAATCATCCCTCCCTGTTCTAATTATCAGAGTTGGGTAATTCAACTTTAACTCATCTGTTATAGACTTTGTTTTAATGTTGTATGTAGTTACCAATATATGCCCGGTATCCAAAAACTTCACATCACCTTTCTCAATGATGTTATTTATCGCTGTTGTTACACCTACATATCCTATTCTGTAGGGACGTTGTACTACTAGTGCAGTGAATATGTTTTTATTTAGTCCATCGATCAATCTTTGACTGACATCAAAACCTATATTAACCATACTCTTGTTCGGGGTTAGTTGCTCTAATGCCAATAGGAGGCTTGACGATGTAGTCTCATTGGGTGTGAATATCCCATCTATTTCACCGGAATATTTAGATAGTATGTCTTTAGTATTTTTTCGGCCTTCTGCAACATTATCTCCAATATAGGGGGCATCGATTATGGTAAGACCTAAGTTTGTTGCTGCATCAATAAATCCTTTTTCTCTAAAATCCGTCGAGGAGACACCTTTTCTTACTCTTAGAACTACTATACGGCCACTCCAGCCCAGCCTCTCTGCCATGAATAAACCAGCCTCATAACCAGCATTATAGTTATTAGTGGCTACTAAGCTTGTAAGTTTAGTATTACCTACACTGCGATCAATGAATACTACTGGGATGCCAAGTTTATGTAGACGAGCTACATCTTTATCATAATTAGCACTTGGTGCTAATACGAGAGCTTTACATCCAATTTCATCTGTCATGTTGACTATTCGCTGTTGCTCTTTTCCATCACTTGATGTTTTTGCACCTCGAAAGTAAATTGAATAACCATAATCACGACCAGCATCCTCTGCTCCGCGTTTAACCTGCACCCAAAACAGTTCTACTGCTCCACCGGGCACAACCTGAACACATGGTTTTCCTATTAATGGTACCGATATGTTGGTTAGACCAAGAAGCATGACAAAAAATAAAGGCATAAGCTTCACCATGATAGTTAAATTATTTTTATTGCTTTGCATTAAAAATAAAAATTAAAATCCATTGTTCCTAATGAAGTATATCTGTAGTTCTCTGTCAGCCAAGAATTTCGTACAGATTATGTTGAAATATGAGTGGTATATCTCAAATTAATACACTTCCCCAGAGGAGTAGCGATCAAGCCCCAAATGTAAGATCGCGGGTGATGCATCCGATCGGTTGAGTTGATATGATGAACTCTTTTGAGACCGACAGCTTCATGGCATCCATCACCGTTCACTGCCCTCGCTGCAACTCTGACCACGTATATCGCCATGGGAAGACCCCTGCCGGCCATGTTCGCTATCGTTGCCCCGTCTGTCCGCACGTGTTTCAGCTCACCTACACCTATGAAGCCCGCAAGCCTGGCGTCAAAGACAAGATTGTTGATATGGCGTTCAACGGCTCAGGTGTTCGTGATACTGCTCGCGTCCTCAAGATTGGCATCAACACAGTCATACGCACCCTAAAAAACTCACCCCAAGGCAAGTAACCTCCGAAAAGGTGGTGCTCGATGACGTGGCACTTATCTGTGAACTTGATGAGCAATGGGCCTATGTTGGCAACAAACAGCATCGACATTGGCTTTGGTATGCTTTTGATACCAAGAGAAAACGAGTCGTGGCATATACCTTTGGCCCACGCAACGATGAGACATGCCGTCGGTTGCTGAGCCTGCTTTCTCCGTTCCAGATAGGCTTTATCACCAGTGATGATTGGGGAAGCTATGCCAGAGAGGTGCCGAGCGAGATGCATCTGACCGGGAAGATATTCACCCAGCGTATCGAGCGTAACAACCTGACGCTCAGAATGCGCATCAAGCGATTGGCTCGCAAGACCATCTGCTTCTCTCGTTCCGTTGAGCTCCACGAGAAAGTGATTGGTGCCTTTATAGAAAGACACCATTTCAACTGATTGGAGTCATTACC
>NZ_JAPDCI010000046.1:0-4270 GCF_027705905.1 Aeromonas sp. Y293-4 | reverse complement strand
AAAATTTGGTGAGGTGTCCGAGTGGCTGAAGGAGCACGCCTGGAAAGTGTGTATACGGCAACGTATCGAGGGTTCGAATCCCTCCCTCACCGCCAAATATAACCCGTTGAATTTCAACGGGTTTTTTCATTTCTAGACTTACGTGATTTTTTTCCTGGATCAACTGGGTGGAACAATCATGTATCTGAGTAAAAATGCCTCCGGCACCTACTACACTCGTCTCCCGCTGCCTAAGTCATTACGTGACCGTGGCTTGCCCTTCGCTATCCGTACTTCCCTTTGCACCAAAGATCGTCAGCTCGCCGTAGACCGAAACCTGGCTGTGGCAGCTCGCACTCGCGCACTGATCGCGGCTACCCCTGCGGATACTGCTCCCCGCAGCTTCTATCGCTGGATCCGCGCCGATCTAGACGCGTTCAAAGCAGCGGGGTTCATCCCTCCTCAAACACCTTCCACACCTCGTGAACCTTCTGTTGATGCCCCAGCTTGCCCCAGCAGTGGGATCATGCTCACCCACGCATTGGCGAGATTCATCGAGACTAAAACCAGTGAGGGGATCCAGCATAGGTCGGTGGGCCAGCTCCAACTTCGGATCAACGCCTTCGTCACCTGGGCCAAAGGGGTTAAAGTCGATGAGGTGACGCCCGCTCTGGCGCAGGAGTACCGCAACAGCTTGCTGCGCAAGACCAACCTCAGTTTCAAAACCAAAGGAGATTACCTCGCCGCCCTGAAACAGTTCTTCCGTTGGTGCGTGGCGCTGGACTATTGCAGCCGTAACCCTTTTGATGGGTTGACGGCAGGCAAGAAGCCGCACAAACGGGCGGATGAGGAGCGAGTGCGCTGGCATCGCCCTCAACTGGCTCAGCTGTTTGCCAGCCTGCGCAGCAAACAATCCCAGAAAGGCAAAAAATTGAGAGTTCAAGACTGGTGGGTGCCCCTGCTGTGCCTGTATGCCGGGCTGCGACCCTCTGAGGCCTGTCAGCTCAAAACTCTGAACGTCAAACAGGTCGAGGGGATTTGGTGTCTGATGGTTGATGCGGGAGAGGTGGATCAGCAGCTCAAGAGTGCCAATGCGTACCGTACCGTGCCGCTACATAGTGCGTTGATCGGACATCAATTCCTGGACTATGTGGAGAGTCGTCGCGGTCAGGGGCAGGTATTTTTGTTCGACGACAAACCATCAGGCAAAGACGACGACTGGGCGCATAACATCACCTGTCGCTTCCAACGCCACCTCAATGAGGCTGGCATCGTAGGTCAGGGCCGTCCCACGCTTTACGGGCTGCGGCATACCTTCATCGATGAGTTACAGCAGGCGGATGTCGCTGAGCATGTTGTAGCCGAACTTGCGGGACACAGTAAAAACGGCCTGACGTTTGGCCGCTATGGCAAACGTGTGAACATTAGGCTGCTGAATGAGAAAATCCAATCCCTTCCTACCGACCTGATACCCCACCACCTGCTGTCAGGGGGAAAATCACCGTAAAGATGACGCATATTTTTTGGGTAACAGGGCTGTCTCCCCCCCATGAAAAAACCAATATGAGGCATTTCTCGGCGGTTTAATGGGGCGGGCATGGCCCTATCTTCATGATTTATAATGATTTTAAGCACATTGGAAAATATTTAAAAAACCTAATAAAAATATGTTGACATTTCTTTTTCTTTGTGGGTTATTTTCATTGACGAGTGGTCCTCAATCGTTGTAGTATGCTGATAAAGCTGCTAACAAGGACATAACAACGACAGTAAACACGAAGGATCGAAACGAAATGAATATGGCGTAGAACACACCGACACGTTTATCTCGTTCAAACAAGGGTTATCACCCCTTCAGATTTAAAAAATACCACCAATATCACAGCTATCTTCGATACGCTGAACGGGTTTTTATTACCCAAATTCGGGTGAAGTGAATAACACATGGTATTTGCTTGATGCAATGTTGAGTAAAAATCTGACGGGAACATTTGATTATATCGATTAAATGACATCAGCTATCGCTAATGTATACTTGGCATTTGACAAATTAACAGGATTTTGAGGTGAAACTTATCTGTTTATAGCGTCACAGAGTAATTTATATCGCTGTTTTTAGGTGCACTATTACCCTCTCGGTATCGATGCGTGAGCATCACGTTTTGCTATTGCTGTTTTTGTAATTGAAGGAGTATTTATAACTGTAATGAGGGTAATTATGAACAAACAAACCAATAAAAGGACCGTTCAAAAACAAAAAACTAAACACAACACTGTGCGTTCAGTCATTGTTGATGAGCATTCACTGGCGGCAGCCATTCGTCAGCACCTGGAAATCAAAAAATACCAGTATGCGCAGACAACCTATGACATTTCGAAGCGTAAAGCAGAACAGTTGATAAAATGGATTGGTGATAAACCGCTGACGTCATATCGTGCGAGTGACATTGAACTACTCGTAGTGAAATTTTGCAACAAAAAATATAAAGGAAATACCATTAACCAATATTTGGATATATTGAGACAAGTCTTTGCACGAGCTGTCAGCGATGGTGTTATTCATACCAGTCCAATGGATGGCATTAAAAAATGTAAATTTGAGGTGGACGAACCTGATCCATTTTATCAATACGAAATTAAGGCATTTCTCGCCCTGAAAAGCACCCATTTGCTGGAGGTGTCACTCATCCAACTCGGTATCTCTACGGGTCTGCGCATCAGTGAGTTAATGGCGGTCAGTGCGGAGGCGGTCAATCTCGACAAGCAGACCTTATTGGTTGACCTTGCGTTGGTTGATGGGCAGTACAAAACGCCCAAAACCAGGGGATCTATTCGCACGATAGAGCTGTCAGAACAGGCTGTTGGATCTCTCAAAACCTTGATGAGGCTAGCGGAGCATCGTAAGGCTAAGAAGATTACGGTCACGAGGTCGGACAATCGCACTCAGATGAGTGAACAACGCACCCTGCTGGCTTACTACAACGCCAAAAGGCGCAGTTATGCCTCGGTTGATGAGTTCCGTGAGCGGTTTTTCAGGCCGTTCTGTCAGGCTGCTGGGGTGCGTTATCGGGGGCCATCTCAATTTCGGCACACCTATGCAAGCCAACTGCTCTCGGCGGGGATCAGCATCGAGTGGATAGCCCGTCAGATGGGGCACACCGGTACAGAAATGGTGGTACGCCATTATGGCAAGTGGTTGATGGAGGACGCCCCTGATTATAGGGGTAGGGCTGACACGGTATTTAATGCCTGTATGGCTGGTCAGCAGGCTCAAGTTACTGTGCCGAGCTGTAATCAAAAAACTGAAGATAAAAACACAGAAAGCGAATTCGATGTCGACGCATTACTGGCAACTCCTGCTGTCATGCAGAGATTGATGAGTGTTTTAATGCAGCGAATTTCTGTGGCGCAGTAAATCACTGTCTACATCACGCATTCAGCATTAATTTAAAACTAAATCGCACCTTTAATAAAGGGATCCACGTCGTGGGTGGGGAAATCCTGCCCACTATCTAAAGAAGGCGTTATTCAAGCGCTCTGGGAGATGACCGAATGGCTACACAGGCAACGGAAAAGGAATATGAAAGACTGGCAAAAAATCATTATGAAATCCTAAAGGAAAAGGGCCTTAATATCACAGCAAAAAACATTGCGGATGAATTGTTGGCTCGCGCTTCAAAATGCAGTCCTGGCTATTGGCGAAAACTGCGCTGTGCACTGGTATATCATCAACAATTGTTGAATTTTCCCGACGCGGCCGAGCGAATTCAGGCCCTGAGTAGGCCAGATATACCGGTTAAGGCAAAACAAAAAAGAGTTAAAAAGGTCGATAATGATGATCTCGTTGCACTGATTCAGTATTTTAAGGCGCGTAATGACAGCGCTATGTTGGCGGCCATATTGTTGTTTATGCGCGCGGGGATAAGACCTGCTGAACTAGCCACCATAACTGCGCAGGGTAATCGGCTCACCGTTATCGGAGCCAAAAAAAGTCATGATGGCAAACGTGGTGCAGATAGGGTCTTACAGTTTGACACGCTGTCGCCAGAGAAATTGCAACTCATGGTGACCGAGGCAAAGAAAGCAAAAATTGGCTCATTGCAGGACAGGCTGCGTGCGGCGGGCAAAAACCTCTGGCCGGCGCGAAAATCGCTGCCGACCTTTTACAGCTGGCGCCATCAGATGGGCTCTGAGCTCAAAGCGTCTGGGCTCGACCGGCAGCGCATTGCCTACATCATGGGTCATCAGGCAACGTCTTCTGTGGACAAATACGGCAATCGTAAATCCGCTA
>NZ_JAPDCI010000045.1:0-5011 GCF_027705905.1 Aeromonas sp. Y293-4 | reverse complement strand
GCTACACGCCGAAACAGCGCTTGGCACAGGCCGCATGACCTCTACTTTTGAGTGCTCCAAAAAATGGGGGGATTACCGTCGCATTTGCTCTGCTTTTTCCCTAGCCTGAGTGACAACGTCGGGCATTTCTGTGGTCAATATTTCATCAAGGGTGCGTGCCATGGCTACCTCAAAAAAACACTCGTTGGACTGGGTCCTGAAAAAGTCATTTTGCGCTGAACGTAAGTGGCTAAGTTCTGTACAAGATATGAGCAGTATCACCGGTGTGGGTTGAGGTGTCTACGAATGGGCTCCAATGGAGTTTTTCGTGTTTGCTGCGGCTCTGCCGCCAGCAGCTGTACCAGTTGTAGGAGGGCTGTGTTGTTCCATTTATCACTACCGATAATGGTGTGAGATTGATGTGGTGATAGGTGTATGGTCGCGGAATGAGGTATTGCTGTTGAATCTTGAAGCTATCGATGAATTGTTACGGTTGGATCACAGAAGTGGGGCGGTGAAAACAGTCAGTAAAACAATGTCAGCCAAGCTGAGCTGACTGACATTAGGTTATCGTATAGCTCTTTTCTTTGTTAACGACATAGACAGTGGAAATTCCACCTTGTCCTAGAACTTGGTTGCGATTTTAGTTGAGCACTACATTAAACAAATCAAATCCGCGCTCTTGAGTTTGAAGGTGCAACCTTGCTTGATCAGCTCGTCCCGGTTGGCCAGTACCAGCGGGTAGAGCAGGGGATGTTGTTGGTGTTCACAGCTATAGCTCACTTGCATCCGCTCTAATGCGTAATGGACCAAGGGGATCCGTTGACTGATCAACAGCTGGTTCCCAGTCATGGCATAGTCTCTGGCAATGATGGCCTGCTGTCCCTCGCTGAGGCCTGGGTTGGGAACGACTACAGCGGTCACCTGGGTGTTCCACTCCAGATCTTGATCCCGGCCGTGGGGGGAGGCATCCAGCAGATCCGGTTCGCCCCGAAAACGACTCATCACAAAGTCCAGATATTCCCCCTTCTTCTCGCAGTAGGCGCGTACGTGCCAGCGGATCCCATCATAGACCAGAGTGTGGGGCACTATATTACGGCCACTCTGCTCCTCTGAACTGAGGGATACGTAGTCGACATCGACCCGCAGCTGGCCACGGGCCGCCTGCACCAAACCGCGCACAATCCTGGGGTCGATATGGCGGTTTGGCACATCTAGGATCTCGATATGGCCGTAGCGCAGATCCATCAGCGGAAGTGTCAGCAGGCCCGCTTCATGTTGTCGCTGGTGCTGCTTTTCACGGTGTAGCAGCATCAGGTACTCATCTACTTTTCCCTCACTAAAGCGCGGGACAAAGTGCTCTGTGGGTTTGTATCCCTTCAGGCTTCTGTCATAGACCAACCCTTCCGGTGAGTAGTGTGTCAGGTAGTGGTTGATATCCCGTGACGCCTGTTGGCGGCCGATATTGAAGGCGGTCATCAAATGATTGGTGGTCAGCCGTCCTTCCCACTGCAACACGATTTCCAGCAGACGAAAACGCAGGGTTTGATCCCAGGTGAGCTCTTTGGGTGCCATACGTGCTCCAAAATGCGACATGTTTATGTAACCAGTATCGGCATGAGTATACAGGCTACATATAATGAGTCCATCTAAATGAGCGCCAAAGGAACATGTCATGAACGGGAAGCTGGATAGTGCGTACAGCCATCACGCCGCGTGCCGGATGCAGCAGCGCGGTATTGCTCCCGAGCTGGTAGAGCTGCTGCTGAGCATCGGACGTTCTTCTTATCACCAGGGACGCGAACTGGTTTATCTCGATCGCAAAGGCGTGACGATGCTGCAAGCCGAGTACGGAGTGCCAGCGGAATGCTGCCAGCGGCTGCGCGGTCACTATCTGGTACTGCAAGACGGTGAGATTGTCACCGTCGGTCATAAAACCACCCACTTCAAACGCGATCGTCACTGAGGCGCTATGAACTCAAGACTGTTATCGGATCAGGCGGCCATGCCCCTGGTTAGGGGGATATATTGCCTACTGTCAGCCGAGCGAGCTAGGGAGCTAACCGTTCTGCTTGCCAAAGGCACGTGTCACCAAGAGGGTGAGACTTCACCACTGGCGGTGGTGACTGCACTGGCTATCCATGTCGAGCAACATCGGCTGGATCGCACTGCACAGCCCATCTATCTGGGGCGTGAGCAACTGATGACCGGTGCCGCCGATTTGCTGGGGGAGGCTGCTTGCTTTGAAGATCAGGATGCGTTTCGTCTGTTGGCGCTGCTACTCGACAAATTGCTGCGAGGAGGGCGTGGCAGTCGTCAGGCCAAGCTGCATGGATTAACGGTAAGCGTTATGGAGCAGCGGGCGCTGGCAGCAACATCTCCAAATAGCTGTGCTGTGTTGCGTGGGAGTTGGCGCCGAAAATCACGAAATCAACTCGGCATAAGTGATTGGCTCGCAGTGGTCGAATCTGCGCTCTGGTGTTTTTGGCATAGCGAAACACTGCAAAAGGGTGAAGCACTTCTTGGTGTGTTACCGAAGGCAGATATCCGAGTGCGCATTGTATATGGCATGTTGGCAGGAGCCTTTTACCTAGGGGACTAATCGAGGTCAGCCCATTTAGGGACGAACTGCCCCGTCACTTTAATCTCCGGATTACAGGCCTATCCTGACCGCAATCATGAGTTTTGTTGACGCAAAAAATGCCTTTATCAAGATAAGGTGCGAACAGGTCCTTAATGTGAGATAGTTTGCCCTGATTGGTATCTGGCATGAGGTCAGCGTGAGTCAGCAACTCAGCTTTGCGAGCCGCGAATTTAGTGGCAACTCCGGCATAAGTCGCACAGACACATTCATTGTTTACTTATTTGGTCTGTGTTCTGGGGCAACTATATGTGATACCGAAATAATATTAAATTTCAAAGGGGAGAGTGGTCATAGTATTTATACACTGGGCACAAAGCGTTGTAGTGGTTGTGATTACGTCGGTGACTACCGTCGAGGCGAGAGCATTCCTCAATGCTTAAAGTGCAAAATTCAGAGTGTTTTCATGGTTATAGTGAAATTACTTCATTTGCCTGGGTTATGTTTTCATCGTTTAGTCTAGAAAACTCAAAGGAGTGAAAAGCAATGATTGAAACAAAAGATAATGAAACTAAAAACACTACAGAAACCATACACTCGATTGTACATCTGATCGAAAAAGATGTTCTTAATCCAGATGACAGTGCGGATAATATAGAAAAGGCATTTTCGATTGATTTGGTCGGCGAGAATCGCCTAAAAGTAGGTGAAGTAGTTCAGTCATTCGTACAATCCTATAGCAATAAGTTAGACGAGACTCCAGATATAGCTTGGCTTGATAGTAAGTTTTCTCAGTATCCAACTATATGGAATGATATAGATGAACGAAACAAAACAGCGCGAATAATTGTTGAATGCGTCCAGATGTTTGAGGATGAAAAAAAGACTCTCATCAAATATCGTGAGCGAGGACTATCCCGTAGTAGTTATCTTAAAACAGCAATAGAAAATGGTGCTAAGGCTCAGGGGGTTAATGATATTGGAAGTTACGCTGCCGAAATCGACAGAGCCATAGAACAGGCAAATAATGACAATATTAAATTGATGTATAGAAGGGATGGTGAGATTAATCAATCATGGCATCTGGATGGTTTCATTGCCGAGCAACACCATGTCGAAAGTTTTAATATGGAAGCTGCTGCACAGGGAAGTAGTTACCGTGCGGAAGTACTTAAGCCAGCACCAGGTCAAACATATGGTAAGAATTCAGTCGATATAGTTATTCGAGATGGAAATGGTAAGATAGTCAAACGCTACCAGTCAAAATACGGTGCTAATGCGGACTCCACCAAAGAGCTTTTTGATAAGGGGGACTATCGGGGGCAAAGAAAATTAGTACCAGAAGGTCAAGGGAAAGAAATCAATAACAGCACGGAAATTATTGAACATGAAGGCGTAAAGTCAAAGCCTTTCTCCAAAAGCGATGCCAAGGAACGTCAGCGTAAAATCCAAGAAGAGCAGGATGCCAAACAATACGAATGGAATGATGTTAATAGTAAAGCTATTGCTAAGAATATAGGGCAGAAGGCTGGTGTGGCAGCTATGTTGGCAATTGGTTTTCAAGGTGCGCGTATTCTAGGTCGACGAATCTGGAATACTCTAAGAGGGAAGGCTAACAACAGCATTGAGGAAGATGTTATAGAGTTTGCCGAAAGTGCCTTAAAGTCGGGAGTCAGCTCTGGGCTAACAGTTGCTGTAACCGGCGGTATGGTTGTTGCCTGTAGAAGTGGCTGGCTTGGAGCAACTCTAAGCCGCACACCCGCTGGCCAAATTGCAAACGCAGTATGCGTCGGGATCGAAAATGTTAAAATCCTTGCAGATGTAGCATCTGGAAAAATCAGCGGCGAAGAGGCATTGGACAGAGCGGGTGATACAACTTGCAGCTTGATCGGCTCTTTGGCACTAGGTGCAGAGGGTGCAACAATAGGAGCCAACGTAGGCTTAATACTAGGACCTATAGGCGCCGTGATAGGGGGCATTGTAGGGGGCGTTATGGGTGGGATTGCCGGCAATTCTGTGGGACGTGCCATTTGGGAAGGTGGCAAAATTATCAGTAAAGTTGTGGCTAATAGCGTTAAAACCGCTGCATCACGCCTGTTAGAAGGTTCAAAAAGTGTAACTAATAGCATCGGTAATTTTTTCATTAGTGTTTTCTGTTAGTAATGGTGGGGTGAAATAAAAATGACAAAGACAATCAAATTTAATTTAATAGTTGATGGAAAACCGATCCGGAATTTGGATGAGCTTCGAGAGAACTTCAACATTGAGGATGTTCTTGCCTTCTATCGAAATGGTTTATTGAGTCGTTGGCTCGAATCACGTGATCTGACTGAAGAGTTTTCTGAGTTAAAAACAATATCAGAAGACGATGTAGAGGCAGGGCGAGATCGTGAACGTTTTGAAGCAATGTTAAGAGGATTTGACCGACCGATCTGGGTGTGATCTTATACT
>NZ_JAPDCI010000044.1:0-6391 GCF_027705905.1 Aeromonas sp. Y293-4 | reverse complement strand
CGCTCTTGTCCTTGAACGCCTCGAAGTCGGGCCGTAGCAACCGCGCCCGGAGCGGGTCGTCTGGCCGCGCCCAGCCCTTTTCGTGGTTGTGTTTATCCCTTACCGCATCGAAGGCTTTACGGTGACCAGGTGGGGCCGGGTTGAACGATTTTCCCGTGCCCAGGTGAACACGGGGGATCAGGATGTGGACGTGAACCCCGCCATCCGGTTCGTCGTGCTGAACCGCCGTCAGGTGGACGTCTTCCGGCTCTAGCCCTGCAAACGCCACCGCCTCGAAGTCTGCCAAAACCGCCGTGATCTCGTCGGCGGTCGGGGCCTCTTCCGTCGCCCACGAGATCACCGCACTCCGGTATCGATGCTGGAACGGCAGCGAGTCGGCCACCGCCGCGAACAGCACCGGATCACCCCGCAGTACCGCCACCCCTGCCCGTGGTTCACCTGTGTGATCGTGAGAGCCCATGAGGTAGGCCGAAGCACGGGCACCGCTGCCCGTACCGTGGGAGAGGAATTTAATGAGCATCGTCGCGCCCCTTGGCCGCAGGCTTGGGGGGCGGCGGCAACTGGGGCAGCAGGCGGCCCGCCTGTGCCTCGATGCTGCGCAGCAGGGCCAGCAACTCCACCAGTTGCACCGACGAGCCGGCCAACCGGCATTCGTTCAGGGCTCGGGCTATCTGGTTGAGGTTGTTGCTCATCCCGGCCAACTGGCGCATCAACACCGGATCGGCATCGTTGCTGGTATCCCGAACTCGGACGGGGCGACGGGTCGGCGTCGGCAGGTGCGTTTGCTGCTGGGCGTCCACCGCCCCCCTGATCCAGTCCGACAAACTGAGGCCAGATGCCTCCGCCCTTCCCCGCCATTCGGCGGCGGTCGGCGCGTCGATCCTGACACTGACGGTGGTTATCTTTTGGGCCTTGGACACGCTGCCTCCGGCGGTGGGTTTAGGGGGATTGAAGGGGCATAGCCCCTCACCAGCCCCGTGTTACGTTGAGCCGCGAAGCAGGCTAAAACGTAATACGGGTCGGCTGGCTTAATACCAGTACAGCAAAAAAATAGGGGGTCGGCAACTTGCCAATTATCGTCACAGTGACACATAATCAATTACCGTTACAGTGACAGGAAATAACACCATGAAGGACACCAAGGATCAGGGGACTGGGGACATGTTTGGCATCAAGCGCGGACGGGGTAGGCCAAAGACCGGAACAGCCAAAACAGGGGCAGAACGACAGGCCGCCTACCGTGCAAAGCAGCAGGACAATAACGTTACTGTGACGATAAATCGGGCATTGGTGGAGGGGCTGGATGCCCAGATGCAAGCGATCCGAGATGGAGGGTCGGTGGTGGTGCTGACCCCAGAGCAGGCCGGGGAGATCCTGCGGGCACTGCGAACAGCAGAGACAAAACAGCT
Source organism: Aeromonas sp. Y293-4 (assembly GCF_027705905.1). Classification (NCBI taxonomy): domain Bacteria; kingdom Pseudomonadati; phylum Pseudomonadota; class Gammaproteobacteria; order Aeromonadales; family Aeromonadaceae; genus Aeromonas; species Aeromonas sp. Y293-4. The sequence goes on along the minus strand of NZ_JAPDCI010000044.1, from coordinate 4,982 downwards.
CCGGGGATAAGACCTACGGCCCACAGGCCGAACACATGGCCTGATGGACCGCCCTTCGGGAACGGCCTTACCCCCCTCGCACCGATCCTCTCTCTTCAATGCTTTTTAGAGCTCAAAGAAAACCCCTTTGCGGGGAAAAAGACCCCCTCAAAGGGGGGGATCAACTGATAGCTTGTTTTCGCGATCGCTATTTTGAAATCTTGGCGTACTTGCTGACCGTACTGCCTGAGATATTGAGATCAGCGGCGATTGTGCTGTGCGGGTATCCGGCAGCCTTCATGCGCTGGATAGCCTCCCAAAGCTCCCAGTTCGTCCGGTTTGTGCCTGTCGGCCTTCCCCCTCCCTTGGACCGCTTACCGCCCTTCCGCCCCTGCTCGGCCTTGATGGCCCGAAGCTCTGGCGTCAGAACGCTGCCTGCCCCGGTGTAGCGGTAGTAGACGAACTCGGCCACGCTCTTGGCCACATAACCCACCTCACGGGCAGGCAATGCCCCTCTGTCACTGACGATCTGCTCTGACATAGCCAAGGCTCGTGTCACTACCTGACGATGCCAAACCTCATAGGACGCGCTACGAGCGATTTTTACCTGTGGGTAAGCCCATCGCCTTACCTCATCAAACAAAGCGTTATTACGGCCCTCTGAGGCGTCTATGGAGCGGTCTAGCGCCTTGGCTCGCCGTGCAGATAGATTTACCGGTGCCGCCAGCTCTGTAAGCGTGTGTGTCCGCCAGTGCCGCCAGTCGGTATCGTTGATGAAGGCGCAGGGATTACGATGGATGTGACGCGCAAAGCAGAGATCGGCCCCGTAATGCTCGTCATAGGCGGCCTCGATGGCCGTCAGATAGCGGTACGGCTGGCGCTCGCGTACCTCCGGCTGACAGTAGACCGGATCTTTTAGCAGCCAGAAGGCTTGGTGCCGATGGGGATTGGTCTGGTTGTAGACCACCACGTTCGGCTCGATGTCGTACAGGGTGTGGGCGTGAACAGTCGGCGAGCAGTCATGATCGACCATCAGCCAATGACGGTCATTGAGATGCGCCCTGATGCGTTCGATCTGCATGGCGCTATCGCGAGGTAGCCAGCAGGTAGGGCCGCCCTTAACTGGCTGACACTCGACAAATTCGGGCAGGAGTTGCTTGAAGTTACCTAGCAATGCTAACCGCCTTATTGGCGGTTCTGGGTTGTCTGATATCTTGCATGTGTTATGCTTTCCCTGTTCTTTGTGAACGGCCCCGAATCCTCTGTTCTCTTCCGCCAAGTTGAAACGCAGAGATTCGGGGTTTGTCTTTTCTGGGCAATACGTTACAGCACTAACCTTGCCTCGGCAACGTTACCTATCCCAGTAGTTTCACAGCTCTCCAAGATGCTTCCTGACCCCCTTCTTTGGGCTGGTCAAACGCTCACGAACGACAGCGAAAATTGCATCATCCCCATCTGAATTACTTGATGCGTGAACTGCAATAACTCTCTCTGATGCTTGCTTGGCAATCACCTTGGCCTCGTCTAAATCGAGCCAGTCGATACGCGATAACCAATAAAATGCGGCTGCATACTCTTCACCAGGTGAAGCAAACGCCTCGTCTTTAGCTCCCTGATACAAGATGCACCTCTCGTATTTATTAGGCAGTCTACGCATCAGTCACTCCCCGCTAATATCAAAGCCTAACTCTCGTTCCACATCGTCCAGTGAGTGCAGGGTCTCTTCTCCATTGCTAACCCTCTCCATGACCTGCTCGACATCAAATAATCCATCGGAAAATAAGCCGCGCTCTTCGACTATCCGATTCAGTTCTTGGATGGCCTCATGGTTCTCAAGCTTCCAACGGTCGGCCTCTGCGTTGTTCCGCTGGCCCAACTGATTGAACTTCGCTGCCATCTCTTTTTCCGGCAAAAAGTCACCAGTATCTGCCTCACTCAATGCAGCCTCAATGTGTGAGCGCTCCCAAGCCTCTTGGTCCAAATCACCTTGCATATCTTGGTTCTCGTTTACCACGGTGGAGTGTCGTCAACCGGCACCCGGTTCTTCCGTGCGGCTTTGGTTTCCGCTTTGAGCTGATTAATATTCGCTTCAGCCTGCTCCGGCGGCAAAGTCTTGCGCCATTCAGCCCGCAGCTTGCTTCGTTCTGCCTTGGCTGCTCGTCGTTGCTTTTTCTCTGCCTGATCGGCCTTGTGCTGCACCGTCTTGCTCTGTGGCTTATTGGGCTCTGGTAAGGTCTTACCTGTTTTCTCTGCGTGACGCTTTAATGCCGCCGCCTTGCGTTCTTCAAAGGTTAACGCCTTATCGATCAACCGACCCCTTTGTATTGCCTCGCCCACCGCTTGCCCTGCAAGTTCAGGAGCTACGTCTACAACGTCCAGTTTTGCCCTTGGGGTAGGTCTGTTCTTCTTCTGCCGAGCCTGCTGCAACCGAGTAATTTCGCTCATCTCATCAGCAGGGTTGCGGAGGAGATCCAGCCCTGTAGCTCGCTTGTCTGCCTTGGCGTTTTTAGCAGCTTTTTCCCAGTTCAAACCACCCATTACACCTCCCTGACCTAAATAAACCCGGCTTCGCGCTGGTGACGCAGAGCCAAGATCACTACGGTTTCGCCCTCTAGGCGGTAACGCGCCAGATAACCACTGCCCCCAAAGGGGATCACCCACTCGCGGAACACCTCCGGGAGCCCCTCAATAGGACGCCCCATCGCGGGTTGTTGCCCGAGCTGGGCCAGCGCCGAACGGATGGTTTGGGCTGCTCGCTGTGCAACAACCGGGCTCTTACTGTGCAAGAACTCGCGCAGCCGTTTAAGGTCACGCAGAGCAGCCGGAGAGAGGATCACTTGTGGCATGCAGGTGCACCACCTTCAATCTCGGTGCCCCAACCAGCCAACCACTGATCTGCCTCCTCAAGAGAGACATGCAAACCAGTCTCCTGAAACTCCTGCCAAGCATCGAGGGTATCGCGGCGGAACGCCTCCTTGCGCTCTTCGCGCTCAACATACTGGGTGATGGCTTCGCGCATCATCCAGTGCGCTGAACGGTCGCGGGCAGCAGCTAGCTGCTTGATCCGGCTTTGGGTATCGCTATCAAGTTTGATAGACATGGGTTTGGTAGCTGCGGACATAAGACCTCACTGTTAGTCAAAGGTATTACCTAGCGATACCCAAATTTACCACGCAATCCAAGCGCCGTCACAGCCCGATTGCAGTACTGCAATGCAGCCCCCGAACTGGGGCGACTAGCGCAGTCTGTCGCCACTGGCTCGGGGGCCGCCAAGCGCAGCGCGGCAGGCCCTATACCCGCATCCAGCGCAGCACCAGCGCCAGCAGTGCAATCCATGCCGCCATATCCCACGAAGGCCCCGCCAAGACGCTGTAGAGCGGCCCAAGACCCAACCTGTCCGCAGCCCAGTACAGCAGGGATTTCGCCGCGAACACGGCGGCCAGTGCCGCCACCGTATGCCACAGCATCAGCCCCGGAAACCGATCACTCAATCGCACCTCAATCCACCTCCACGCCTGCATCGAGCAGCCGTTGCCGCCATGCATCGGCGGACAACAGGGCATAGTGGGCCACTTGCTGGCGCAGGTATTCGGTATCAATGACGATCCAGCGGCTGCCGTCGTCATCGATCATCCAATCTATGGTGGCATCGAGGAGGTCGATCAGCGGTTCTCCATCGGCCCATAGCCACGGGGAGCCTTGATAGCTCGCCAGCTCGTACTCAACCGGGGGGAACTGGCGAATATGCGCCACTGTGTCAGGTGTGCCCAACCGACCTGATTTCATACCCGATCTCCTTAATTATTGTCACTGTGACGATATATCACATGCTCAAGCCACGATCTCGCCGCTGCTCTTTTCGCAGATCCGCAGCCCTGTCTGCGATCAACGCTGCGCCCTCTGCAAGGCGTCCAGCGCCTTGCTCAAGTCGTTGACACTGTTGTTCAAGCTGCCAAACGCTGTCGTGGTCGCTCTGTTCGACCGCTCTACCCCGCTCTGCAACGTCTCGAACGAACGCTGTAGCTCGCTGCATAGCGTCCCGCAGCTCGCCAGCGCGCTGGTGCAAGCGGTCTGCAACTCGCTCAAAGAGTGCGCCTGCTGCTGCAATTGCTGCTCCAAAGCCGCCGTCTGCTGCCGGTGCGCTGTCTCTATCTGCTCTAGCCTGTCGAGCAGTATCCGCTCCAGTTCGGTCATTCAGTTCACCTCCACGGCCATCTTGCCGCTCTTCGTTTCGAACGGCGTCCCTATGCTGGGGGCTAGGATGTAGCCCTTGCCATCCTCGCCCTTGACGTAACTCACCCCATTGGGGAGTTGGGCCAGCGTGGCTTTCGCGCTGCGGATCTCGCTGTTCAGTCGCTGAACTTCGCTGCCCATCCAGCTCAATACACCCCAGCTCCCCAGCCCGATCCCCACGGCGGTGCATACCCCGACCAGCAAGGCTTTGAGCCAGACGCTGGAGATCAGCTTGAGGGTGTTGGCCTCGCTCTGGGCCTGATCCAAAACCTCCCTCAATGGGTCGGCCGAGTCGGTGATCTGCTGTGGCAATCCCTTTATCCCGTCCCGGATAGCGCCCACGGTTGTATTCAGCTCGCCGTTCACACGCTTTTTTAAGTCTTTCTTGAGCTCGTCGAGCACCGCTTTCGCTAACGTCTCCACCTCGCCCAATGCCTGCTCGTGCTGTTGCGCGAGCCTCTCGCTCAAGCGTTCTTTCTGCTGTCCAAGATGCTCCATAGAGTTCCCCTTTTAACCGGATAGCTTGGGGATAGCCCTCCGGCTTGATGCTGGTGTAATCGGCCCCAGCGCGTGTGATTTCGCACCCGAGCGATGTTTGTAGGTAGTCCCGCAGCTCCGCGGCATTGGAGATCACCCCCTGCGCGGCGGCGCCGAGCAGGTGTTCAGTGATCTGTTTTTTGATGGCGGTCTTGTCGCTCTTGTCCTTGAACGCCTCGAAGTCGGGCCGTAGCAACCGCGCCCGGAGCGGGTCGTCTGGCCGCGCCCAGCCC
>NZ_JAPDCI010000043.1:0-6404 GCF_027705905.1 Aeromonas sp. Y293-4 | reverse complement strand
GGGGAAGTGATGGCGTATGTTGGTGCAATCAACAAACTGAACACCCTTGGTCTGCCGGTCAGAAAGCCCCGAGTGTAGCGGTCACCTGGGGCTGGGGAGGTCATGACTTGTTGGTCAATTAGGGAAACATAGATGGTCGCCCCCGGTTTGCCAAGCCCTCAATCCATGAAAGTGAGTCAGGTGGAGATTGCAGCCATAGATCCGGATTTTGATCGAGGCTACTGCCTCTATCCCTGATGGAATTCGCTGGCTGGCTCCGCTATCAACGCCACGTACTTGGAGTACTTTGTTTCCCTCGGGTTTTACCAGCCACGGTCTGACCTGTCTCGCCATCACTTCATGATTGCCTGTGCAATCGGTGCTTCCTTACCAATTTTTGGTCATAGGACTGTCAATCAGCCCTTACATTGCCAAACCTGTTTTTCATGCGGCCATGCCATAGTGGGCATCATATTTTCTGTCGTGTGCCAGCAATGCCCAGATGATTCTAGCCGTCTTATTGGCTTGCACTACCGCTGCCACGTTAAGGTTGCGCTGAGCCATCACCCCGGCCAGCCAGCTTCCCGAGAACGACTCCTTGCGTTCTGCTACTCGTAGCACCGCCCGAGCGCCATGAATTAACAAGGTGCGCAGATAGCTGTCACCACGCTTGCTGATCCCAAGCAAGTTCTGCTTACCACCGCTGGAGTGTTGCCGTGGCACTAACCCCAGCCACGCGGCCAATTGCCGGCCATTCTTGAAGTTTTTCGCATTGCCGATGGAAGCAACCAGTGCGCTTGCGGTGATAGGGCCGATACCTGGCAACTGGGCTAAGGTTTGGCTGGCGGCACTGTCCTTATGTCAGCAAACGATTGCGTCCTCCAATTCGTTTACCTGCTTGTCGAGCATCTTTAGGTGCTCGTGAAGTCGCATTAACAAATGGCGAAATATTCCTGGCAAGCCGTTTTCACTGTCCTCCAGCAACTCGGGAACGTGTTTGCCTATGTGGGTGATGCCTTGAGGAAGGATGAACCCATATTCTGCTAACAGGCCCCGGATCTGGTTGGCTTGGGCTGTCCTGGCCTTGATGAAGCCTTGTCGGGCACGATGCAAGGCCAGGATGGCCAATTGTTCGCTGCTCTTTATCGGCACGAACCGCATGGTGGGCCGAGTCACTGCTTCACAAATAGCTTCGGCATCCGCAGCATCGTTCTTGTTGGTCTTTACATAGGGTTTAACGAACTGAGGCGCCATCAGCTTGACGGTATGCCCCAGCCCTTGCAATTTATTGGCCCAGTAATGGGCACTGCCGCATGCCTCCATGCCTAGATTGGCCCCTTGAAGATCCAGACACTTCGCCCCTCTTAACTTAAGAGGTAGTCTTGGAACTATGTTCAGTACTAGTCGCAACGAGAAGATGGTCGAAGTGTTAACAGGGGCTGAGCGCCGTCGACGCCGGACTCCGCAGGAAAAGATCTCCATCGTGCAGCAGACCTTTGAGCTCGGAATGACCGTCTCTCATGTCGCTCGCTTGCACGACGTCAACGCCAACCAGCTTTTCAAATGGCGTAAGCAATTCCAGGAAGGGTCTCTCACGGCGATCACCGCCGGTGAGGATGTTGTTCCTGCCTCAGAGTTGGCTGCTGCCATCAAGCAGATCCGAGAGCTCCAGCGTCTGCTCGGGAAGAAGACCATGGAGAACGAGATCCTCAAAGAAGCCGTGGAGTATGGTCGAGCAAAAAAATGGATTGCGCATGCGCCCTTGTTGCCGGGGGACGACGATTAAGTGCTGTGAGCAAGGCCCTTAATGTATCGCGTGCGCAGCTATCCGTTCGTGTTCATCGAAAACCAGGTTGGCAAGATGGTCGTCATCATCGCCAGCATGATGATGCTGCCTTACTTGGCCGGATCATGGAGGCGATGGCTGAGCTTCCCTCCTATGGCTATCGCCGAGTCTGGGCGCTGTTACGGCGTCAGTCAGAGGCAACACGAGAGCCTGTGGTAAACGCCAAACGGGTATATCGCGTCATGCGCGATCATGGACTGCTGCTGGAAAGAAAACCGGCTGCACCATTGACCCAGCGGGCACATAAGGGGCGTGTTGCCGTCAAAGAGAGCAATCGACGTTGGTGCTCAGATGGCTTCGAGTTTCGCTGCGATAACGGTGAAAAACTACGAGTCACGTTCGCCATGGACTGCTGTGACAGGGAAACCTTGGACTGGGCTGCTAGTACCGGGGCTTACGACAGTGCCACGGTGCAAGATGTCATGCTGAGGTCTGTTGAACGTCGCTTCGGGGATTCGTTGCCGGCATCACCGGTGGAGTGGCTGACTGATAATGGCTCGGCGTATCGAGCCCATGAGACCCGCGTATTTGCACGAGAGCTCGGGTTGGAGCCCAGAACGACTGCGGTGAGAAGCCCACAGAGCAACGGTATAGCGGAGAGCTTCGTGAAGACGATGAAGCGAGACTATATCGAGATGATGCCGAAACCAGATAGCCGAACAGCGGTAGGCAATTTGGCCATCGCGTTTGAGCATTATAACGAGCACCACCCGCACAGCGCCTTGGGATACCGTTCACCCCGGGAATCTCTGCGCAGTCGGGTATCACAACCCTAAGCGGGAAAAAGTGTCTGGATCTATGGGGTCAAATCCAATGCCGATCAAGCTAGGAGGAAGATTGCTAAAGAATGAGAGCATCTGACCCCGCTTCAACTGTCGCTTGAGGACCGTCTTGCCATGTTGATCAACGCCATGTAATTAGAAGAGATGTTTTGCCAGATCGATGCCGATAGTCGTAGTCTTCATGAAGGGCGCCTCTCTCATCAGTGGGAACTTACATTCGCCACTTTGGCACTCAGATGCCGTTTTGGGGAGGGGCGACCATCCCATTAACGCCGCACATAGATCTACTATAATAATTAATATGATGACAAAACTTAACAAAGGCTCACAATGTTCAAACAGATTAAAAAAAGCAACATTTATACAAAAAAAATTGAATCAAACTATTCATATGATAGGCTTAAAGCAATCAACTTTGCGTACGGGATTGTAGAGTTTGATATGAATGCTGTAATAACATCAGTAAATGATTTTTTTGCAGGTATATTTGGGTACAAGTGCGAAGAATTAATTGGAAAGTCCCACAGTGTTTTACTATCCCCGGCACAAATAGAAGGGCATAATGTTTGGTGGGGTGAAATTGTTTCTGGGGCTATTGTGTCTGGTGAGTTTTGTAGACTCAATAAATATGGGGAGGATGTATGGATTCAAGCATCTTACACACGTATAACTGATAAGGATGGAGTGTTTCTTGGTGTTATTAAGATTGCGACAGATATAACAAATAGAAAGAAACTGGAATCCGAATACCAGTCTCTTCTTCGGGCAATTGATCGCTCTTTAGGGGTGATTGAGTTCGCTTTGAACGGGGAAATAATTGCATTCAATTCAATATATCAAGAGTTAACTGGCTATCAACGAGACGAGTTACTTGGGCAACATCATAGTGTTTTATGCTATCCAGAATATGTTATGTCCAAGGCGTATTTGGACTTCTGGGTACAGCTAAGTCGGGGGGAGAGTATTTCTGGGCGATTCAGTCGTGTTAATAAATCTGGCCATGCATTCTGGATTCACGCCACATATAGCCCCATTCTTTCACCGGATGGGGAAATATTGCGCATTATTAAATATGCTCATGACATTACAGAGCAAGTCGAAGCCGAAGCTACAGTCTCAAAACAAAAGGATCTGCTAGACTTAATTCTAATGTTAGACCGACTTTTTATTAAAAGGTGCGATTTGAACATCCTTTATAATTTAATGTTTGATAGGTTATTTAGCATTGCGAAGTGTGAGCTTGGTTTGATTGTCCTTACAAACAAATCAAATGATGGCTATAGTGCGTACGCTCGAAGCAATGACATGAAAATATGGCAAGGAATAATAACAGGTGTTGATAACAAAGAAAGTCAGGGCCAATGTGGCAGGGGTAAAAAAATAAACATATTTAATGAGGTTCTAATAAAAAATAAGGTTGTATTTTCCAACGAAATCATAGATTGGACTGATTGCAGGCAGTTTTCCAGAGAGTTTCCTATTTTTGAGTGCTTTGTTGGAATGCCTATTAATCATGATGGAAATGTTATTGGTATGCTCGCTCTAGCCAACAAAATTGGTGGTTTTAATGAAGGTATAGTCACTTTTCTTGAACCATTACTATCTACATTGAGCACTTTTATATATGCAATTAAGTTAGAGGTTGAGCGCCAACGGATTGAGAGTATTCTTCGTTTTGACTCCGAGCATGACGCATTAACATTTCTACCTAATCGGAACTTTTTTTTCAGCAGAACTAGTGAGTTAATTAAGTTAATTAAGCAAGAAAGACAGAAAATTGACAATTGTTGCTTGGCTATGATTGATATTGACTATTTCAAAAAAATAAATGATGCATTTGGTCATCTTGCTGGTGATGCGGTACTAAAAGATCTGGCAAAAATATTCGTCCGTTCTTTGAGAAGAAATGATATTGTTGCAAGAATAGGAGGGGAGGAGTTTGTGATTTTATTACGCGACGTAACTCCCGATATAGCATATGAAACGATGGAAAGAATAAGGAAGGTCGTGGAGCATTATACATTTAATTATCAATCATCTCATTTTAAGGTGACAATTAGCATTGGATTGGCGGAGTATAGTTTTCGCTATGAAAATGTTGACCAATGGATAAGCATCGCAGACGAAAAATTATATGAGGCAAAAAGATTAGGTAGAAATAAGTCAGTTCAATGATATTATTAGGCATGTTTATTAGTTGATGATGTGATATCATAGGTTTTATTTAAAAAATGATGTGATGCTATGATTAGGTAAATTCAGTGAGATTTACTGTAGGTATATCTCCAATAGCAAACTGGTAACACAGATCTTTTATATCGTAATTGAGGCATGTTCATGTAGGCTATCAGGAGATGTGGCGTTGGTATAAAGCTTGCGCTGCAAGCGGTCTGGAAACGACTTCAATAAACACTTAACTTGTAAGTGTCTGGAGTACAGATGAGCTGAATATCCTAGAGTTGAGGCGTGCTCATGACTTGGGATTCTCGGCGTATACAGCATGAGTTAAGATGACATTCAGATATTTCTCGCGTTCCATAGTGTTTTAAGCTGGCATGGTATCAAAAAAATACTTCTTGGGTGGCTTTATTTAGCGCGATTATTCTACCTAAAATTGTGTTCGGGATGATGAGAGTGCATCTTCTCTCATCATAGATTGATAGTCATTTTTAAAATCAATGATATCCAGTGATGGGATAAAAGGCAGCCATTGTTCAAATTGTGCTGGCGAGGGGAGAGTATGCAAAAAAATTCGACTTCGATAGAGCGTTGGTAATAAAAAACTCCGTGAACTATAAACTACTTTACCTATAACTGAACCATCAGACGGAAGAGCAATAATGTAGTCTTCACCAACTTTTAATTTTTTATGACTTAACACGCCAATTTCGCCCCATCCAATATGGCGGACAACCACATAAGGTACGGGGTTGAAGAGATCCAGATACAGATTGGTTCTATTGCATAGTGCAATGTAGCCTCCTCCAATTAGCTTGTAGCGACGTTTTTTAGCAATCCCATTTCGCTGGATATAGTGGGGGGAGGGGTGATCCTTTGCCTGTTCGAAAGAATCGAATTGCTCTCTGAAGTTCATATACGTTTCCAGAATAAGTTCAGTAGCATGTAGATTTTTTAGCACATGATAGATTGCATAGCAATTATGTGAGAGCTTGAAGATGTACAGATCTAGTTATCACCTGTCACCGGCTTCAAACAGGTGTCTTGATTACGCTACTTTAGAGCGTACTTCGGCGTTGCCCAAATCGATGCAGCTTGAATGGAACTAACTGAGGGCTTGGTGATCTGATCACCACTATCCTCTTCAAGTCTGCATCATGGGCATATCGCTTCATTCCATCACCAACTGGCCTCAATACAACAAGTCTTTGATTAACCGTGGTTCACTCATCTTCTGGGTTGATACCGAGGCCATGAACAACTGGTTTCACCACGACCATATCATGGACGGCGGGGCCGCAGCCAGCTCTACACCGACCAGACCATTTGTACCTTCCTGATGCTCATGGGGATTTTTAACCTCACTCTGCGGACTCGACTCTATGTTCGAGTTGATGAATGTGCCGTTGTGCGCACCGGACTACAGTTGTGTCAGCAAGCGTTCGCACGGTGAAAGTGGCCTATCGACAACCGCCAAGGGGCGTATCACCGACCTGGTTATCGACTCGACCGGCCTGAAGGTATTTGGTGAAGGCGAGTGGAAGGTCAGAAAACACGGCGCCGAGAAACGGCGAGTGTGGCGCAAGTTGCATCTGGCGGTAGACCCTGTGACCCACGAT
>NZ_JAPDCI010000042.1:0-6544 GCF_027705905.1 Aeromonas sp. Y293-4 | reverse complement strand
ACAAGCAAGCGGTGGCGTGGTATCGAAAAGCCGCCGAGCAGGGCAATGTCGATGCCCAACTCCTGCTCGGGAGAATGTACTTCAAGGGCAGCGGGGTGACGCAGGACTACAAGCAGGCGGTAGTTTGGACCCGCAAGGCCGCCGAACAGGGCGATGCCAAGGCACAACGTATCCTCGGAATGGCGTACGACAGCGGTGTGGGTGTGGTGCAGGATAACAAGCTAGCTTACGTCTGGAGTTCGGTGTCTGCCGCCAATGGGGATGTCGAGGCGGCTACATACCGTGACCTTTTCGCCAAGCGTTTATCGCCTGCGGTATTGGCAGAGGCGCAGGCACTGGCTGGCCAGTATGTTGAACTGTACCAACCCAAGCAGTAACCCCATCTGCTAGTGCGTATAAGGGGGCGTTACGTTAAATCGGACGCCCTTTTTGCTGCCCGTTAGCCCGCAACATGGCTTGTTTTGCGGCACGCTATCTCTCATCCTGCACCGCATTAACCCTTGCTTCGGAAATGACCCATGGAAACCATCACCCATCCCACCCTGGTGCAACTGGTCGCGGCCGGTGCCGTCCGTGTCGTGGTCGCCGTCGGCCAACCCGGCGGCTGGTCCCTGTTAGTGCGCTATGGTCTGGCCGAACGCGCCCTCGCCGCCCAGCGCAGCAAGCAGCTACGGATCTTTCGCAAGCTCGATACCCTGCAGGCTTATCTGCAGGACATCGGTGTGCGCCGCTTCGAGGTCGATGCGGCCGGTTTCGATGTCGCACCACGACAACGGTGATGCATTGCTACAAACGTTAAATGGCATTACATTTGTAATTACGTTCGTTGTAAATGGTGAGGTCAGTGATGGGAACGATCAATTTGCGCATCGATGATGATCTAAAAGCCCGTTCTTATGCGGTGCTGGATCGGTTGGGGGTGACGCCTTCAGAGTTGCTGCGGCAAACGCTGGAGTACGTTGCTGCTCAGGAGCGGTTACCGTTTCGGACTACCGTCGTGACAGAGGACGAAGAGGCGCTTCTTGCGCTCGTTCGGGAGCGGTTGGCCAGCCCCCAAAAAGGGATCAAGGTGTCGCTGGATGACCTTTGAGCTTGAGTTTGATCCCCGTGCTTGGCGGGAGTGGAAGAAACTGGGCGATACCGTGCGCCAGCAGTTCAAGAAGAAGCTGGTAGAGGTGCTGGAACGGCCAAGAAATGAGGCCAACCGCCTGCATGGGCTGCCGGATTGCTACAAGGTCAAATTGCGTGGTGCCGGATACCGGTTGGTGTACCAGGTGCAAGATAATCGGGTGGTGGTGTTTGTGGTCGCGGTAGGGAAACGAGAGCGTGAGCAGGTATATCTGGACGCAGGTTCGCGGCTCGAATAGGTGACGTTGCTGATAGGTGGGGAGTGCGGTAACGTATTGCCCAGAAAAGACAAACCCCGAATCTCTAAGTTCAATCTTGGCGGATGGCTTAGAGAGTTCGGGGCCGTGACTTAATCACAGGAACAAGAATACCACATGGATCACATCAAACAACCCAGAGCCGCCAATAAGCGCGGTGTCCGATGGTAAAATCAGCGCTTCACGCTGCTGCTTTTATTGAACGTCTCCCACACCGTCCCTACTGCACTGATGATCCGGCGCAGGGGCTCCTTATCCGCCCGCAGGCGACCGCGCTGGCCTATCGCCATGTCCAGCACAATCCGCCTCCGCATGTCTCCTGCATTGTGTTTGATGTGGACAGGAAGCCCTATGAGCAACGGCGAGAGGGGTATCAAGAGTGGCGAGATCGTGGCTTGCCTGCGCCGCATTGGATCGCCATCAATCCCGAGAATGGCAATTACCACCTTGGCTACCTGTTAGCCGCGCCCGTGGCTCGCACCAGTGCCGCAAGGCTAAAGCCGCTGCGCTATTTGGCGGCCATAGAACACGTTTTGGCTAAAAAGCTGGACGCTGATATGGGGTATGTTGGCCTGATCACCAAAAATCCCGTACATCGCGATTGGTGGACGGTCTGGCACAACCATGCGCCTTATTCCCTCGACTACCTCGCGGAGTTCTGCCCCGATGAGGATTTAGCGGCCTATGACCGTCGCAATCGCAAAGAGGTTGGCGGCCTGGGGCGTAACGTTACGGTGTTCGATAACGTGCGTGAATGGGCTTACAGCGCCGTTAGAGCGTACTGGCGACCTAACGGGTACGAGGCTTGGGCCGAGGCGGTAAGGGCTGCTTGTGATAGCGCCAATGCGTTTGGACGGGAGCAGGGCGGCCCGCTTCCCGTGTCGGAGATCAAGGCCACGGCCAAGAGCATCGCCCGTTGGGTATGGAACCGATTTACCCCCGCTGGGTTTAGCCAGGTGCAGGCACATCGAGGGGCTAAGGGCGGGCGCATTGGTGGCAAGGTATCCAAGGGCGGTGGAAGGCCCAGCAACAGCGGCAAGACACGCTCTGAGCTGCTGCCTGAGGTGCAACGGCTTAAGGCTTTGGGGTACAGCAATCGCGATATTGCCGAGGATTTAGGGATCGGTTCGGCAAGTGTTAGCCGCTATCTCTCCAACACCGCGCAATCATGATCCAAACAAAGCCTTATCAGATAACAGCGCCCCGCAAGGGGCGTTCTTCTTTCTTCGGGATCTCCGAGAGTGCTTTAGCGGCTGCTGAGGTCTATCTCTATCCGCTTGAACCCTATGCTGTTCGCGGTGTTGGCAGCCGCATCGATGGTCTTGAACACCCGCCAGCCTCCTCGCTGCCTCTCCAGCACGGCGGTCTCGCTGTTGCGGCCGAACTTGACCAGATGTAGGTGGTAGCCTTGGCCCATGGGGGTCGGCACGATCACCGCTTTGGCCAATCCGCCCTGGTCAAACGTCCATTTAGCTTGCAGCTCTTCCATCAAATCTCCATCCTGAGAAATCAAAACCGCAATTTGATTCTATGCCTCTTGGTAGCAGGTCGCTAGTCCTGATTGTCACCTATCTGCAGGGCTCTGCTTTTAGCTTGCTTGGCTTTACGCGCAAAGGCGGCGCTGGCGTTGTTCGCTCGCCGGTTCGCGTTGTCTCGTTCGGTGTTTGCCTGGGCCACCCATTCGCGGGCGGTCGCCTGGTCACTGAGGGCCTGTTGCCGTAGCCCCTCGGCCTGCCTGATCGCCTCCAGGGCTTTCGCCCGCAGCAGCTGCACCTGATCGCGCTCTGTTTGCAAGGCGGTGCGGGCCTCCTGCTCTGCGTTCGCGGCCTGCTGTTCGGCCTCATCGAGGCGTTGCTGTAGATGCTTGAGGTGGCGCTGATGGTCGTGATCTTCTGCCTGCACCATCAGCCAGCCCAGCGTGGCGAAGACGCCGGATCCGCCCAGCAGCACGCCGGCAAGCGCAACGGGCCAGGCGGCTATCACGGCCGGCCAGCCGCGGGTGATCTCCGGCTCTGCGCCGCGGTGCATCACGACCCATGCCCGCATGGCCAGCAGGTCATCGAGGAACCACCACAGCGCCACCAATGCCGCCAGGCTGACTGCCAGCAAAAACAGTCTCATCGTAGGTAGGTCTCCGTGATCTCGGGCCGAAAGTGGCCCATCTCCTGGCTGACGGTGGTCAGCGCGGCGTCTCTGCTCAAGCTGGCCTGCAGTTCGGCCATGCGTTCCTGGGCGTAGCTATGGCGCAGGCCGTGGGCACCGGTAGACCAGCCCAGCGCCCGCTCGCTGGCGGCGGAGACGCTGTTGCTCCAGCGTTGGCCGCCGCCGATGTCGTAGTGGGACTGGTAGTGGATCCCGCGATCGGTGATCGCCAGGGGGGCATCGAGGCGCACGGCTTCCAGCCGCTCGGCCAGGGCGTGGGGTAGCAGCACCTCGCGCACCAGCCCGCCCTTGCCGTGGACGGTGTAAATGACCCCGTTACGGCCCTGCCATTTGCTGGCGAGCGCGGGGCGGGGATCGGCGGCCCGCTCCTCGCCTCGGCGCAGGGTCAGCAGCTCGTGAGCCCGCAAGCCAGCGGCATAGGCCAGTTCGGTTGCCAGTCCGTGGCGGGGCGTCTGGGCGGCGGCGATCAGCGCCACCTGGGGGGCTGTGTAGGCGCGTGCCGTCAGTACCTGGGCCTGCTCGCTTTTGATGACCGGTATCCGTGCACCGTGCGCAAGTTGGCCGGTGACATGCTGCATCATCGCCTGCATGGCCTGACGCTCCATGTCCAGAGCCTTCTGGCCGACCTCCTGCCCGCGCTGCTCCAGGTAGCGGATAGCCAGCTCGGGGGTCATCGCACGTAGACCGCCTGGGAGGCGTTCTCGCTGCGTCCACTCGGCTACCCTGGTCAACCCCTGCTCGTAGTTGCGCACGGTGCCTACGGAGCGCAGGTGATGGCCCTGCAGGGCTTTCATGATGTAGGCGGCCTGGGCCGCCGGTGCGCGGAAGGTGGCCATCAGTGGCCGGCCTGTCGGGTCAGCCAGCGGGCCACGGTGCTGTGCACCACGTTGATCCGGTGGGCGCGCAACCAGCGCTGCAGTTCGGCCACGGTCGCGCCGGCATGGCGCAGGGCGAGCAATTCGGCGCGGTGGCGATCGAGGCGGGAGCGGGCATAGCGGGGCTTGCGGATCAGGGCGGTGTGCTGGCGCAAGGTGGCCAGCTCGGCGTGGGGGTCAAAAGTCATCGGTTCTCCACACAAGATTGTAAGAACGTTCAGCCTCGATGACTCGAAAGCTGCGGCGGGTTTCCCTGCCGATTCGCCCCTGTTCTCCTGTTTGCGTGTGGAGGGCTCGGACCGATCTCGCCTCATTTCACGTAACCCGATGGTGTGCGGGTAAGACACTGGGATTTAGCTGTTCCCGTCAGAACCCTGGGGGTCTCTCAATTTCGCTGTTGAGGTTCAGTGCGCTGCCTGATTGGGCTGGCCTCGGATCGGTTACCTGTATCCGGTGTATCAGGGTCACGTTGGAGTGTGACGGTCTCATTTGCCACGTCAGCATAACGCGAAAATGTGTGCGTAAGGCATACGTTTGTAAAAATGTGCGTGAAATCGCTACAGGCCAATGCTCACGCTATGTAGCGGCGAATTTATGAGTCGTACATAGCGTGGGCATAAGCCCACAACACGGCATTGGGCGGTCGTGCCGCCCTTTGCCGTGTCCGCGCCCCTGGGGGGCGCCTTTTCCCAGGGGGAAAAGCGGGGCGCTGGGCATCCCCAGCCGGTGAGGGGGAACCCTCACCGCCGTGGCCATGGGAGGCATGGGCCTACCGCGCTGCGCTTGGTGTCCCCGTGCGACACTGACAGCGAAAAGCGTGCTGTCAGTGCCACGCGGGGATCGGGTGAGGGCATCGAGGGTTGTGCTAACGGTGCAATGTTGTTGGTCAGCCTGCAGCGGGAAATCAAAAAGTAAATTTTGATTGGTCAAAGGCTAAATTTGATTGGCAATGGGGGGGATCTGGCCCCGCTTCCCCCCATTGAGCCAGCTTATCTGATCGGGTCCGCCTCGATGTACGAGACAAGACATAGAAACGGGCCACTGGATGCAAAAACATGCCGAAACCAGAACGTGCCGAAAAGGCCCCTCAAACACCCTAGAATCCGTTGCAAACTTTCAGGCGGTGAACGCCTTGGTCAGGGGGCGGAATGCCCGCAAAACGCGATACAGGCGGCCACATCCTGACGGAGTGGCCGTTTTGCTATGTGAAGTCGGCAATTGAACATAAAAGGCGTTAGGCGCAGTCTTTTTTTTGCCAACTTTTGATCATGGATCTTGCTTGCACTGCAATTTTCCATGCAGTGCAAGCAATCACTAGTTACGATCAATATATGGATGGTTTCAGGGCTTCTTAGTGAAGCGCATCCCACAGCCTCATAGGTCGGGCCAGCCCCGCGTAAGTGTGACCTGCCCCAGGTTCTTCCTGGCAGAGGCTCCCTTTATGGGGGCCTTTTACTTTTACGAACGTTTGTTTTTAGCTTCTTTCGGGACGCTATGTTCGTGCTTAGGTTTTTTGTTTAAATCCACGCCGATATTAAAGATCCTCAAAGCGATTAGGTGCGGCGTGTTTCTGGTCGATCCTGTTCTATTTTGAGATCCCCGAGACAAACCTCTGGTGCCCCGCGATACAATGCGAGGCAGAATCTATAGATCGGTAGAAAAGAGATGAAAAAAGAGATTTTGGCACTGCTGGTCGTCGTGGCTTGTTGGGGCTCCACCCTGCAGGCTAATGACTGGGAAAATGCCCCCATTTCCGAAGTGCAGAAAGCGGCCGAGCAGGGCAATGTCGATGCCCAATCCCTGCTCGGGGCAATGTACGCGAATGGCTTCGGGGTGGCACAGGACTACAAGCAAGCGGTGGCTTGGACCCGCAAGGCCGCCGAGCAGGGCAATGTCGGTGCGCAAGGTTTGCTGGGGGTACTGTACAAGTATGGCATGGGGGTGGCGCAGGACTACAAGCAGGCGGTGGCTTGGACCCGCAAGGCCGCCGAGCAGGGCGATGCCGGCGCCCAGTACAACCTCGGGTTGATGTACGACAAAGGCCGTGGGGTGGCACAGGACAACAAGCAAGCGGTGGCGTGGTATCGAAAAGCCGCCGAGCAGGGCAATGTCGATGCCCAA
>NZ_JAPDCI010000041.1:0-6587 GCF_027705905.1 Aeromonas sp. Y293-4 | reverse complement strand
TTCATGTAGAACCTCCTGCGTTCAAGATACGAGAAAATTCTACTTATGAGCACCTCAGTTTTTCGGGGGGATTACCCATTCACTTCAGGCATTGAAATATAAAGCAGATAAGAGAGCGTTGCTTCAGGCGAAGCTTCATCTTCTCTATCAGTCTCTTTTTCTTCTTTACCTTTCTTCTTTTTCAGCGCTTGCTTGACGATCTCGTTGAATGTGGAGGTTGTTGTTACCCCGATTTTTTCAAGCTCTTCCTTCACGAGACGATCCAAGTGTCGGGTTCTCGTACCCAGATGTTCAGCTTCAACGAGATTCGAAGTTTTGAACAAATCCCGCACCGATTTTTTCTGGCATTGGCTGCTAAGTCTGGCTCGACGCTGGCCACCGAAGATTGCATCCTTGGGTGCTCCGGTATCATCACGGTTCAGATTGGAAGGGGCGAAGTTCTGGATAAGATGCAGTTCAACAAACAGGGTCATACTTTCTCTCCTTGAAGATTTAGTCGTTTGAAGTGGGGGTAGCTGCACGGTAGAAATCACTGGCCCAGCGGCGGCGTAGGCGATCAAGCTGATCCACGCTTTTCGGAGATTGGTTAAGCCATGTGGTTAAATCATTTAGCAGTAGCACATAGTCAAATCCAAAATCGTGGGCTTTCAACAACGTAATAACTTGGCGCAGAGGGTCGTCTATGCTCTCACCATTACGCTCGATCAGCGCCACAAAACGATTTTCTATCGAATTACTCGGCTTTAATTTCAACGCCAACCGCCCCATCGCTGTTGCTAGTGAAATGGACTCGAGCTTGGGAGATAGGGCCAATAATCCAGCCACGAGATAGAGCGCTCGGCATCGAGCATCTTCAGCAAGCTCATTGGCCAACACAAAGGGGTCAACATACTTGGCAACTTTGTAATAACCAGGGCCAAATCCAAGGCTACGTTTCAACTCTGCTTGGGCAATTTTATGATGTCCTTGTCGCTGATTTTCCGGTAGGTCCAGCCCCATCATCTTGGTCAAATGCTTTATAAAGTTCTGATTGGCATTACTCATTAAACGCCTCCTGTACTTTGAGCGTTGCTGGCAATTGCTTTTTGATAACACTCCGAAAACGAGGTTCAGCCTTGGCATTGGCACGCCATACGCTGGCTCCTCCTCCCAAGCAGGTCAGTTGTGCTTCCCAAGCAGCAATAGCGGCCTCTTTCAGCACTTGCTGCCATTGCCTCTCCGCGGCATCGGGGTCTTGTTCGATAAGAGCTAGGGTCGCCATCAGGGCGCGCTCGGCGCGGGCAAAGAAGAGCGGTGTAGCGGGGCCAGCATCAAACAGGGTGCGAGCCCTGCTGCGGGAATCTTTCTGCTGACTGTCTGGCAGGGTATCCGCAATCAGCTGCACTGCGGCTCCTTTAAACGACGCAAACAGAGTCTCGGCCATCTCCAACATCAGGCGGGCCGCTCGGGTCACCTCGGGTTGATCCAGCAGAGCCTGCGGCAACTCTAGTTGCTCGACTCGCCAACGCAGCAACTTGGCCTGATCGCTGGCAAGACCTGCTACCAACAGACGAAGATGCACTTTACCCAGCGATTCGTTTAAGCGGGTGGCATTCTCAATGATGGCTGCCGGGCGCGAGCCCCCATCGGGCAGCAGGGCAGGCAGATCGCGCCAGAGGGCTTTTCCTTCAATAAACGTAAGGCAAACTGGTTTCTGGCTACCTTCACGAAAACTTGCCATAGGATCAGGTGCATGGGGGTCCTCTTCCAACCCCTGCCCGGCGGCAAAGCGCAGCCAGCGGATAGCGCCATCATCTTCTCGTTGAAACAGCACAGCCCGGGTCTGACGGGTATAGCGATCATTGGGCCCAGAGGCGAGTAGGGGCGCAGCCTTGAGATCGGCGACGGTGAGCGCTGGCCGCTCCCAGCTCGGCAAGTCTTCATGGTCAGGCGAAGCCGGATGCAGGCCCAGGATAAGGGTCTGCGCCAGGGAATCCCCCAGTGGTAAAGCCGCCGCAGTATCAGTTAGTGGGCCCATTTTGTCTGAAACTCGCAACACCTGAATCAATCCACCAGGTGTACACTGCAAAAAGCCGAGCAAAGTCCGAATAGCATGAGACGGGGAAATGGTAACAGGCGCTGTGTCCAAAGAGTGGTTAAACACAACGGGGGCATTACCGCTGACACTCGCCAGATCTATTTGCGTCCACGGCTTAAACTTATCAATCGTCTCAGACGCAGTGGCTAATTCAGCCACCTGCATAAAGGGATGCTCGGGGTGAAACAGCCAGAAACGATCGCGCCACTTTTCCAGGTAGGCGATGATGGTCTCGGTGGGCAGCACATGGCTAAACCAGTGACGCAAGTCCCGCTGACCCCAGTTAGGCGTCTGTGCGCTCAGGGCTCTGTGAGTGATGGCAAGCAGCAGGCGATATTGGGCCATTAAGGATGGCGGCGCCGTCTCGGCCAGGGCCACTATATGCGGCGCCTGCTCAAAGAGGGCTAGCAGGCCCAGCTCCCTGACCTCGCCGCTTAGCATCCTGACCGGCAGCCAGGGCTCGTCGAGCAGATTAAAACGCATTGTCATTGTCACTCCTTTGGTTATTCCCTGTTCTGGTAGATAAGCCCCAACTCCCCATCGAGCCAAACCACCAGGCTGCCATCCAGTTGCGCCCTGCCGTCGCTATCGAGCAACAGCGGGTAGCTGTAGCGAAGCAGCGGGCTCTGAGCAAAGGCTTGCACGTCGGGTTGCTGCTTGATGGCCTTAACCAGGGCCTGATTGGAGAGGCTGAGCTGGCGGGCGCAGAGCTGGCAGGCCAGTTCAGTTGAAAGAGTTGCATCGAGCGCGAAGGGCTCAGCATCAGGCGTCAAGGCCACCCCCTTGTCAGAGACAAAGAGCGGGATCACGGTGACGCTGGGTTTGCCCAGCCGGGTGCAGTTAATTAAGCCTTTGTCCTCGCCCTCCCCCTCTTCGTAACCTCTGGGCTTGTTCGAATAGGCAGTACCCGGGTCTGCATCGGCCCTGATAACAATATTGCGGGCCAGCTGCCGCTGGAGTTGCTCTGCAGCCAGATAAGTGGCGTAGCTGTATTCCTCGATATATTGGCGTAGCGCCTCACTCACCGAATCGGGCAACTCCCCATCGCCATAGACGGCCTGAACCAGCCGATCGATATCCTGGGGCAGTTGCAAGCTGGTTTCGCCAAGGAGCCGCACCCAGGTCATGGCGAGCAGGTAGGGATCGTAGACAAAGCGCCAACGGGTGGTCGCCAAATCGGGTAATTCACCGGGTAAGAGTCCGGCTACCGTCAACATCGGCTGACGATGGGGCTCGGGGCGATGGGGGCGCTGATGGCGATGCAAGCGCCCCACCCGCTGCAAGAGCAGATCGACCGGGGCGAGATCGCTGATTAAAAAGTCAAAATCAATGTCCAAAGATTGCTCGACAACTTGGGTTGCCACCAACAGGGCCCGGGCCGGGCGTTTCCCCTCTTTACCAAAGGTGGAGAGCACGGCAGCTTCTCGCTGTGCCCGTTCATCGGACGGGAAACGGGCATGAAAAATCTGCAGGGTGAG
Source organism: Aeromonas sp. Y293-4 (assembly GCF_027705905.1). NCBI lineage: Bacteria > Pseudomonadati > Pseudomonadota > Gammaproteobacteria > Aeromonadales > Aeromonadaceae > Aeromonas > Aeromonas sp. Y293-4. The sequence goes on along the minus strand of NZ_JAPDCI010000041.1, from coordinate 3,032 downwards.
ATCTTCCGGCGCCTTGGCCTTGAGCAGGCTATAGAGCTGCTGCGCCCGCTCGACCGTATTGACGATGATGGCGCCGCAACCGCCGTGGGTCAGGGCCTCAAGTGCTACGCAGAGCAACTCCTCGGGTGTAGTACCGCATCCGGCCAACCGGACGGGCTCCATCATTCGGCTTTCTATCTGGTCATCCCAGTCGAGGCCCCTGTCATCGGCAAGCACCAACCGCGGATAGGCAAGCTCTGGCAGCACGGCAGGGTCAACCCGCCATGCCTTGAGCAAACCATCACGACGCTTGGTTGGCAGGGTGGCACTCATCAGGATAACTGAGCAGCCCAGGCCTTTTAGCCAGCGCAGCAGCGCTTCAATCAGCCCTTCGGTATAGGTGTCGTAGGCATGAACTTCATCGAGCACCACCACTCGATTGGCCAGCCCCCAGAGCCGCACGAAGTGATGTTTGACATTCAGCACAGAGAAGAGCGCCTGATCGATGGTGCCCACTCCATAAGGAGCGATCAGCGGTCGCTTGCGACGGGAGAACCAGCGGGCGGCTTCTACTCCCTCACTCTGCTTGCCATCTTCACCCCACACGTCCTTGAGCGCTGCCATCATCTCGTGACGAGCGGCGCCACCGTGGATCAGTTGCAGATCGGGCGCCGAACCGTGTGCAAAAGCATCCATAAACTGGCGAGCACGGGCAAACAGTGCATTGCCGGTGGCCTGGGTTGGCAAGGCCAGATAGAAGCCGCGATGGCCATTCGTACGCTGCAAGTGCAGATGCGCCATAAAGGCGAGCTCTGTCTTGCCCTCCCCCATGGGGGCCTCCACCAGCAGCAAAGCGGGCCCTTGGCTCGCTTGTAACAGCTCTATACCCTGGCTCTGCAGGGCTCGTGGTATGACAGGCTTATCGGCAGCCAACATTTGGCCAAGTTGCCTATCAAGTGGGACGGGTTCTGCGAGCAAAGGTGAAAAGGAACGCCAGCCGATCGCCGTCAGCGCCTCATGAGCCAGTCTTTTGGCATGGAGGTAGTGTTGCCTGAGATCGTCGTGACGAATACCGAGGGGAAACCACTCGGGGTTAGAGCCGATCCAGTCGGAAATAGAAGTCAGCCCTGCCAGCCAATTGATGGCAGGTAGCGCCAGTTCGTCAGCGGTAATCACTCCTGATGGGGTCAGCACCTTCCAGTAGGTATCGAGCAATGCCTGCCGGGCTTGCTGCCATGCCTTATCTTCACGCAGCGGCAAGCCATCCCCAACCTCCTTTGTGGTCAACGGGTAACCGTGATGAGCTCCAACCGCCTCAGCCACATTCAGGCACCAAGGGGTCTCGGCACCTGTGTGTACCGGTAGCCATTTCTTCAAAATGGCGGTCGAGGCACAGTCATGGCGATTACTGTGCAGCGATGTACTGGCAAAGGTCAGTCCTTGAGCCTTGGCAAGTGCCTGCCCTTGCTCCCATTTTGCTTGGAATCCCGGGATGGCCTTGCCCACATCATGCAAACCAGAAAGCGTCGCCAGCCAACGGGGAGCCCCCTCAACCGACATACCAAATTGACTGGCCAGGTGTTGATGGGTAGTGGCGGGTTCAAGCTCGAGGATAGCTTCTGCTACCGCCGCGACATCTAGCATGTGAGCCAGCAAAGGGTGGCCTTGATCCTCGCCACTCTTGGCCCAGAGAACCGCAGCCTGTGGGTCTAGGTTTGAAAACAGAACAGGCTCATTTACTCCATCCATTGCGGGGTCGCCTCCGGCACTCAAGTGTGACTCTCGACTGTCATTATTCCCCTCTCACTGGCTCACCGGCTGAGCCAGTGGTGCCACTGCCTCGTGTTTTTTTAATCCGGCTTCCATGGCCGCTATCACACTCTGACGTAGTTCAAGTGGCGCAAGCACCTCAACCTCGCCACTAAAGCGCATCAGGTCGCGTACCAGTTCGCGTTGATCGGCATAGGGGAAAGTGAGACGAATATGACCGCTTGGCTCTATGGTTTGGAGCTGCTCCCGGTGCCACTGCACATCTCTGACCCAAGGGGTAGCAGATGGGTCAAAGCGCAGTTCGGCCTGTTGCAAATCAGCTCCGGCGAAGATGCCATAGCCATTTGCAAAGAGTGCATCCAGCTCTGGTGTCCCACATTCGCAGGCGGCTTCATCCAGCGCTTTGGGTTCGACTATTCGACTCAAGGCAAAGAGGCGCAAGGCCTCTCGTCCATGGCACCAGGCAAGCAGATACCAGTTGTCCCGATACCAGCAGAGACGCTGTGGCGATACTTGACGCTCTTCGGACTGATGTTGTGTGGGATGATAGAGAAAGTGGAGTTGACGCCTGGAAAACAGCGCTTGTACCAGAGGTAGGAATAGCTCTGGGGGCACGTATTGGCGCCCGATGCTTTCCACACGCAGGCGATCAGCTTCATTCTGCCACTGGGGACCCAGTAAATCTCCGATACGTGCCTGCAACTGAGCCACCCCCTGCTGCTGCAGACCCGGTTGCACATCCTGCAGCAGGCGATTGGCCATCAAGAGCGCAAAGGCTTCCGATTCGGTAAGCCAGACGCCCGGCAAGGTAAACCGACCATCATCGGTATCGTAACGATAACCACGAGCGGTCGGGTCCCAGATTATTGGCGCCTGATAACGGTCTCGCAGCAATTCCAGCAGCCGTTTGAAAGTGCTAGCTGAGCACGCAAGTCGTTCGAGTATGACGGAGCGTGGAACAGGGTAACGGAAGTCCAATAGTAACTGGTGTAAGGCAAGGGCTCGGTTAAGTTGTTCCATTCTTCTGTTAGGTTATTGGTTAATAACGACTAAGCTACCACTTAAGGAATGGAAAAACCCTATCGAGTCTCACATATACGCGACCTTTAAAGACCGAGCGTTATCTTAGTTTCTTGTATTTCGCTACTTGTTCGAGGAAGTAGCGACCCAGTTCACCTTGATGTTGGTTCGCTTCGCTTTCGGCGCTGGCCAAGTGACCGTTGCGCTCCTTCCATACCGCATATGCGGCGGCCTTCTCGACCTCGACCCGTTCTTGCTGCTCT
>NZ_JAPDCI010000040.1:0-7314 GCF_027705905.1 Aeromonas sp. Y293-4 | reverse complement strand
ATCGTGGGTCACAGGGTCTACCGCCAGATGCAACTTGCGCCACACTCGCCGTTTCTCGGCGCCGTGTTTTCTGACCTACAACTCTCCTTCACCAAACATTTTCAGGCCGGTCGAGTCGATAACCAAGTCAGTAATGCGTTCCTTTGGGGGCTGTCGATAAGCCACTGTCACCGAGCTTGCTCGCTTGCTGACACAGCTATAGTCCGGCGCATACCGCGGTACGTTCATCAACTCGAACAGGGTATCGAGTAGTCCCTGTGTTGCTTGCAGAGTAAGACTGAAAATCCCCTTAAGCATCAGGAATGTACAGATGATCTGGCCAGTGTAAAGCTGGCTGCGGACCGCAGCCCATGATAGTCGTGGTGAAACCAGTTGCTCATGGCCTCGATATCAACCCAGAAGGTGAGTGAGCCACGGTTAATCAAAGACTTGATGTATTGAAGCCAGTTGGTGATGGGGTGAAGCGACGTGCCCATGATGCAGACTTGAATGGGATGGAGGTGATCAGCTCACCGAGCCAATAGTTAGTTCCATTCAAGCTGCATCTATTTGGGAAACAACGCCAGCCTAAAAAACACCCATTTGAGTCCCTCGAAAAGTTATAACTAGATCTGCACACTATTAGTGTGACAGGTCTTTTATTGTTTCTGCAACACTATTTGCATCTTCAATTATCTCCTGTATAACATCACTAATTATATCAACCTGCTCCTTTCCTGTTATTACATTACTTGAAACAACCGATACTGTTTTTGTTATTCTTGTCGTAATTTCCGAGTTCAACTTAATAACATTGATTATTTCATTTGTTGACAGTGATGTTCTAGCAGCCAACTGCCTAACTTCATCAGCAACGACTGCAAATCCCCTACCTTGCTCACCAGCTCTTGCAGCCTCTATTGCCGCATTGAGAGCAAGCAAATTTGTCTGATCTGCGATACCACTAATTGTAGATATAATAGACTCGATATTTCTTGATTGATTATTAAGGCGTTCAATTTCGTGACTTACATCATTTACAGAGTGACTTATTTGCAATGACGTTTCCAATACCTTTTTAATGACGCCAGCCCCTTTCTCTGCACTTGATACAGTTTCACTCGCTATCTTACATGCCTGCTGAGCAGCTTCACGCACTGTAATAGACTTCTTAACTCTATTTGTTATATCACTGGCTAATTTTATTATTTTAACAACTTTTCCATCATGATTGAATATTGGATTGTATGTTGCTTCAAGCCATATATTATTACCTCTACTATCGAGCCTCATAAATAACCCAGATTGAATATCACCAGAACTAAGTGACTTCCAAAAATTAGGGTTTTTTTCATAAAAATCGGATGAGCAAAAAATTCTATGATGCTTGCCAACAATATCATCTAGTGTATATCCGAGACATTGAAGAAAATTTTTATTAGCAGTGATGATTGTCCCATCTGGCGTAAAATCAATTACTGACAAAGATTTATCCAGAGCATTTAATAATGCCTGAGTCCTCTCTAGTTCAGACTGTTGAGCAGTCACATCGAATGCAATCTTATTTATTCCAACAACTTTATTTTGATGCTTTACAGGAAAGTATGTTGCTTCTAGCCAAACAGCTTTTCCAGATTTAGCTTGACGGATGAATCGACCTCGTCTTGATACGCCATCACGAAGGTCGCTCCATAATTTTTCATAATCTTTCGTAGTGGTATCTTCAGTAAAACACATAGTCCTATGATGTTGTCCAACTACCTCGGCATACTGATAACCAAATAACTGCAAAAAGTGTTCATTTACATCCACAACAATACCTTCAGGTGTAAAACTTATAAACGGTACATTTTTCTTTATGGATGTTTCAAAATCAAATGCTTCTACTAGTGTTGAATCATCATTTGTGCTGGCAATATTCTTACGACCTGAGAATCCCCACATAACCCCTCCCACAACCCCAATAAACCGACTCTAAACTTACATTTTACTATAAAGCAAGATTATACATAAAATATAGTATAGTACATGAAGCGAATGTTCATCATTTCTATATCATAGTTACATTGTTGGCACGGAAGTACACGATATCTTGTTGCAGTTTGCTCATCTATCGTAACTAAACAACCTGCATAACTGTACGGTTAACAAAGTAACGATGACAAAAAAGTAAAAAGTCCTGTGATGGCAAGGGTTTCGAATAGAAATAACCCTGAATTTCGTCTACCCCAATACTCAGCACAGCTTTGAGCTCCTCACTATTCTCTACTCCTTCAGCGACCACGCGCACGCCAAGCTTATGAGACAGGTTGGTGATCGCCTCGACGAACAGGGCTTGGCGAGTATCGCTGTCGATAGCGGTGATAAATGAACGATCAATCTTGAGCTTGTCGAAATGAAGTTCCCGCAAGTATGAGAAAGATGACCAACCTGTACCAAAATCATCGAGAGCAACCCTCACACCGACCTGACGCAGGGAGTTGATAATCTGCTTACTCATATCGAGATCATCCAAATCAATGGTTTCGGTCAGCTCGACAATCAATTGCTGTAAGGTCAGTGGCGCCCCTCTAAAGTGCTCAACCAAGTGTGCAGCCAAACCGACATTGAACATGGAGCTGGAGAGGTTGATAGATATTTCAAGTGGCTCAATCAAGTCACTAGGAAAAGAAGTGAGATCATATGTTAACCGCCGCATAATCCATAAACCCAGAGGCCCCCCCAAACCGTTCTCTTCTGCTAACGTGATGATATCTAGAGGCGGAATAAAGCCGTAATCCGGGTGATTCCAGCGGAGCAGCACCTCTGCTCCTAATCGCACAGAACCTTGACCACGGATAATAGGCTGATAGTAAAGACTTAGATGCGAGCCCTCCGTACACATTAGAAGTTCACGCAGCTCCGCTGACAAACGGCGATTACGCATGTACTGCTGATGCAGCTTGCTGGAAAACACAACGTAACGATTAAGTTTTTGACATTTAGCGATGTCGAGAGCGATATCAGCAAACAACAACATCTCCTCCGGCGTGTGAGCTGGCCGCACATACTGGCTGATCCCCATAAATACACTAACCCGATGGGCCGGATCGGCGTTAACAGCCAGATCAGACAATTCATGACGAAGTTGTTCCAGAAATGGAAAGCGTATGTAGGTAGGCATAGTTCCGGAGATAATGATGGCAAACTCGTCGCTACCGGTTCGGGCAGCAAATATACCGTCAGCAAAAACAGCGCGAATCCGCTCAGCAAGTTTGATCAGTAATGCATCACCAACCTCATACCCCAGACTATCGTTAACCTCCCTGAAATGGCCAAGATCCACCAGACAAACTGTAATGCTTCTGCTTCTCCGCCGAAGCAATGTCAGCAACTTAAGGTGTTTGATAAGAGCAGCCCGATTCGGTAATCTGGTCAGTGCATCATGCCACGCTAGAAATTGTTGGTGGCGCACTTCGCGAAACAACATCATCAGCATAACCGTTGTCGCAATCGTCAAAAAGCCTAGAATGAAGAAGTTCTGGGTACGTGATGAATTGAGCAGATCTCGCTGTGCAATGGCGGAAGGACCTGTGAAACTCTTCACCATAACATCGTGAATAGCGGCTAAATCACGGTCCAGCTCCTGTGAGAAATTGGCCAAATTATCTGAGTCTCTGCCTCCCATGAGCACATCTTTTTCGTATTTCTCGAAGTGGAGCATGATTTTTCCTGCTGCTTGTTCAGCACCAAAACGGGTTCTTACAGACTTGGCATCCTCGCCGTGCAGGAATACATCGAGCCTATTCCATGCAATATCAAAACGCTTGTTCATATCTGCTTGACTGACCGCGCCAGTACGATATAAAGCCAGCGCTTCCTGAAATCCGTGAACTTCGAGCTCTAACTGCGCCAGTGCCCAAGCGGAGAGCTGTGTATGTCGCGTAACAGCATTAAAAGCGCGATCATAGTTCCATACAGACCAGATGGCGACCCCTAAAAAGGTGATAACCATCAGGATCATGCTCAGAAACTTGCCGCGTAGCATCTTATTTGCTCTCAAGCGCCGTCAACTGCCACACCATCCGACTATGATAGAGTTCTTTGTCGAGCTCAGGGTGTTCAGTAAGAGGATAGATGATCCAGAGCGGCCCCTTGTTACGTATGGTCAAATCCTTGCCATCCTGCTTATCTGCCACCAAGACTAAATATTTATCACCATCCTCCAGTGGCACCGCAGCCCAATAGTCATTGAGCGCGACAGCCTTGATCTCTGTACTTTTAAGGTCGTAAATCTTGGCTAGATCTCTCAGTAACACGCCACTATAGGTGTGCTCTCCCTTGGTCCAAGGGGTCCGGGTCTTGAATTTTGTTTGAGGCAAAGCCCCAAACTCGGCACGGGTTAACACAACCTCACCTTTACCGTTACAACAGCCATCCTCCTTAATTTTGAGGAATGGATCATTTGCCCACACCATCCCTGAAATGAGAGAACTAGATAACAACAGCATACTGCCAAACCATCTTTCCATGATACACCTCCATGATTACTAACAACTTTATTATTCTCACTTTGTAAACATTAATGCAAACTGGAGGGCACTAACTCCGAATAAACTAGCAATAGGCGGAACAGAGCCCATCTACATTCAGAATACTAAAAATTACGCTTCAGTGTGTAGTATGTCGAAATTTTTGGCTCTAACACAAACCAGCTAGAAGATGATTGGGTAGGTTGTGTCATGAGCCGAATAACGACTCATACTGTGAGCCGAATGTGGTGCCGATTCGGCTCATTGTTGGCATTGCACTGCTTGCCCGCGACACAAAATCAGCGAGATTATCGATGACCGTAGACTGGATCTGGCAACACGAGAACTGGCCTCATTTTTGCTGGCAAGACCGGCAGTTACTGCCAAAGCTACGCCAAGTGCACTGTAATCTGGGGTTGCTCCAGGGCCTTCACTTATCAGCTCACAACACAACACTGGCGCATCAGACACATGCCCTAGATACGCTGCTGGCCAATGTCGTCGCGTCCTCGGCTATTGAGAATCAACAACTGAACTCGCAGTCGTTACGTGCATCTCTGGCATGTCGCCTCGGGATAGTGGAGCAGTCCCCCTACCCTACCTCAGTTAGATCCGAGGGACTGGCCGCGATGATTGTGGATGCAATTAGCAGCGATGAGCAGTTGACGCTTGAACGCCTGCTGCAATGGCATCGCTGGCTTTTTCCCGCAGATGACCGGAGATCGCATCAGATACGCGTTGGCCAGCTGCGTGGTGATGAGCCGATGCAGGTGATATCCGGAGCACGTGATCGACTCACCGTGCATTTCGAAGCTCCACCACGAGAGGGGCTGGAGCAGGAATTGGCCACTTTCATCGACTGGTTCAATACCAGTTTTGATGATCCCTGCCTAGATCCATTACTGCGAGCCGCCATCTGTCAGCTCTGGTTTGTCACGTTACATCCGTTTGATGACGGTAACGGACGGATTGCCCGAGCCCTCACCGATCTTGCACTCTCTCAGGCCGACAACCAGAGCATCATTCTGTATGCAATGTCGACCGTGATTTTCGAGCATCGAGCTGATTACTATCGCGCTCTGGAGCAGACTCAGAGAGGAGGCGTGGATGTCACAGAGTGGCTGGTTTGGTTTTTGGACACACTCAACGTCACGCTGGAACAGGCCCAACAGTCATGCACCCATGCGCTTGGTCGAAACCGTTTCTGGCAGCTACACGCTAATGACCAATTGTGCCCTGAACAGGTGATGATACTGAACCATTTGCTCGGCGGTTACACACAGGACGGCCTACCGTATATTAGTGCCAGCCAGTATCAAAAAATTGCTCAGGTGAGCAAATCTACAGCCACGCGCCACCTTACTGATCTACTGGAAAAAAACTGCCTAGAAAAAGGGGCAAGTGGAGGCGGTAGAAGTACCCGTTATAGGCTCAAATTGACAAATCACTGATAAAGGGACTCAAAATAGGATGAGTTTCACAGACCTGTTCTTAGCGGCGATTTTCTGGGACCCTTTGCAGTCATGACAAGTCAATCCAGCTCAATACAGTACGCCTTCGCCTTAGACAGCCAAGGCGCACTCACGCACATTAGCGATGCTCTGCGCTCGAGTATCTACACCTGTCCAGGCTGTAAAAAAAACCTCACGCCAGTATTAGGCGAAAACTATGCTAAGCACTTCCGTCATTCTGAAGAATGTTGTGCCGTTGAAACCTACCTGCACAAGTGCGCCAAAGAAGCATTCTTCTATCGCTACCAACAAGCTCTCAGCCACGAAGTGCCTATTAGCCTTGAGCTAGAGCGCCGGGTTTCCTGTAATGGTTCTCGTTTGGCATTAGTTAGGGACGAAGCACTTCACTGCCTAAAATTCGTACCTGCGCGCTACAACTTGACTCAATTCTTCGATCAGGCTGAGTTGGAAAAGTACGATAAGGTTACAGGACTGCGCCCAGACATAATGTTGTGTGATGCTGCTGGCGAAAGGCGTTGTTATGTAGAGATTTTTGTTACGCACCCCTGCTCTCAAGAGAAGATCGAAACCGGCATCCCGATTCTTGAGTTTAAGGTCTGCTCTGCCGCCGATATTCAGATGTTGCTTACCGGGTCATATTCAATCAAGGATACTTCTCTGAGAGTGTTCAACTGGGACCCTCCCTCGCAAACCGTTGATACGTGCACTGGCGTCTGCTCCGCAGGTAACGTGGTTATGTCTGTTTGGAGCTTAAGCGATTCCGGCCGACTCAACGAACAAACGATGCGACTCGCTGAAGTGGATCTAACAATCAACTCTGACGTCAACACATGGCCGAAATCGTTAGGAGGTGCCGAGTTGGCCGATAACTTAAGAACTTTTCTCCGTCAAGCCGATCCTCATTCGCTATTTTCTAACTGCATTATGTGCGAGCAAGCAAACCGCTGGGAGGATGGCTATCTGCAATGTCGAAGTAAGGCAAAAATAGTTCCTTACACAGAGGCCCGTCAGTGCGCCAGTTACAAGGTTAAGGCATGACAAAAAGACTGACTTGGGAGCAAAAAAGCATTGTTGGCCATGATACCGGACATGCGTTGGTAAAGGCCGTACCGGGCAGTGGAAAAACAACCACTCTCGTCAAGCGCATTGAAAGGTTAGTAAAAACGGGGACGGACCCTCGTTCCATCCTGATTTTGATGTACAACAAATCTGCCCAGGAGAACTTCACTGAGAAATTGAACACAGCACTAAAGTCGGGAGTGATACCAGAAATCCGGGTAATCCCCCCGAAAAACTGAGGTGCTCATAAGTAGAATTTTCTCGTATCTTGAACGCAGGAGGTTCTACATGAA
>NZ_JAPDCI010000039.1:0-7360 GCF_027705905.1 Aeromonas sp. Y293-4 | reverse complement strand
TTGAATGGGTTCATGTGCAGCTCCATCAGCAAAAGGGGATGATAAGTTTATCACCACCGACTATTTGCAACAGTGCCGAAAATATCGTGCCAGCTGAAGCTCATCCGGTTCACCGGTGAATCTGCCATAGCTTTCAGTCTGCTCAGTGGTCAGAAAGTCAACGGGCATATCGGCCTCCCTGCCTGACGGGCATTTAGTAACATTTTTGCAACCGTACGAAATGTTATAAATTATCGGACATCGTAAAACTGTTACATTAATATGTCTATTAAATCGTAAATTTGTAATAATAGACATGAGTTGTCCGATATTCGATTTAAGGTACATTTTTATGCGACTTTTTGGTTACGCTCGGGTCTCAACCAGTCAGCAGTCTCTTGATCTTCAGGTCAGAGCACTCAAAGACGCAGGTGTGAAAGCAAACCGTATATTTACCGATAAGGCATCCGGCAGTTCAACAGATCGGGAAGGGCTGGATTTGCTGAGGATGAAGGTGGAGGAAGGTGATGTCATTCTGGTTAAGAAGCTCGACCGTCTTGGCCGCGACACTGCCGATATGATCCAACTGATAAAGGAATTTGACGCTCAGGGCGTGGCAGTCCGGTTCATTGATGACGGGATCAGTACCGACGGTGATATGGGGCAAATGGTGGTCACCATCCTGTCGGCTGTGGCACAGGCTGAACGCCGGAGGATCCTAGAGCGCACGAATGAGGGCCGACAGGAAGCAAAGCTGAAAGGAATCAAATTTGGCCGCAGGCGTACCGTGGACAGGAACGTCGTGCTGACGCTTCATCAGAAGGGCACTGGTGCAACGGAAATTGCTCATCAGCTCAGTATTGCCCGCTCCACGGTTTATAAAATTCTTGAAGACGAAAGGGCCTCGTGATACGCTTATTTTTATAGGTTAATGTCATGATAATAATGGTTTCTTAGACGTCAGGTGGCACTTTTCGGGGAAATGTGCGCGGAACCCCTATTTGTTTATTTTTCTAAATACATTCAAATATGTATCCGCTCATGAGACAATAACCCTGATAAATGCTTCAATAATATTGAAAAAGGAAGAGTATGAGTATTCAACATTTCCGTGTCGCCCTTATTCCCTTTTTTGCGGCATTTTGCCTTCCTGTTTTTGCTCACCCAGAAACGCTGGTGAAAGTAAAAGATGCTGAAGATCAGTTGGGTGCACGAGTGGGTTACATCGAACTGGATCTCAACAGCGGTAAGATCCTTGAGAGTTTTCGCCCCGAAGAACGTTTTCCAATGATGAGCACTTTTAAAGTTCTGCTATGTGGTGCGGTATTATCCCGTGTTGACGCCGGGCAAGAGCAACTCGGTCGCCGCATACACTATTCTCAGAATGACTTGGTTGAGTACTCACCAGTCACAGAAAAGCATCTTACGGATGGCATGACAGTAAGAGAATTATGCAGTGCTGCCATAACCATGAGTGATAACACTGCGGCCAACTTACTTCTGACAACGATCGGAGGACCGAAGGAGCTAACCGCTTTTTTGCACAACATGGGGGATCATGTAACTCGCCTTGATCGTTGGGAACCGGAGCTGAATGAAGCCATACCAAACGACGAGCGTGACACCACGATGCCTGCAGCAATGGCAACAACGTTGCGCAAACTATTAACTGGCGAACTACTTACTCTAGCTTCCCGGCAACAATTAATAGACTGGATGGAGGCGGATAAAGTTGCAGGACCACTTCTGCGCTCGGCCCTTCCGGCTGGCTGGTTTATTGCTGATAAATCTGGAGCCGGTGAGCGTGGGTCTCGCGGTATCATTGCAGCACTGGGGCCAGATGGTAAGCCCTCCCGTATCGTAGTTATCTACACGACGGGGAGTCAGGCAACTATGGATGAACGAAATAGACAGATCGCTGAGATAGGTGCCTCACTGATTAAGCATTGGTAACTGTCAGACCAAGTTTACTCATATATACTTTAGATTGATTTAAAACTTCATTTTTAATTTAAAAGGATCTAGGTGAAGATCCTTTTTGATAATCTCATGACCAAAATCCCTTAACGTGAATTTTCGTTCCACTGAGCGTCAGACCCCGAAAACGATTTAGGAGACACCGATGAACATCAACGATGCCCTCACCTCCATCCTGGCCTCAAAAAAATACCGCGCCCTTTGCCCGGATACCGTGCGGCGCATCCTGACTGAGGAATGGGGGCGGCATAAATCCCCCAAACAGACCGTAGAGGCTGCACGCACCCGGCTGCATGGAATTTGCGGGGCATATGTCACCCCGGAATCGCTCAAGGCTGCTGCCGCCGCGCTTTCTGCGGGCGATGTAAAAAAGGCATTGTCGCTGCATGCCTCCACCAAGGAGCGACTGGCCGAGCTGGATACCCTGTACGATTTTATCTTTTCAGCCGAAACTCCCCGCCGCGTGCTGGATATCGCCTGCGGTCTTAACCCCTTGGCGCTATACGAGCGCGGCATTGCATCCGTGTGGGGCTGTGATATCCACCAGGGATTGGGGGATGTCATCACCCCCTTTGCTAGGGAAAAAGATTGGGATTTTACCTTTGCCCTGCAGGATGTGCTGTGTGCGCCGCCCGCCGAAGCCGGCGACCTGGCGCTGATTTTTAAGCTTTTGCCCCTGCTGGAGCGGGAGCAGGCCGGTTCTGCCATGGCACTTTTACAATCCCTCAATACCCCGCGCATGGCTGTCAGCTTTCCCACGCGTAGTTTAGGCGGGCGTGGAAAAGGCATGGAGGCGAACTACGCCGCATGGTTCGAGGGCGGCTTGCCCGCCGAGTTTGAGATTGAGGATAAAAAGACCATCGGAACAGAACTTATATACTTGATAAAAAAGAATGGATAAGCCAATCAGAAGGCAAATCATCTAAAAAAGAGGAACGAAAAATATTTTTCGTTCCTCTTTTGTTCTATCGAACAAGCACACTACGACTGCTGTTTTTGAAGCAGCCTTTTATAGCTCAGCTCGATGCCCAACGCCCCCAGCGGCGCTGTAAGTATAATGGCAAGAACCGCCACCGCAAGTATGGTTTCCCCACTGCCAAGCCCCATCGCCAGCGGAATAGCGCCGATTGCAGCCTGCACCGTTGCCTTGGGCAGATAGGCAATCATGCAGAACAGGCGCTCCTTCCGGGATAGGTCTGTACCCAGCGTACTCATCCACACGCCCAGCATGCGAAACAGCAGCGCAGCTGTGATCAGCAGCATGCCGCTTAGCCCGGCGGAGAAAAGGTAACGGATGTTGACCGTTGCACCCACCAGCACAAACAGCCAGATTTCTGCCGCCACCCAAAGCTTTGAAAATTTGCCGGATATACGCTTTGCAACCGGGGCGTTGGTTTTTAAAAGGGTGACGCCCATCCCCATCACCGCCAGCAATCCGGAAAATAGCGCCCTTTCGCCCAGGGTTTTCTCCAACGCAACCAGCGCAAAGGATGCGCCCAGCAGCAGGAGCACCTTGATCGTATCACGCATATGTACCCGCTTAAAAAGGGCTGCCGGCCGGCAAGGTGCTGTGCACGGATCTGCCCTGGCAGGGCATCAACGAAGACCAGAACCTGGGCATCGCCATCACCCGCCGTGCGCTGGAAGCCCCGCTGCGCGCCATCGTGGCCAACGCCGGTGAAGAACCGAGCGTGATCGTGGCCAACGTCAAGGCCGGCGAAGGCAGCTACGGCTACAACGCCGCCACCGGCGAGTTCGGCGACATGATCGCCATGGGCATCCTGGACCCGACCAAGGTGACCCGCTCGGCCCTGCAGCACGCCGCTTCCGTCGCCGGGTATAGGAAGTATAAACCACCTTTTTGCTCCTCATCCGAAGTATCTTACCTGAAATTCCCTCACTCGTTTACCGCTCAAGCCCCAATTTTAACTGCCGGTCCAGCCTAAACCGCTCTAATAAGGTTCGATTTGGCGGTAAAATCTCTAGCCTGATAGCTCGAGAGATACAAACTGCCCCACCGCCCCGTTTAAAAGTTGGCAGTGTTGAGCAGTGTTGGATTTGGGGTCGTCAGTCAAAGAGACGACTCTGTGATGGATCGAACAGGCTGGGAGTCAGTGGCGGCGCTCGTTCTGGTGGCAGCTCACGCTGCTTGGCGGCATTCGCCTTGGCTGTTTTCTGTTTCAGATGCTTGAGAATCTGCTCAATGACCTTCGGATCTTCGATGCTGGCAATCACTTTGACGTGACCGCCGCAGTGTTCGCAGACTTCAATATCAATATTGAAGACTCGCTTGAGGCGTTGCATCCAGGTCATGGCGCGGTGGCGCTCTGCAGGACTCTTGTCACGCCAGTTAGTATCGAGACCTTCCGATTTGTCGGGCTTCTTGCCCCGCTTGGCGGGTGTTACTTGAACTCGGTGTTTGCTGTTCGGTGCAAAGACGCCGTGGAAGCGTGTGAGGTTGACTCGCGGCTTAGGTACCAACGCAGCGAGTTTGGCGATGAAGTCCAGCGGCTCGAAGATCACATGGGTGGTGCCATTGCGGTACGGAGTTTTGAGCTCGTAACGCACCTGCCCATTGGCGGTTAATGCCAGATGGATTTGACCCCATAGGTCCAGACACTTTTTCCCGCTTAGGGTTGTGATACCCGACTGCGCAGAAATTCCCGTGGTGAACGGTATCCCAAGGCGCTGTGCGGGTGGTGCTCGTTATAATGCTCAAACGCGATAGCCAAATTGCCTACCGCTGTTCGGCTATCCGGTTTTGGCATCATCTCGATATAGTCTCGCTTCATCGTCTTCACGAAGCTCTCCGCTATACCGTTACTCTGTGGGCTTCTCACTGCTGTCGTTCTGGGCTCCAACCCGATTTCTCGTGCAAACGCGCGGGTCTCATGGGCTCGATACGCCGAGCCATTATCAGTCAGCCACTCCACCGGTGATGCCGGCAACGAATCCCCAAAGCGACGTTCGACAGACCTCAGCATGACATCTTGCACAGTGTCACTATCGTAACCCCCAGTACTGGCCGCCCAGTCCAACGCTTCCCTATCGCAGCAATCCATGGCGAACGTGACACGTAGTTTTTCACCGTTATCGCAGCGAAACTCGAAGCCATCTGAGCACCACCGTCGATTGCTCTCCTTGACGGCAACACGCCCCTTATGTGCCTGCTGGGCCAATGGTGCAGCTGGTTTTCTTTCCAGCAGCAAGCCATGCTCGCGCATGACGCGATATACCCGCTTAGCGTTTACCACAGGTTGTTCTGTTGCCTCAGACTGACGCCGTAACAGCGCCCAGACCCGGCGATAGCCATAGGAGGGAAGCTCTGCCATCGCCTCCATGATACGGCCAAGTAAGGCTGCATCATCACGCTGGCGATGATGACGACCATCTTGCCAACCCGGTTTTCGATGAACACGAACGGATAGCTGCGCACGCGATACATTAAGAGCCTGGCTCACAGCACTTAATCGTCGTCCCCCGGCAACAAGGGCGCATGCGCAATCCATTTTTTTGCTCGACCATACTCCACGGCTTCTTTGAGGATCTCGTTCTCCATGGTCTTCTTCCCGAGCAGACGCTGAAGCTCTCGGATCTGCTTGATGGCAGCAGCCAACTCGGAAGCAGGAACAACATCCTCACCGGCGGTGATCGCCGTGAGAGACCCTTCTTGGAATTGCTTACGCCATTTGAAAAGCTGGTTTGCGTTGACGTCGTGCAAGCGAGCAACATGAGAGACGGTCATCCCGGGCTCAAAGGTCTGCTGCACGATGGCGATCTTTTCTTGTGGAGTCCGGCGTCGACGGCGCTCGGCCCCTGTTAACACTTCGACCATCTTCTCGTTGTGACTAGTACTGAACATAGCTCCAAGACTACCTCTTAAGTTAAGAGGGGCGAAGTGTCTGGATCTTCAAGGGGCCAATCTACCAGACGTTTTTCTGAAACCGCTGGCCGACTAATGTAGCGACACAAGCGCTCAAGCTTATCCCGCTGATGCGCTTCGGCCATCACACCGGCGTGTAGCGAGAAACCAGCATGGTTGGCTACTCGACTGCTTGAGTCGGCTTTATCCTCACGCCCTGGCAAGGTTTGCAGGGTGAAGACTTTGCGCCCTTGCTGGGGGCCGACGGCAATGCGATACGTAACCGAAGCACCATGTAATTGAGTCAGCGTATCGTCTTCGCCCTCTTCCAGTGTCAACCACGTATTCTCGGCATCACGCTCCAAAATCCCACGCTTTTCCATGCAGCGAGCGATGCGATGGCTGAGGGTGTGAGCGAGCGTATTCAGCTCATCGTAAGTGGGTGCCTTGACACGATGGAAGCGTTGCTTGCCATAGTCATCTTCGGCATAGACACCATCGAGAAACAGCATGTGGTAGTGGACATTGAGATTTAGCGCGGAGCCAAAGCGTTGGATAAGAGTCACTGAGCCAGTTTGTGCAGAGGCTTTGGTGTAACCGGCTTTTTTGATCAGATGAGTTGAGAGTGTACGATAGACGATACTCAAGACCTGGCCCATCAGCTGGGGATGGCGAGCCAGCAAAAAGCGTAGCTGGAAAGGAAAGCTGAGCACCCACTGGCGAATGGGCTCCTTGGGGAAGACTTCGTCTATCAGCAGCGCCGCACTCTCGGCCATCCGGCGGGCACCGCAGCTAGGGCAAAAGCCGCGTCGTTTACAGCTGAAGGCGACCAGACGCTCGTGATGACAATCCTCGCAGCGAACCCGCATGAAACCATACTCCAGACGGCCACATTGGAGGAGGTCGTTGAATTCTTGTTGGATGTAGCGAGGCAGGTGTTGACCTTGGGCTTCGAGTGAGGCTTTGAAGGCTGGGTAGTGCTGCTCAACCAGCTGGTAGAGCAGCGTCTGGTCGGGTTGGTGGCGTTCGTAACCGTTTGTTTGAGTGGGCGATTGACTCGCCGTGGCGTTCCTTGCCAGCGACATGGGTATCCTCCGCTGATACTGTGGTTATGTACAGTATCAGCGGCTTGCGTTCAGACGTCCAGTCTGGCCCTAGACATCGCTAAATGCTTAACCCGCAATAGCCCTCACGAGTTGTTATCAGCCACTACCGGTTGAGCGAGAAGGTTTTGGGTTCAGGGTGCTATTGCTCCACCAATCACAATACTGAAGCCCCAACTGTTATCAGTTGGGGCTTTTTCTTGTCTGTTTGCGGCGGTTGCGTTTTATCGGTAGTCGTCGAGCTCTGCACCATCCCACATAAGAGCTTAACGGTGCGATCTTCAACGCCATCACACAAAACTTTCTTTTTCACGCACAGTCAACTTATTGGATGTTTTATTAACAACCCAAAAGGAGATATTTAGCGGGCGGCCGGAAGGTGAATGCTAGGCATGATCTAACCCTCGGTCTCTGGCGTCGCGACTGCGAAATTTCGCGA
>NZ_JAPDCI010000038.1:0-8678 GCF_027705905.1 Aeromonas sp. Y293-4 | reverse complement strand
AGAGTATAAGATCACACCCAGATCGGTCGGTCAAATCCTCTTAACATTGCTTCAAAACGTTCACGATCTCGCCCTGGGCTTATCTACAAAGTGTTCGAAAAAGTGTATGCCATGGTTTCTGATAATGGTAACAGAGAAAGTGATCTGGCTGCAGCTTTGAACAAAGCAGGGCTGGTATTTTATGCAACCTGGTCGGCATTTGGCAGCTTCGAGAAAGGTCGCTTGTTTGGATTGCCTGAATTAACTACTGGTGTTGGCTTGCATTCAGCAAAAAACTTCGAGAGCAATGAGCATTTCAAGATGAATATTGGTCATTTAGCTCCACGTAATAATCAATTGCCATTGCCAGACATGAAAACAGCTCAGGAAAGAAAGCATTATGGTGCAGGCATAAGATCAATAACTTATGTATTGACAACTCACCCATTACGTAAGTGGATTGATGAGATTCCAAATCTGGATAAAGTATCAACTACTTCCTCAGAACCGCCAATGCTAGGCAAAACTGCGTCAAAAGTTGGACTGGCATCCAAGCCTAAAGCTTGGTTATGCGAGAAGCTTGGGTTAAATACTGGGGACAGGCTGACTGAGTTTAGCATAGCGAAAGCAATAGAAGATTGGTCACAAAAGCAGTGCCATAACCTTTTCAATGACATGGAAACTGAATATCCCAAAGCTACAGAGCGTAGTGTATTGAAAAAAGCACTCCAGAATAAATTTCCTGGCCAATTTTGATGCTCCAGCGCACCCTGACTGAACATGCCGCCGAGTGTTTTTTCGGCGATGAAAGGTTGGCCACATGGCTTTGGGACAAGTTGCTCAAGCCAGCTGACGATCTGGAATCTGACCGCTGGCATCGGCTGCAAGCAGACTTCTACCATTTGCTGGTGGAGGGTGTGGAGGCGCGTTATCCACGCGAGCACAGGCTGACCGATGTGCGTCAGCTGATGGAGCGAATGCTGGATGGCGATTTACTACTGACCCCCACATTGCCGTGGCTGGATGAGCTGCAACACCGGCTACTGCAGCGCAATGGCGACTTACTGTGCTATCGCGAGGGGGAGGTGCAGGCGTATGTGCGCCTGGCGGCAGGGCTTGACCCGACGCTGCTGGCCGGCTGGCATTTGGCACAGTGGCTCGATGAGATGCCGCAGCCACAAGCGAACGATATTCGGCGCGTAGTGTCGGCACAGACTGCATTTTTCGCCCCTCCCGGCAACCCATCGCTGCCGTTTGCTGAAGGTCATGTGCATTTCTGGGGCGTTACCGCCGATAGCGCGATCCTCGATGACTATCTGCTGGCTGGGCAATCGCTGAATCTTGATGGCAAGTCGAGTCTGTGGCAGCGCGAACAACACGGCAACCTTCAGCCCCTGTTGCAGCACGCGCGGCAACGTCTGTTGTTGTTGCTGGAGCCGTGTCCTCCGGAAGATTGGCCGCAGCAATTGAAGCGACTCAACCTTGTCATGGACACACCTATCCGCAAGCCTGACTGGGAGTTTCTGGCCGCCAGCCAGCGTGCCACAACTCTTGGCAGCGCCGATTGGCTGTTAGGCGAATTTGCATTGTCGATGAAGCGTAATGATGCCAATCGCTGGCTTTGGCTGCATGTCTATCTTTGCCGTCGTTACAGTGAGCAAGACTCGCATCCGCTTCAACGTGCAGCCATTCTGTGGTTCTGGCAGACCGTCAATCAGCTGCGTCGCAGCCTCATCATGGATGGGCAAGGGTTGACGCGTTTTGCCGAGCGCTACTATAAGGCCGCGCTTGGTCGGGGTGGTGACTATCAAGGCAATATTCGCCGATTGTGGGCTGGTCGGGCTGATCTGGGAGAAATCAAGTCAGGGCCATTGGCATTCAAGCCTAAGTTAGTTAGTGAAATTGCTCGCGGTCTGATGGCGAATGCCAGCTTGTCTTTACCAAAGCCCCCTTACATTTTTGGCGAATCTGATATCAAGCTGGATATGCAAGCTTTGGCCACCATGCAGGCAATGGAACGCTGGCAATTTTGTGGCCATTTCTTCCGCTCGCAGGCGCACAAACAAAACCAGCGCCCCAAGTCGGATGGCAAAGAGCTGTGGCAAGAGGCTGAGAAGCTAATGCGCAATCTGCACAATGCTTCCGGCTGGAATGCGGCCGAGTTTTTAGGTGGTAAGCTGAACCCTAATTTCCATTTCCAGCCCGCCAGATGGTTTCGTGGGCTGGATGTGGCGGGAGATGAAAACGCACTGAAGATTGAGTGGTTTGCTCCGGTGCTGCGCTGGCTGCGCAGTGGCTTCAAATCTCGACCAGATGGCGAGCGAGCCAGCACTGGCTTTCACCTGAGTATTCATGCCGGCGAGGATTATGCCCATCCTGCGTCGGGCATGCGCCATATCGACGAGACGGTACGCTTTTGTGAGATGCGCGAAGGCGACCGGCTGGGACATGCACTGGCGCTCGGCATAGTGCCGAAACAGTGGGCTACCCGGCAGGGCGAGATGCTACTGCCGCTCGACGAGCATCTGGATAATCTGGTCTGGCTATGGCATCACGCCAGTGTGCTGAGTGGAATACTGCCCTTGGCGCAGCAGGTTTTACCCTTGTTCGAGCGGCGCATTATGCGTTTCTGGCGCAAGTCGAGCTGGTGGGAAGTGCCAGATTTGATGGCTGACGCAGGCTGCGATGAGAAGGAGTCTGTCGATCAGACTGCCGATTTGGAGAAGGCGCCGTTGGGTCACGCGACACCGGACGATTTGTATCAGGCATGGTGGCTGCGACGTAATTGTCACTATCGCCTGAGTGAGGTTGGTGATGGCTGGCCAGTCACTTCGCAAGAGTTGTGCGCTTTACCTGATCATCAAGAATTGAGCAAGCAGCGCACGTTGGCGAGCCAGCTTTATCATGCTCGGCATGTTTGGCTGACTTCGCTGACAGAAGTTCCGTTGGTGATTGTGCGCATGGGTGACGAAGCGGCGGCGCATGGCGGGTTTCACCCCAAGTTTGGCCGTAATGCTGATGAGAACATTCTGGAGGATGTGGACACTCCGGCCGAGTTGGATTTCATGCACGCGCTGCAGGACTGGCTGCTGACCGAGTATGACAAGCTTGGGCTGATCATCGAGGCGAACCCTACGTCTAATGTCTATATCGCACGGCTAAAATCACACGCTGAACACCCGATTTTCCGTTGGTATCCGCCTGACGAATCGGCGCTTGAGCAAGGAGCCGCGGCCAACCTTTACGGTCTGCGCCGAGGCCCGGTGCGTGTGCTAGTGAATACTGACGATCCCGGCATCATGCCGACCACACTGCGTACCGAGTTCTTGCTGCTGCGGGAGGCTGCGCTTGAGCTTAAGGTTGGCCGCACTGTGGCTGAACGCTGGCTGGAGACCTTGCGCCAGTACGGCATCGAGCAATTTCATCGCAATCACGTGCCGGTATTCGAGCCAGTTTAGAGGAGCATAATTGTCGGTAAAATATATGCACCATGCCCGCTGCATTCCGATACACAAGTTCATTGCTTGGGTAGCACAGAATGTGGAACAAGCTAAAGGTAGAACTGCTTTCGGTGATAATTCCTTATGAAATTAAGACTTGGCCCAAATGGTGCTCATTTATTCGATCGATTTTCAGGTCTGAATGTTCTGCTAGATGAGTTGCGCCCGACAGAGGCGTCGTGGTCTACGTCCCCCCGACAGGTATCAATTGCACTAACCAATGTTTGCGACCTTCACTGCGGGTACTGCTACGCGCCGAAGCACAAGGCATCACTGCGTACTGACCAGGTGCTCCGCTGGTTGAAAGAACTGGATACCGAGGGGTGCCTCGGCATCGGATTTGGCGGCGGTGAACCGATTCTGCATCCTGACTTCGTCAACATATGCAAACGGGTTGCGGGGGAGACTCAGCTCGCGGTCACATTCACGACTCATGGTCATCGCCTGACCCCACAGCTAGTCGAGAGCCTCAAGGGCTCGATACACTTCGCACGCATTAGTATTGACGGGGTAGGTAGCACCTATGAAAAACAACGCGGGAAGCCGTTTGCGCATCTGCTTCGAGGTATGGATTTAATCGAGTCCCTATCTCCTTTTGGGATTAACGTCGTAGTCAATGAGCACACGGTTACAGAACTTGACGCCTTAAGCGAGCTCGCCCACAAGGTTGGTGCCAGCGAATTACTGCTGCTTCCTCAACAGGCAACCACCATGGTTCCAAGCATTGATGGAGTGGTGGGCCGAGCACTTCAGGAGTGGGTCTTCAACTACAAAGGCAAGGTTCGCCTTGCGGTCAGTGAAGCGGGTGCGTCAGGTTTGCCTACCTGCGACCCTCTCCCCGATGAGCGAGGCCTTCAGGCCTATGCGCACATAGACGCTTCCGGAATGCTGCGTGAGAGTTCTTACTCGCCCATCGGCGCGAAAATTGGAGGCGCCGGTGTTCTGTCGGCGCTTGAACGACTTAGAAATACCTTCGAGATCCAACGAGAGGCGCAATCATGAAGATTTGGAACGGATATGGGTCTGAGCATTCGATGAATCTGGTTCTCATCGGAAGGTTCCAACGAGCGAAAGACGCAGAGGAGGTCGAGAAGAATATTGACAGGCTCAGCGCTCAGGCTTCAAAAGATGACAGTTACTCAATTGCTTTTGCTGAACCAGAGGATCAGAGATTTTCAGATGACATGCTCTCGTTACTGCGCAGCCTGAAACTCTACACCTTAGGACCAGCGGATCTCGGCCAGCTTGTATCTGATCATTACCTCAAGCGTGAAGGTGCTCGAATCACTGTAGAGACTGACGAGGCTGAGGTGTCCGCGTTCGTGAAGATCTTCATCGAGGCTGGGGCGAAGGTCGAAATCTTCTCAGCGCACGACTACCCGTCCGACCCCGCCAACGCCAGCTGACAGAGAGAACTCCATGCCTGAAGCAAATTGGGATGTATTCAAAAAGTTACCCGGTGCGGCGGAGGAGAACTTCGAAACGCTTTGCCGCGCTCTGGTGCGCCGCCACTACGGACGCTTTGGTTGTTTTAAACAACTTGCAAACCAGCCTGGTGTGGAGTTCCACCTCCAGTTGCATGAGCCTTGTGATCTCGGAGAGCCACCACGCTGGATTGGCTGGCAATGCAAATGGTATGAACTGACAAATGGACAAGACTTAGGGGCCGCGCGCAAAAATAAGATCATCGAGGGCATGGAGAAGACGCGCAAGCATGTGCCAGGAGTGACCGATTGGAAGCTTTGGACGCACCACACGCTGACAAAGGGGGACCAAGAGTGGTTCTTCGCACTTGAGAAAGACCGCTTCCCCGAGTTGAAGTTGGATCTGCTGACAGCAACGGACATCGAAGACCTCCTGGTTGGGCCAGGAGCACTACTTCGAGAAACCTACTTCGGCGAGCTCGTTCTAACTCCTGAGCTTCTTGCGGAGCAGTACAAGCTCGCTGCGGCTCCATTCAAGATCCGATACCAACCAACAGTTCATGTTGTCGTTGAAGCCGAGGAGAAGGTACTCCGGAGCTTGGGTAGCCAGAGTGCTTGGAAATCACTGGTGGAACTCTCAAGTGCTCTCAAGACTAATTCCACGGACATTGCTTCGCTCACGAAGCAACTCAAAACAGAACTCAAAGCTGAAGTCGACGCGCTCTTGGATCGAGCCACCGGGCTGGTTTATCTGCTTGATAGCTTGCATACAGCGCTCGGCAAGGGGGACTTCGATGCTGTGCAGCAGATAATGACCTCGAACCTGTTGCAATCGGCACGCTATGACAGACTGCTCTCGAAGATGCGTGGAGCACGCTCCGCCGGAGCTCCATTAGCCGCAAACTTGGTTGCGGACATCCACTCAGTTTCTTCGGCAATACGTAGTTTGGAGCAGTCAATCGGCCTTCGAGCCGTGGCAGTACTAGCTGCTGCAGGCGAAGGAAAATCCGAGCTAGCCGTCAAGGTGACACAGCCGGATGGAGATGTCCCCGGCGGCGTCTTGCTCCTGGGCAAGAACCTTCATGCAGGTCATGGGCTCGACGAGCTCGCATCTGCTTTCAAGATTGCTGGCAAGCCGGCGGAAAGCTTCGACCGGCTGGTTGAGGCGGTAGACGCAGCGGGACAGCGCGCAGGTAAGCGCATTCCGATTGTTATCGACGGGCTGAATGAGGCAGAAGATCCGAGGAACTGGAAGGACGAACTCGCTCGCGCGGAAGAGCTGCTGAAGACCTTTCCATATGTCCTGCTAGTTGTCACCTTGCGAAATGAGTTTGCGCAGATGTGCCTGCCGGAGGAGTTTCCTCAGGTTGAACACCAGGGATTCCGGGAAGACCCGCAGACGGCCATCGACAAGTACTTTAATTACTACAAGATTGACGCCACCGACGCAGACCTACCAATCGAGTTCTTACAGCACCCATTAACGCTTCGAATCTTTTGTGAGGTGGCAAACCCGCGTCGCCAGCACCTAGTCGGGGTGGAGGCACTGCCCAGTTCGCTTACAAGTCTGTTCGAAGAGCACTTCAATAGGGTTGCCGTACGAGTGGTTGAGCTTTTACCGAGGGCACCTCGCATCTATCAGGATGAAGTGCAAGATTCTTTGCTGACGATCGCGCGCCTCCTTTGGGAAGGCAACGTGAGAAGCGTGGAGTTCAATGCTGCTCGGACGGCTGTTCGAGACATGGGCTGGGATGCCAGCATCATCCGCGCGCTTGAATCAGAAGGAATCCTCGTACGAACAACTACTGAAGCAGGTAGCCAAGGAATCGCATTTTCATACGACCTGATGGCTGGATATATGATAGCGCGCCACCTGCTTCAGAGTCCTGGCTTGGCATCGTGGCTACGAAGCGATGAAGGATGTGCACAGTTCCAATTCCGTGATTCAAGATCGCATACTTTCGCCTTTGACGTGTTTCGGGCTCTGGTTGGCCTGTATCCGCAACACCTTGGTAGGCGCCAGCTGTGGCAAGACTTATCGGACGAGAAAGTCGTTCTGAACGCTCTGTTATTAACGCCGCAATCAGACCCAAGACACATCGGACGTGAAACGGTGGAGCGATTCGCACACGCAATGCAGGAGTCGAAGCAGTTCGCGCATATTGCTTTCACGAGACTTCGTGGCACTAGGGCAGCGCGAGCGCATCCATTTGACATGGACTTTTTGCACAGAGTGCTGTTGTCCATGTCCAATACGCAGCGCGATCTATTCTGGTCGGAGTGGGTTCGCGAAAAGTCTAAGGAAGTTGAGGCTGAATTCAAGTTCCTGTCGTCCAGATGGAAATCGGATGGTCTTGACGAGCGAGAAATTCGTCGGGCGCGCTGGGTGATGTGGACACTAACATCGACGTCCAGAAGTCTACGAGACCTAGCTACCAAAACCCTTTACGAATTTGCCATCAAACAGCCAACGGTGTTTTTCCAGCTGGCTGTCGAGTCAATTGCTGTTTCAGACCCGTACGTCCCCGAGCGGATGTTCGCCGTAGCCTACGGAGCGGCACTGAGCACTTGGTCGGATATCTGTGCTGTAGAGATGCGCAAGGCTCTGCCTAGCGTTGCCCGTGAGATTTATCAAGTGATGTTCGCGCCTGGAGCGCCGTATCCTACTTGGCATGCGTTATATCAACAGTACTGCCTGGGAACTATTGCCATCGCAAGAATGATTGATCCGGGCTGTTTTTCTGAGGAAGAGGCAGCTCACCTCCTTCCACCCTTTAGCCAACTACCCAATCCGTTTGAGAACACGCCGCAATATGATCCAGTGATGATCGAGGATGCAAAGAGTGAGGCGATTCGAATGGACTTCGGTAACTACACCATCGGGTCACTGATTCCAGATCGGGGGAACTACGACGACAGTCATCCAGAGTACCAGCGTGTGTTGCCGTTAATCGTTTCGCGAATGCTGGAGCTTGGCTATCACCCCGAAGCCTTCAAAGCTGTTGACCGGCAAATGGACCCTGGTCCCCGTAGTGGCGGTGACAAGCACAAGGTAGACAGATATGGGAAGAAGTATGGCTGGATTGCTTACTTCGAGATGTGGGGTGTCCGGTGTGCGCAGGGCCTCCTTGCCGATTGGCGCAACGATCGACCCTCAGATGCGGACATAGACCCAACATTCCCGCCCGAAGCTGCAAGAATCACCCTTCAACTCCCAGATTTGTTCAGCGGCCAACCTACAGGTGTTGGCGACTGGATAGTGACAGGGCCGCAACCAGACTATCGCGGCATCCTCGAAGTAGAGAATATTGATGGACTGGTGGGCCCGTGGGTCGTACTTGATGGGTTCCTCGAGCAGAATACTCCTGCTGATGATCGACAGGTCTTCACCTTCCTCAGGGGGGTGTTCGTGGACAGCGCAGAAGTCGATCGTCTATGCACGTTGTTTAATAACCTTAAATACCCCGGCAATGATGCTATTCCGGCGGAGCCAAGCTACTACTACATCTATGCTGGTGAGATGCCTTTCTCCACGATTCCGGGACTGCTTGCCCCTGATGAACAAGAGGGGGACCACTACGAATATATGGTGTCCGCTGAACGGTGGTCAGACAATGGTGTCGCAGTCGATATTCCAGTGCAGAAGTATAACTGGGAGAGCTACCACAGCGTGGTAAACCAGGTCAGCGGTGTGAGCCTCAGGGTGAGAGCGTGAACAAATTGTTAAATTGAGGTCAATTTAGCCAACCCAGCATCCAGTACCTTTTCCAGATAG
>NZ_JAPDCI010000037.1:0-10004 GCF_027705905.1 Aeromonas sp. Y293-4 | reverse complement strand
ATGGATACCGTGTCTCCTTTCCCGGGGAATGGCTATGGCACAGCGAAGGTGTAGCACTATTGGGATCAGTTATTTAGCTCATTCTTGTCCAGAAACGTGTTTGAATGGGGCCAATCAATCTGTGGATGCTCAAGACAACCAGTATGATACTTTATTACTCAGTTGTAGCGTGACTCAGATTTTGTAGTAGGAATTAGTATGAATCTTTATTTCTGGGTGAGTATCATTTAGAACGGTACAAACAGGGTTACTTGACTGCTTAGTATGAAACTTTATTCCTCTCCTACAACCACGGCCAAGCCATCCAGTTCGAGTGCGATCTCGGGGTGGTGACAATCGAACCCAAGCAGCAACCGCTGCAAAGTTGAGGGACAAAAAACGCGATGTCTAACGATGAAGAGTGGGCAGGGTCAGATGTTGATGAGGCGTACTGGGCGTTAATGCCGGCCGAGACGCCGGGTGAGCCATCCCCCGCGGACTGCCTTGTTCAGGGACTGCTTGAGGCTAGAGCGAACATCAAGTTGGAGGGCTACGGGCAGCGCGACGACAACGACTATGCAGACGGCTACCTCGCTGGTCGCGTTCATGGCATCGAACAGGCTCTCCGGCAGGCGCTCAGGTACTTGGATGTGTCGCCCCACAA
This sequence comes from Aeromonas sp. Y293-4, assembly GCF_027705905.1. Classification (NCBI taxonomy): domain Bacteria; kingdom Pseudomonadati; phylum Pseudomonadota; class Gammaproteobacteria; order Aeromonadales; family Aeromonadaceae; genus Aeromonas; species Aeromonas sp. Y293-4. The sequence goes on along the minus strand of NZ_JAPDCI010000037.1, from coordinate 9,361 downwards.
GCGCTACATCGTCGAGCATGTGCTTGGCCAAACAGCCACACCATAAGTCAGAGGAACAAAGCCATGACTAAGGCAAAGCTTACAGAGTTGCAGAAAGGGGTTCTTTATGCTGCGGCTGTGGTGATCGAAGGTTGAGAGAGGATGAAACTCTATTTTCAACAGGATCTGGCCAGAGACCCCATCACCCCGACACAAGGATGATACTTTGCTCGTGAATGTGAACAAGATGCCGCCTAAAAGGCGGCATCTGTCCATCTATAGGGTGAAACTTTATTTTCATCCCACAGCTTGGTCTTCTAGGCGCCCGTCGGCACGCAGGCCTCGATGTCACACCACGACTTGCACAGCTCCGGCACCCGATCGGCGGCTCATTCCGGTAACCTGGTGGCCAGGAGAACACCGGCCCCGGCCCCAGGCGATCGCCGGTACCCGCAGGCCTCGATGTCGCACCCCGACCGGCACAGCCGCGGCGCCCGCCCGTCTGCTCATCCCGGTAACCTGGTGGCCAGGAGAACACCGGCACCGGTACCCGCAGGCCTCGATGTACCACCACGACAGCCACCAGCCCGACTGGCAGACTCCAGCGCCAGGCGCCAGGGACCGGCAGAGACTGTCACCCCAACGACCTTGTACAGCAACGTGGATATGCGTGTAAAATGCTGTAGTATATCCTTTCAAGTGTGTTGGCCAATTTTCGTGAGGGAGCCGTGATAGACACAGAAGAGGCTGGGTGTTACTAGATTGGCCTGCATGGCTGAGAGAAGCAGAATGATGAAGCAGTTTGACATGTGTCTGCTTGAGTACCGTGACGCAGAGCGATGCGGGGTGGGTGAGGCTGTGATGTTGCGTAAGCTGCTGGCTCTGGGAGGTATGAGGCAACTCTACTGGCTCTTAGTGGCTGATGGATGTGTGGATGATGCACGGGAGATCGCTAACTGGTTGGCTGGGGCGGCAGAGAGACACCTCGTTGGGGCCACAATATGAAGTATCGTATTCATAGGTTAAGATCCTATTAGCGAATATGCTCAATCTCTTTATCACGTTCCATATCGACTGGAGCTAGAGCGTTTCATGGTGAGAGAGATTGAGCAGGATTGGGATGTAAAGGGGCAAGACGACATGCATCAAGAGGTTATCCGGTCATCATATCTGGATGGAGGTGACCGCCTATACCTCATCTATGATGAGGCAAAAGGGGTGTATAGAGTAGGCACTCGCTGGGAATGGCTCGGGAAGTATCGTGACATCTGGGATGCCTGTGATGCGTTTGATGTGATAGAGCTGCTTGGGGTGGTTGATAGCCTGACAGCAGCCCAGGTAAAGCGAGAAATCAAGCGTCAACCGCGCTCTCGTGCAGCCGTTCGCAAGGGTATGGCACGGATTGACGGGTTACTTGAAGCGGTCCAAAAGCGGCTTTCAGGCCTGATCCCGCGTGCAGGGGGAGCAAGGCAAGTCTCACTGCTTGGGTGAAGGCCAGGGGAAGAACTGGCCAGAGCTCATAATGTCGTAGTCAGACATCGAGGTATTGCTATAATAGGTAGTGATCCTATTAGTAGAATATCATCATGGCCAATATGACACCTCAGTGGCGCCGGTACTATGAACAGCACCAGGCGCTTTACGCCTATCTAGTTCAGCACTGCGAACCTCTTTTTGTCGTTCCTGGGCATGAACCCATCTATACCGTCGTAGAAAATGCACTCGGCAGACATAACCGCCTGCCAAAATTCATTCACTGGATAGGCCGTCTCACAGTCGACGAAGCTGAATATCTGGGTATGGTGCACAATCTGGAGACCTGCTACAGGGACGCGATAGGTATCAAATTTCGGCGATACCCGGTCAATTTTCCGGTAATTCACAGGGAAATCGAGCAGATCAACATAAGCCGACATTATGCGTTCAAGTCGGAAACCGTCACCGGCAACCGACTGTTGTTGATGGCCATGAGAGCCCCAGATGATGCGAATAACATGGCCGCACTGCGAGAGGTATTTGAGCGGCATGTGGTCGAACTGGAGGCAGTGGGTCTACCCGCACACATCAGCGTCACCCAGCGGCTCAGTGTGTTTGGCTCTACCGCTGACTACCTGGAGCTGACCATCGGTACCGGCTCGCTTTATGAATATGCCGGATGCGACAGAGTGCAGAAACGCACCTTCACCGGAGAGCATTATCGAGCCCGGTTGCGGGCAAAAGGTGAGTCTTCGGGCTACCGTGGCCGTTTCGGGCTGATCGTTCTCGACCAAAACAGCAGAGACAACATCGTAGAAGCGAACAAACAAGGGGATCGGCCACATCGTCTGGATGTGCTTGGCGCCAGGATCCCGATGCCTATTGAGCTGGACTTTGACCTGTATCGGCGCCCGATAGAAGAGGGCGAGGAGAATAATTAACTATAGGTGAGGGATGCCCCCTCACCGCCGGTCACGCCGCCTGATCGCCATGGCCCCTTCGGTGGCCAGTATGTTGCTCGTGTACCTGTAGACCATCAGGTTGCTGGCCCATCGGCCAGCAATTTGGACCTTCAAGGTGTTGCCATCCTCAGTGGCCAAGTCCTGCGCCGCCCCGACTCGTGTTGAGTGAGCGGTGAAGCACGGGATCCCAAGCTCCTCCAAATTGAGCACCTGCCAGGCGCGGGCGTAAAGACGATTGAGCGTCATATACCCTAGTGGTTTTGCGGTCTTCACCGACTTTCCAGCCTGGTTGATCCCGATGAATAGGGGGTCAGAAGACCCAACATCCAGTGTTCGTCCGGCCATAGCAAGATACTCGCGTATCAGACGGAACGACTGGCGCGACAGAATAGCGTAGTCCGGCTCGCCGGATTTATTGGTCTTGGTGATCGGGATCATAAGGGTGGCGGTTCCGTCAGTATTGACCTGTAGATGCCGCATTTTGATGTTCAATACCTCGCTGGCTCGAAGCAGTGTTTCATAGGCCAGGACCAATATCGCCAAATCGCGCCGGTCGGCCAGTGCCGGGCTCGACTCCCAGAGCTCACGCAGATCGTCCAGGTGATTTTCCCGTAATGGACTCGCCTGCTTAATCCTTTCTTCTTCAATGACCTTGGTTCTGACTAACGCAGCGTGCAGGTTGACAATCAGCTTGTCAGTAGTTGGGTCAGGACAGCCTGTTTCCCGATGGACTCTACTGATCGCCCATTTGTCGGTGGAAATGGTATTGCGGTGTTTATCCTGGGCCCGCTGTGAGAGATAACATTTCACGGTATCCAAGCTAGCAGGGAGATAATCCCGCTCATTTTCATCACACCACGCCACGAACTGACACCAGACATAATCCAATTGAGACAGGGTGCGGGGGGAGTACCGCGCCTGTGCTTCCTTGAACTCGGACCAGAACCGGGCCATGGTGGCGCGAACTTTCGGGTCGGCCTCGATGCGGATACCACGGAGCCAGGCACTATTCATGAGCTCGGATAGCTGGTGGGGCCGCAGGTGCTCAAAATCCACCTGACCTAAAACAGGAAGATTGCTCTCCGGGGAGGAGATATTCGGCAGGTTTTCACTCACTGGATGAGTCTCGCGTTGGGCAGGTTATCCACGAAATAGGCTTGCTGGCTCGCCGTACAGGCGCGAAATGCCATGAACGTGCCGTCATCTACAAGCATTTCATCGAACCGCTTGTCACTGTCTTGGTAGACCACGCGGCGCTTTCCGATGCCGCCAGGGATGAGGTTGGTCAGTGAGGTGATCACCGCATCAGCATCATTGGTCACAGAGGCAAAGCCCGGCATATCCCGGTCAATGAGGACGATGTAGAGGTCGCCGAGCAGGTAGGTGTCAAAAGAGCATCTGAGTCTTGTCATGGTAACCCTGGTTAGTAATGTGACATAAGATAAATTATGTCACATTACACAGGTAAGGCAAATTAGCGTGCGTTGGGACCTGTTTCCATGCTGAACGGGTCTTTGGCAGTGACGTTGCTACATCGCTAATAGGATTAATTCCTATATATAACAAACAGGCAATAAATGATGCTCAATGTCGTGGTGTGACACTGAGGCATTGGTGTCGGAGATCACCTGGTCGTCTGGCTAGGTAGTTGACCGCCGGTTGCCCGGAGATGGGGCTTTGAGTTCCAGCCGTCAATGTCGTGGTGCGACATCGAGTGCCGGGATCGCAACCCTTTCACCTGGTAGGCTCACCGCCAGCCGGTGGGCTGGTGCTGGCGCCCCCGGCCACGCCCTCAGTGTCGTGGTGCGACATTCAGGGTGAACATAGATGTCCGGCGGGGTTGTTCTGGGTGGGCTGGGGTTTCGCCGGTCGTGTTGTCGACCGGCGGGATCTGGTCACAATGGGGTTAGCTTGTCAGCGGGGCCTCTGAACGTGTGGCCGTCGTCTTCATCGACTACGACTGCCAGGTTGCGGCCTTCATCGTACTCAACCACATTGCCGACGCCGAAGTTAACTGCGTCAATGGGGTACTCAACTCTCATTCCAAGCATTTTCATCACTCCTTTACCGTTACTGGCTTAGATGATGCCGATAACCCCATTTATCGGCATCAAAATTCTGCTATGCCTCACCGCGTTCTACTTACAATGCAACTGCGCTTCTATAATATTATGTTAAATAGCGAGCAATGGCGCTGGTTGCGTGGGTGCCCGTCTATCAAGCACCCCCAATTATTCACCCCTTCCCACCCCTCTGTTACTCGCTGTAGAGGTGCACGATGGCCTCGGCTTCACCCGACCAGGGCTGATAGTCGCCATCGTTAAGAGCTCGAACGCTGGCCGCCGAATCCACCCCCACCACCAGCCATACTCTGGCCGCCGTCGGGTGTACTTCCTTTATTGATCGCAGCAGCCTCATATAGAGCGTTTGGTTAGGTGGCAAATATAAGCATTCGCCAGTCGGAATTAATACCTTTTCATTGGCATCTGCTACCGCAAGAACCCCTCCTCGACTGCGAATGACGGGATATTCCCAGTCGCTCAGGGCTTGGTCCTTCGCTTCGGCATATAGATCTCTTTTCAGTTTCTTTATTTCGGTCCATGTTTTCGGGATGTTGCATTCACTCTCTGGCATGATGCCCCTCGCTATAAGTTATAAATATTTACCCACACGAAAATGTTTATTAACAGCCATCCGGTTTATATGTGGCTGCACAACACCTGATATAATCAATTTACGGCCTTTGCTGTGTCGCAAAATTGGAACGTCATACTTATATTTCCAATAAACTTTATGATAAACATTGCAACGATTCCGACTCTATGCATAATCAACATAATTCCAATCAAAATAAATAGGTATGAACATGAATGAGTTCCTGAAAAACCTGTCCAACATTCGTTCCCTTCGCGTCGCCCTGCGTGAATTGCCATTTGAGCAATTGAAGGAAGCGAAGGAAAAATTTGATACCGTATATTCCGAACTCGAAGAATCCCATCTTACTGCGCAAATTGCTCTTGAGGAGCGGGCCGGGAAAATTGAAGAATTTGCTAAGATGCTCAAAGACGCCGGTATCGACCCTATCGACCTGGTAGCCGCTGGTGGATCCACAGGCGCAGCCGTGACCGCCAAAGCCAAGCGCGAGCCGCGCCCTGCCAAGTACAGCTATACAATTGATGGCGTTACAAAAACATGGACTGGTCAAGGTCGTATGCCATCCCCTATCGCTGAGGCTATTAGCGCCGGTAAGGCCCTCGAAGACTTCTTGCTCTAAGCACTGAACACTATCAAAAAGCCCCCGACTGAATGGGGGCTTTTTCATGCCCCCAATTCGATTATCCCGCTTCTCGCTTCTGGTATTATCCACCAGCCATTCGAGATTTGATTGAGGCTTTTGCGTCGCTTTCATTCAATTAATTTTAACCGCACTCAATACGACAACAGATACAGAAGCCCCGTCGAACTGGTTATCAAAATCCTCCGACCACTCCGACTTAAATCCATCAAGTTTCAGCTTGTTTTTAGCGCCGGATGGCAATATTGCAACTAATCGCCCACCAGCCTTCACCATTGATGCAGCGTGAATTGTATGAGCTTGCCATCTCCCTTCGCTGAATGGTGGGTTCATCACAACCCGATCATATTTAGCTTCTGGTTGGACTTTCAAAAAGTCGCACTGTGTCACGTTGTATCCCTTGGCCTTTAACACCTCGCAACGTAATTTGCTGACTTCAAAGCATGTGAGGTTTTCACTCGGTATTAAATCGGCTAGTCCCCCCTGCCCTGCGCTTGGCTCCAATACTTTGTGGTGTTCTTCAATCTGTGCGCGGCCAACTGCGTATAGACCTAGCTTCTCTTTCGTTGGGTAATATTGATGGCTTTTATCATCAGGAATACAACCAGATGCACATATTTCTCCTATTACCCTGCTCGGGTCATATTCAAATTCCCAGATCTCAACGTTACCGTTCTTGCCTTTCATCTGACGGACGCCGCCTATCGTTTCCAACAGATCACACACTCGCGCCCGTACTGCTTTATCATATTCCCCGTAGTCGAACCGGCGATTGAATGGGTTGGTTGTCAGCGGCTCAACGGGATCGCTCCAACGGTCGAACCGATAGGGCTGGTGTCGCTCAACCTTCATCGTTGCGAGTTGCGACAAGACCGCAAAAGGTAGCGGGTTGTCCATCAAAACGAAGTCCTTGGGTGCCCGCTTAGGCTTCTGCCTGAATTGCGGAGGGATCGCCATCGGATACAGGTTTGCGAGGATCATGTTGAGGCGCCACGCCATTTCAGGATGCACCTCTAGGTGTGCCGTCCCTTTAAGGTAGGCTCTTACACGCAACGCTCCGCCATCCAGGGTCAACCACTCGCCGTGGCGAACGCGGGCCTCTATCAGCGCATCAGAAGTGGCGTAGTGGGGAGGTTCATCACGGCCCATGAATTTTGCGATCACCTGCCGCAAATCGCTTATATATCCGATTGTTCCGCTTACTGTGTGGCCGTATTCGTTGAAGGCGCGAGCCAGGATCATGCGCTTCCCAAAACCCTCAGGTCGATTCGTTACGTGGTCACCTGAAAGCGCCCGAAATATGCCGTCGACACGCTCCGCGAAGAACGTGGCGCGATTAGCCAGCAGGTCACGCAACGTGTCACGCACCGTCTCTTCTTCAAAGTCGGGGCATGCTCTTGTTCTGATCAGGGTGTCCCACTCATCTCGCCGTTTCGCTGGCATGAAGTCGTAAACGTCGGTGAGCTGTATGGCCTCTTGCCAATAATCAGAGTTGAGTTGAGCGATGGCCCCGGCTGCTTCAAAGAGCTCAGCCAAAGACTGCGAGTGGTGGTTTTTCTGGTTCTTGTTGCCACGCAGGAAATACGATATGGCCAGCTTGTTGTCTCCACTTTCAATGAACCCTACTACGGATTCGATGTTGGCCTTTGTCCGTCTGTAGCGCCCGACCAAGTTATCTATGAGATCGCTTGCCGCAGGGGCAGCAAAGTCCATCTCCTGAATAAACCCGCTCTTAATTGAATCGGTTACAGCGTTCATGTCGCACCTTAGAGAGTTACTTGCTCGTCATCCTGGTTGGGTTAATCGCCAGCCAGACATTGTAAAATGATTATAGTTATCCCCAGCGGATAGTAAACCGCATTTGCAAATTATTTTATTCGCTGTATTCTAGTCGTAGTGGGACATTTTCCGGCGGCTGTTACCCGCTATTTGGAGGCGTTTATGAAAGTCCATGCACGACATCATCGAGTCCTGGCCACCAGCGTTCTGCTGGCCATTGCCGGACCTTCACTAGCCCAGCCGGTTACCGTGGATACCATTACGCAATCACTGCCGGGGGAATCCGTCTCCCAGCTCGTTGAGCGTGTCACCCCACTCCTACAGGACAAGGCGCTCAAGGCGCAGTCCGGCACTATCGCCCGCGTCACCTCAATGAATGGCGATCACATGGATCGTCAAATCAAGATGATCCAGGGCGGGATTGTGAGCCAGACCGTTAACGGCGTTGTGCCGGTGTCCGGCGGCGACAGAAACAGCGTCCAGGTCACAATGACCTTTGACATCGACATGAAGGCTGGCCACGACTACGGCATGATGAGCGCCCAGAACAGCACCATGAAAGCCCACCTTGGCGAGCTGGCAGATGCCGCGGCTTCCAATCCGGTGAGCAATTCGGCTCTGGAGGTGATGACTAAGCAGAAGTATGGTGCCGGGCTCGGTGGTAACACCGCCCCCGCCGGTGAGGCTGCGGTGCGGTACCAGGCGCTTACCTCAATCGCTGGAGATACCGCTACGTTGCGCAGCGGCCTAGCTACATCATCTCTGGGTGAACGCCTACAAAGCGCCACACAGGCCACCTGTAAGGGGGAACCGCAGAATTCGGAAAAAATCGTACGCTAAGCTAACGGTGTTCTCGTGACAGCTCTTTGACTAGGCTTTCTAAGGCCATTCTGATAGCCCTGACTTCCTGAAAAGCCATGGCTAAAATTTGTGCGGCTAAAAGGGATAACCGATGGTAAAGTAAGTTATCCCTGTCGAGATACTGAAAAGCGTTATCCTCGTTTTTCCCAAAACTGTTTTGCCAGTTCGCTCAGAGCGCTAGTTAACTGAGCGACAGATTTCGCACTTTGCAAATTATTCTGCCCGGTCTGTACATTGGTATCAGCAGCATCGCGTATATTGATAATACTGCGGTTTATGTCTTCACTTACTGCTCCCTGCTGCTCGACCGCAGTCGCTATTTGCGCGTTCATGTCGGTAATTTCGTTAACGCGTTGGCCAATTCCATCAAGAGCTGTAGCTGCTTCCTCTGCGTGAGCTACACTCGTGTGCGCTTGCCGACTACTTTGCTCCATGACTGTAACAGCGGATTGCGCTCGCTCTTGTAGAGCGCTGATCATGCTTTGAATATCCGTTGTCGATTGCTGTGTGCGAGCAGCAAGACTGCGAACCTCATCGGCGACAACAGCAAAACCACGCCCCTGCTCACCAGCACGCGCGGCCTTCCCGCTTCTCAATTGAGCATATAATTTTTCCGCAGCCAAAACCTGCTCAGGTTCAGGCTTGGTCCTTACAGACTGGTATTCAACAATCGAACCATTCTTAGCTATTGGCGTTACATAAGCACTTACCCAATAGTGGTCGCCATTTTTACAGCGATTTTTTACTAGCCCCATCCATGAGCGGCCAGATTTTAATGTACTCCACATATGCTCAAATGCAGCAGGCGGCATATCTGGGTGTCTTACGATGTTGTGAGGCTGGCCTAATAGTTCTTCCTCAGTGAAACCACTGATTTTAATGAAGTCAGGATTAACGTACGTGATATGGCTTTGAGGGGAGGTAGTCGAAAGGGCACTGTTGCAAATAGTCGGTGGTGATAAACTTATCATCCCCTTTTGCTGATGGAGCTGCACATGAACCCATTCAA
>NZ_JAPDCI010000036.1:0-10005 GCF_027705905.1 Aeromonas sp. Y293-4 | reverse complement strand
TACCCCTCTGGAGGCCACGGACGGCGCGGCCTCCAGAGCACTTTGTCGTTTTTGGACGGAAAATCCCTAGAACCCCTCCTTGCCGTGCTTGCGAATTTTCCATTCGCCTTCGCCATAGACCTTGAGTCCGGTGGCATCGATGACCAGGTGAGCCACTGGGCCATGGCTCGGTAGGCGGTACTTGATTTCGACCGTCTTGGCGCGCTTGCTGATACAGCTGTAGTCCGGCGACTGTAAGGGCACATTCATCAGCTGGAACAGCGAGTTGATGAAGCCTTCCAAGGCACGCAGCGGTAGCTTGAATACCGCCTTGAGCATCAGCGCAGTTTCAATGGCGGAGTCGCTGTAATGGAAGCCTCGCCCTCGGCGGCCATGATGGGTCTGGCAATGCCACTGCTGGATGGCTTGCTCATCCATCCAGACGGTCAACGAACCACGTTGCACCAAGGCTTGGTTGTACTGTTTCCAGTTGCTGATCTTGTGCTTGGACTTGCCCATCTGGCGCTCCCGGTGGTGAACCTAAGAGATCAGATCACCAAACTGCGGGATAGTTCCCTGATTTGAGCAACAACGCCCCATTTACCTGAAAGTTCTCAACAAAAACAAAACCAATAAAAACAGACAAAGGGTTTTGTGTGCTTGTTTACAATCGAGTGGGAGTGACGGGCACTGGCTGGCAATGTCTAGCAACGGCAGGCATTTCGGCTGAGGGTAAAAGAACTTTCCGCTAAGCGATAGACTGTATGTAAACACAGTATTGCAAGGACGCGGAACATGCCTCATGTGGCGGCCAGGACGGCCAGCCGGGATCGGGATACTGGTCGTTACCAGAGCCACCGACCCGAGCAAACCCTTCTCTATCAGATCGTTGACGAGTATTACCCGGCATTCGCTGCGCTTATGGCAGAGCAGGGAAAGGAATTGCCGGGCTATGTGCAACGGGAATTTGAAGAATTTCTCCAATGCGGGCGGCTGGAGCATGGCTTTCTACGGGTTCGCTGCGAGTCTTGCCACGCCGAGCACCTGGTCGCTTTCAGCTGTAAGCGTCGCGGTTTCTGCCCGAGCTGTGGGGCGCGGCGGATGGCCGAAAGTGCCGCCTTGCTGGTTGATGAAGTACTGCCTGAACAACCCATGCGTCAGTGGGTGTTGAGCTTCCCGTTTCAGCTGCGTTTCCTGTTTGCCAGCCGGCCCGAGATCATGGGGTGGGTGCTGGGCATCGTTTACCGCGTCATTGCCACGCACCTGGTCAAGAAAGCGGGCCATACCCACCAAGTGGCCAAGACGGGCGCGGTCACCCTGATCCAGCGTTTTGGATCGGCGCTCAATCTGAATGTTCACTTCCACATGCTGTTTCTCGACGGTGTGTATGTCGAGCAATCCCACGGCTCAGCGCGTTTCCGCTGGGTCAAGGCGCCGACCAGCCCAGAGCTCACCCAGCTGACGCACACCATCGCCCACCGGGTGGGTCGCTATCTGGAACGGCAAGGCCTGCTGGAACGGGATGTCGAAAACAGCTATCTGGCCTCGGATGCGGTGGATGACGACCCGATGACACCCCTGCTGGGGCACTCGATCACTTACCGTATCGCTGTCGGTTCACAGGCGGGGCGAAAGGTGTTCACTTTGCAAACTCTGCCGACCAGTGGTGATCCGTTCGGTGACGGGATTGGCAAGGTAGCCGGGTTCAGCCTGCACGCCGGCGTGGCGGCCAGGGCCGATGAACGCAAGAAGCTCGAACGGCTGTGCCGGTACATCAGCCGCCCGGCGGTATCCGAGAAGCGGCTGTCGTTAACACGAGGCGGCAACGTGCGCTACCAGCTCAAGACGCCGTACCGGGACGGCACCACGCACGTCATTTTCGAACCATTGGATTTCATTGCAAGGCTGGCCGCCCTGGTACCGAAGCCCAGAGTCAACCTAACCCGCTTCCACGGGGTGTTCGCACCCAACAGTCGGCACCGGGCGTTGGTCACGCCGGCAAAACGGGGCAGGGGCAACAAGGTCAGGGTGGCTGATGAACCGGCAACACCAGCACAACGGCGAGCGTCGATGACATGGGCGCAACGGCTCAAGCGTGTTTTCAATATCGACATCGAGACCTGCAGCGGCTGCGGCGGCGCCATGAAAGTCATCGCCTGCATTGAAGACCCTATAGTGATCAAGCAGATCCTTGATCACCTGAAGCACAAAGCCGAAACCAGCGGGACCAGGGCGTTACCCGAAAGCCGGGCGCCACCGGCTGAGCTGCTCCTGGGTCTGTTTGACTGACGAGCCTGAAGGCCAACGATACCAATCAAAATGCTGCGTTCACAGCGCCGCGGCAGGGATCCGCCGTGCTGGTTGTCGGAAAAGGAGCCGCTAGTGGGAAAGAGGAGGGTAAATTTTCAGCGTTGCTGGCTCCCCGTCAGCCGGATTGGGTTGCATCGCAGGGGTGTCGAAAGAGTCAACTGCGGTCCAAAGCTGTTGGACTTGGGTGAAAAGGGCGTTTATTCTTCCTATACGTGCCGCGTTCCAGGCGGCGACTATGAGGGCTATGTCGATGCCCATGTGCGCCGGCTGGAGGCGCTACGCCGGGCCGGTATCGTCGAGCGGATCGACGCCGACCAATGGCGCATCCCCGATGATCTGGTCAGCCGTGCCGCCGCCCATGACGCCGGCCGAGACAGTCAGGCCAGCGTTCGCGTCCTTTCCCCGGTCGATCTGAACAAACAGATCGGATCGGACGGCGCGACCTGGCTGGACCGGCGGCTGATCCACGGCGAGACGGCCGACCTTGCGCCAACCGGCTTCGGGCAACAAGTCCGCGAAGCCATGGACCAGCGCCGCGAGCACCATATCGAACAGGGCGACGCCACCCGCAGCCGGGACAGCCGCGTCTTCTACCGGCGCAACCTTCTCGCCATCCTGCGGGAGCGCGAGGTAGCCGGCGTCGGATCGGATATGGCTTTGAGTAAGGGCCTGCCGTTCCGCGCCGCCACGGACGGCGAGAGCGTCAGCGGCAAGTTTACCGGAACCGTGCATCTATCGAGCGGCAAGTTCGCCGTGGTCGAGAAATCCCATGAGTTCACCCTTGTCCCGTGGCGGCCGATCATCGACCGCCAACTCGGCCGCGAGGTTATGGGCATCGTGCAGGGCGGGTCGGTGTCGTGGCAGTTAGGGCGGCAGAGGGGGCTGGAACGCTGAGTGCGCCCATGCCGCATTGCGAAGCAAAAGATAATCGGATAAAATGTAGCAATTCATATTCGTAAGCGTGGAGTAATCAGATGGGAAATTCCAAGTCAGCAGACAAGTAAGCCGCAACAACCAGTATTGTTGTTGCGGCGCTCTGTAAGGCTAGTCTCATCTGATTGCTGACGAGCAGACGTCGCCCGGTATTCCTTAATCGAGGGTTGATTCGTCATGACCACCACACGCCCCGCGTGGGCCTATACGCTGCCGGCAGCACTGCTGCTGATGGCTCCTTTCGACATCCTCGCTTCACTGGCGATGGATATTTATCTCCCTGTCGTTCCAGCGATGCCCGGCATCCTGAACACGACGCCCGCTATGATCCAACTCACGTTGAGCCTCTATATGGTGATGCTCGGCGTGGGCCAGGTGATTTTTGGTCCGCTCTCAGACAGAATCGGGCGACGGCCAATTCTACTTGCGGGCGCAACGGCTTTCGTCATTGCGTCTCTGGGAGCAGCTTGGTCTTCAACTGCACCGGCCTTTGTCGCTTTCCGTCTACTTCAAGCAGTGGGCGCGTCGGCCATGCTGGTGGCGACGTTCGCGACGGTTCGCGACGTTTATGCCAACCGTCCTGAGGGTGTCGTCATCTACGGCCTTTTCAGTTCGATGCTGGCGTTCGTGCCTGCGCTCGGCCCTATCGCCGGAACATTGATCGGCGAGTTCTTGGGATGGCAGGCGATATTCATTACTTTGGCTATACTGGCGATGCTCGCACTCCTAAATGCGGGTTTCAGGTGGCACGAAACCCGCCCTCTGGATCAAGTCAAGACGCGCCGATCTGTCTTGCCGATCTTCGCGAGTCCGGCTTTTTGGGTTTACACTGTCGGCTTTAGCGCCGGTATGGGCACCTACTTCGTCTTCTTCTCGACGGCTCCCCGTGTGCTCATAGGCCAAGCGGAATATTCCGAGATCGGATTCAGCTTTGCCTTCGCCACTGTCGCGCTTGTAATGATCGTGACAACCCGTTTCGCGAAGTCCTTTGTCGCCAGATGGGGCATCGCAGGATGCGTGGCGCGTGGGATGGCGTTGCTTGTTTGCGGAGCGGTCCTGTTGGGGATCGGCGAACTTTACGGCTCGCCGTCATTCCTCACCTTCATCCTACCGATGTGGGTTGTCGCGGTCGGTATTGTCTTCACGGTGTCCGTTACCGCGAACGGCGCTTTGGCAGAGTTCGACGACATCGCGGGATCAGCGGTCGCGTTCTACTTCTGCGTTCAAAGCCTGATAGTCAGCATTGTCGGGACATTGGCGGTGGCACTTTTAAACGGTGACACAGCGTGGCCCGTGATCTGTTACGCCACGGCGATGGCGGTACTGGTTTCGTTGGGGCTGGTGCTCCTTCGGCTCCGTGGGGCTGCCACCGAGAAGTCGCCAGTCGTCTAACCGACGACTGGTAGCAGGCCCGCTCCGATGCGGCGCACTAACCATCGAAACCTCGTGAATGTCGGTATCCTGTCTGGCAGGATACCGCTCATTTCCCTTGTTCAGTTCATCGCCGTCGCCGAGCATCTGAATTTTCGGCATGCGGCCAAGGCACTTGGTATCAGCCAGTCGAGCGTCAGCGCGCGTGTGAAAGCGCTGGAGGATAACCTTGGTGTCCTGCTATTTGAGCGCCATGCGCGGGGCGTTCGGCTAACAGACGCAGGCAGGCACTTCATGGAGCGTGTCACGGCGGGTGTCGATCAACTCGATCACGCAGTGAAGACCGCGGAGTGACGGGCACTGGCTGGCAATGTCTAGCAACGGCAGGCATTTCGGCTGAGGGTAAAAGAACTTTCCGCTAAGCGATAGACTGTATGTAAACACAGTATTGCAAGGACGCGGAACATGCCTCATGTGGCGGCCAGGACGGCCAGCCGGGATCGGGATACTGGTCGTTACCAGAGCCACCGACCCGAGCAAACCCTTCTCTATCAGATCGTTGACGAGTATTACCCGGCATTCGCTGCGCTTATGGCAGAGCAGGGAAAGGAATTGCCGGGCTATGTGCAACGGGAATTTGAAGAATTTCTCCAATGCGGGCGGCTGGAGCATGGCTTTCTACGGGTTCGCTGCGAGTCTTGCCACGCCGAGCACCTGGTCGCTTTCAGCTGTAAGCGTCGCGGTTTCTGCCCGAGCTGTGGGGCGCGGCGGATGGCCGAAAGTGCCGCCTTGCTGGTTGATGAAGTACTGCCTGAACAACCCATGCGTCAGTGGGTGTTGAGCTTCCCGTTTCAGCTGCGTTTCCTGTTTGCCAGCCGGCCCGAGATCATGGGGTGGGTGCTGGGCATCGTTTACCGCGTCATTGCCACGCACCTGGTCAAGAAAGCGGGCCATACCCACCAAGTGGCCAAGACGGGCGCGGTCACCCTGATCCAGCGTTTTGGATCGGCGCTCAATCTGAATGTTCACTTCCACATGCTGTTTCTCGACGGTGTGTATGTCGAGCAATCCCACGGCTCAGCGCGTTTCCGCTGGGTCAAGGCGCCGACCAGCCCAGAGCTCACCCAGCTGACGCACACCATCGCCCACCGGGTGGGTCGCTATCTGGAACGGCAAGGCCTGCTGGAACGGGATGTCGAAAACAGCTATCTGGCCTCGGATGCGGTGGATGACGACCCGATGACACCCCTGCTGGGGCACTCGATCACTTACCGTATCGCTGTCGGTTCACAGGCGGGGCGAAAGGTGTTCACTTTGCAAACTCTGCCGACCAGTGGTGATCCGTTCGGTGACGGGATTGGCAAGGTAGCCGGGTTCAGCCTGCACGCCGGCGTGGCGGCCAGGGCCGATGAACGCAAGAAGCTCGAACGGCTGTGCCGGTACATCAGCCGCCCGGCGGTATCCGAGAAGCGGCTGTCGTTAACACGAGGCGGCAACGTGCGCTACCAGCTCAAGACGCCGTACCGGGACGGCACCACGCACGTCATTTTCGAACCATTGGATTTCATTGCAAGGCTGGCCGCCCTGGTACCGAAGCCCAGAGTCAACCTAACCCGCTTCCAGGGGAGCCCGCAGAATTCGGAAAAAATCGTACGCTAAGGTTTTCCGAGCTGCCGCAGCGGCCTGAATTTCCCGTCTTCCAGCTTGCGGCTTTGCCGCCAAACGTAATCGCCGGTCAGGTTGATGTGCTCCCAGCCCAATGGCGAAAGGTATTGCAGTAACTCAGGATTAACTGGCTTGCCTGCCTCTTCTCGGGCCTGGGTCGCGCGCTCCAAGTACACGGTGTTCCACAACACGATGGCGGCCGTCACCAGGTTGAGGCCGCTGGCCCGGTAGCGCTGCTGCTCGAAACTCCGATCCCTGATCTCGCCGAGGCGGTTGAAGAACACCGCCCTGGCCAGGGAGTTACGCGCCTCGCCCTTGTTCAATCCGGCATGCACGCGGCGACGCAGTTCCACGCTTTGCAGCCAATCGAGGATGAACAGCGTGCGCTCGATCCGACCCAGCTCGCGCAGAGCCACGGCCAGGCCGTTCTGGCGCGGGTAGCTGCCAAGCTTGCGCAGCATCAGCGATGCGGTGACGGTGCCCTGCTTGATCGACGCGGCCAGCCGCAGAATCTCGTCCCAGTGAGCGCAGACGTGCTTGATGTTCAGGGTTCCGCCGAGCATTGGACGCAGCGTCGGGTAGTCTTGGACGCTATTGGGCACATACAACTTGGTTTCACCGAGGTCGCGGATGCGCGGCGCGAAGCGGAAGCCCAGCAGGTGCATCAGGGCGAAGACGTGATCGGTGAAGCCAGCGGTGTCGGTGTAGTGCTCCTCGATCCGCAGATCGGACTCGTGGTACAGCAGACCGTCGAGCACGTAGGTGGAATCACGCACGCCGACATTCACCACGCGAGTGCTGAACGGAGCGTACTGGTCGGAGATGTGGGTGTAGAACAGCCGTCCCGGCTCGCTGCCGTACTTCGGGTTGACGTGCCCGGTGCTTTCGCCCCGGCCGCCCGCGCGGAAGCGCTGGCCATCGGAAGAGGAAGTCGTGCCGTCGCCCCAATGGGCGGCAAAGGCATGGCGGTACTGGTGGTTGACCAACTCGGCCAGGGCCGCCGAGTAGGTTTCGTCTCGGATGTGCCAGGCTTGCAGCCAGGACAGCTTGGCGTAGGTCAGGCCGGGGCTCGACTCGGCCATCTTGGTCAGCCCGAGGTTGATTGCATCGCCCAGGATCGCTGACAGCAGCAATGTCCGGTCTTTGGCCTCGGCACCGTCCTTCAGGTGTGTGAAGTGGCGGCTGAAGCCCGTCCAGTCGTCCACGTCCATCAGCAGTTCGGTGATCTTGATGCGCGGCAGCAAATGGCTGGTCTGGTCGATCAGCGCCTGCGCGGTATTGGGCACCGCGGAATCCAGCGGGGTGATCTTCAGCCCGGACTCGGTGAGGATGGCATCGGGCAGCTCGTTGTCCTTGGCCAGGCGGGTGACGGTGGCCAGCTGCTCGTCCAGCAGCTGCAAGCGCTCTTCCAGGTACTGGTTGCTGTTCGGGTTGATCGCCAGGGGCAGAGCCTGCGCATGCTTGAGCGCGGCGAACCTCTCTGCCGGCAGCAGGTAGTCGTCGAAGTCGCGGAACTGCCGCGAGCCCTTGACCCAGATGTCACCGGAGCGCAGCGCGTTCTTCAGCTCGGACAGGGCGCAGATTTCGTAGAAGCGCCGGTCGAGGCCTTCCGGGGTTATCACTAGCGGCTTCCAGCGCGGCTTGATGAAGGCGGTGGGCGCATCGGCCGGCACCTTGCGCAGGTTGTAGGCGTTCATCTCGCTCAGGGTCTGCACGGCTGCCAGCACGCCTTGCGCAGCCGGGGCAGCGCGCAGTTCCAGCACCTCCAGCAAGGCCGGCGTGTAACGGCGCAGAGTGGCGAAGTTCTCGCCGACCAGGTGCAGATGGTCGAAGCCTTCCGGCCGGGCCAGCAGCTCGGCCTCGCTGACGCTCTCGGTGAACTCGTCCCAGGGAATCACCGCCTCAATGGCGGCATAGGGATCGCTACCGCTTTCCTTGGCTTCCAGCAGGGCCTGGCCGATCTTCGAGTACAGGCGCACCTTGTCATTGATCGCTTTGCCCTGCTTCTGGAACTGCTGCTGATGCTTGTGTTTCGCGCCACTGAACAGCTTGACCAGGATGCGGTCGTGCAGATCAACCAGTTCATCGATCACGGTCGCGGTGCTTTCCAGTACCACGGCGACCAGCGTGGCATAGCGCCTCTCCGGTTCGAACTTGCCGAGGTCTTGTGGCGTCATCTGCCCGCCCTCGCGGGCGAGCTTCAGCAATCGGTTCTGGTGGATGTGCCGGCCGAGGCTGTCGGGAAGGCCCACCAGTTGGAAAATCTTCAGCCGCTCGATGTGCTCGATCATGTGCCGCGAGTTCGGCTTCAGCGGTGATTGCCGCAACCAGGTCAACCAAGTGCTGTTGCTGCCGGCCTTAATGGTGAGCAGTTCGTCGAGCTTGGCGTGATGCGATGGGTTCAACGGCTCGATCAGGGCGCGATAGACCCGCCGATTGGCGCGTGCAATGGCCTCCGAACACGCCCGGTCAATAACGCTCAGCGTCGGCAGGATGCGCCGCTTCTGGCGCAAGCTCTCCAGCGCCTGCCCGGCCAGCAGCAAGCCCTTGTCGGTCTGCTGGGCCAGCTCGGTCAACTCGCGCACCAGGGCGCGGAAGTCCGACAGACCGAACGGGGCCAGTTGCAGGTAGGTGCGCAGTTCCAGAGCGTGCTCGCGGCGGGTCACGTCGCGCTCACCGTACTTCGCCCAACTCGCGGGGTCGGCTTGGACTTGCTTGGCCACCCACTGGATCACGGGCTCGGGTAGCGCCGTGTCGTTGCCCAGCGCATAACCAGGGTAGCGCAGCAGGCAGAGCTGCACGGCGAAGCCGAGGCGGTTGCCATCGCCCCGCCGTTGACGGATCAGGGATAGGTCGGAGTCGTTGAAGGTGTAGTAGCGGATCAGGTCATCCTGGCTTTCTGGCAGCGCAAGCAGGGTGTCGCGCTCCGTAGCCGAGAGAATCGAGCGACGCGGCATGGTTCAGTCGTCCGTGCGAAGGTACTGGTAGAGGGTTTCACGGCTGATGCCGAACTCGCGTGCGAGCTGAGCCTTCGGCTCGCCGGCAGCGGCCCGCTGCCGCAACGTGATGGCTTGATCGTCGGAGAGAGCTTTCTTGCGGCCCCGGTAAGCACCGCGCTGCTTGGCCAGGGCGATGCCCTCGCGCTGCCGCTCGCGGATCAGGGCGCGCTCGAACTCGGCAAAGGCCCCCATGACCGACAACATGAGGTTGGCCATGGGCGAGTCCTCGCCGGTGAACACCAACCCCTCCTTCAAGAACTCGATGCGCACGCCGCGCTTGGTCAGCCTTTGCACCAGACGGCGCAGATCGTCGAGGTTGCGCGCCAGGCGATCCATGCTGTGCACCACCACGGTATCGCCTTCGCGGACGAATCCGAGCATGGCTTCCAGCTGCGGGCGCTGGGTGTCCTTGCCCGAGGCCTTGTCGGTGAACAGCTTGCCGATCTCGACCTGCTCAAGTTGGCGTTCCGGGTTCTGGTCGTAACTGCTGACCCGAACGTAACCGATGCGTTGTCCCTGCAAGATGCCTCCATAGGCTGGATGGGCGGTAGGGCTTACGTTGGTTTTTGGTTCCATTGCGCCCTAAGCCTTGAATTTGTCAGGTTGGAATCTATGACCTTGGCAAGCATGTGTCAAAGAATGTGAAAGCAGACTCTATTCTGACGGCGCAGTGTCGTTTTCAGAAGACGGCTGCACTGAACGTCAGAAGCCGACTGCACTATAGCAGCGGAGGGGTTGGATCCATCAG
>NZ_JAPDCI010000035.1:0-11543 GCF_027705905.1 Aeromonas sp. Y293-4 | reverse complement strand
TGCGCTTGTTGTTCGGTCGGTTCGAGTCGGAATTTGTAGGCTTTCAGAATTTGCATTTAGCGCTCAGTGTGTAGCATTGTCGGAGGGAGTCCCCTTTCGCATTTAAGATGGGGCGGAAGAAGCTCGTAATGCTGGTGCCCGTGGGCCGAAGAGTGCTCGACTTGTTGGCGATCCCCTTTAAGCTGTGTTGTCTCACCACGACATTAGGCGAACTACAGTTGGAAACTTTTATCAAGGGTATTGTGTTTGCCGTTGGAGTAGTCACCACTTCTGGGTGTGCCTCATTTTATGCAATGAACGATTACAAGGGAGCTGTAGCAAACTACGTAAACCAGCGTCAGGAACCGCTAGGGGATGACGAAGACTTCTTTGTCGAGTGCATGCTGGATAAACAGTACAAACTCAGCTTCAACAGCTCGATAAAATCTTGCGAGTTCGATGTCAGTCAAAAGGTAGCTCATAGGGAGTATGAGGCACGTGTAGCTACTGGGGAGATTAAGCCGCTCAGCTCAAGCTAATTACTGGAACTTCGCCTTAGGACTATCGACGCGTTCTACGGCACAAATAAATAGAGGAAAAACAGATGGATATGGAAGCGCTGAAAGAAGAGATCCGCTGCGCCATGGATGGTTTTGGTGGAAGTGACATTGCATGCGCCGCCGCCTGTCTCGCGTTGGAGAATTTGGAGCCTGCTCAGGGAGAAAACTGGGCTTGGGTGCAATCTGTGTTATCTGGCTGCCCTGTGGCTAAAGAGGCCGCCCTCGCTGTGCGGCGGGAAATGGACGAGAGAAACATCCTCTCTCGTGCTCCAGCTCAAGAACGCTTTGAAAGCTGGCTGGCGAAGAATGCCCCATACCTCTCTCTCCTTTGGGACTTTGAAAGGCATGAACTGAGTCTATCCATGGTCGATAGCTACCTTGCTACCGCATCCCACGGCCAAGCGATCATGTGTCGGTTCGCGGCGGGTGTTTGGCTGGGGAGAAACGATTACCGGTTTGACATGATCAATGCTGCCGGGGTTCTGGATGACGAGCAAAAGGCCGCTATCGCAGAGTGGTTTACGTCACCTTTCTGGCCGTAGGCCGATATTCCATGAAAAACGACATGGAACGAGCACAAGGGAAGGAGCGATCAAGTCCGAAATGTAACGAAGTTAAATATTTCTCTCTATAACTTACAACAAGTTATGGACGGTCATCTTCGGGTTTTATGACTTGTTCGCATGTTCCTTAGGGCTGTACTCAAACAATAGATCAGGGATAAACGGAACCAGGCGATGGCTACAACTCGTTATTGAAAATGGCAGGTATCCCGTAAATAAGGGTACCGACATCGGGCAAATGTCCCACCGCGACACCCACCAGCTAGACCGGTAGCTCCCGTTCCAGGCAAACCCGGTGGCCAGCCCCGGCCCGTCGGCCAGGCTCACCCCGGTGGCCAGCCCCGGCGGCTTGGTCTTCTAGGCGCCCGTCGGCACGCAGGCCTCGATGTCACACCACGACAGCCACCAGCCCAACCGGCAGACTCCAGCTCCAGGCGCCCGGCGGCCAGCCCGGCACCGGCCCGGTGGCAACGCGGCTCAGGTTCCGACATCAGCCAAAGTCCAACCCCGACACCCACCAGCTAGACCGGTAGCTCCCGTTCTAGGCAAACCCCCGGCGGCCAGCCCGGTCCGTCGGCCAGGCTCACCCCGGTGGCCAGCCCCGGCGGCTTGGTCTTCTAGGCGCCCGTCGGCACGCAGGCCTCGATGTCACACCACGACAGCCACCAGCCCAACCGGCAGACTCCAGCTCCAGGCGCCCGGCGGCCAGCCCGGCACCGGCCCGGTGGCAACGCGGCTCAGGTTCCGACATCAGCCAAAGTCCAACCCCGACACCCACCAGCTAGACCGGTAGCTCCCGTTCTAGGCAAACCCCCGGCGGCCAGCCCGGTCCGGCGGCCAGGTGATACTGGTACTGACATCGGGCCAATGTCTCACGGCGACACCCACCAGCCAGACCAGCAACTCCAGTGCCAGGTAACCGCGTGGCCAGGCGCCCCGATGGCCATGCCCGGTGAGCTGTCAGATCACGATCCCTTGTTCAATCATCCCGACTAGATCTATCACGGCCTCCGTCCCTGGGATGGAGTCGGACATCTCGATGGGGCAGTAACCACCCAGCCCTACCGCTGGATTATGGAGCCATCTCTTAGCTGCCACAGTATCACCGTTGAATAGTCGACAGCCCGCATCAATGACACGAGCCAGACACAGCAGCCGAGTGCTTTGGTCAGTCGTAAGCCGAGTGGAGGGGGCCCGCGCTCTACGTGCAAAGACCCTCCTGTTGATACCGATCCGTTCCCCAATCGTCTTTTTGTCAGTGCTGATGGCCTCTGCGAGGGCCATTAGATCGGCATACGTGAATCCTGACAACAATCGACGATGCATTTCCAGCGCGTTCCCGGTCATCTGTAAGTGCGTGAGCAGGCCTTCTTGACCACGGGTGGCATTCGGGAAGTTAACTGGCATGTGAATCTCCTCCTGGGTGGCTTGATAGTGTGGAGAGAGCTGGTTCCAAGTGCAATGGGCCAGCAATAACCCAGATAGCGCGGCAATATTCGGCGCCTCGGATTGCACCTGAACTCTTTTATAAATATTATTGGTTATCCTAATCGGCAACACATAGGCGTTTATAAAGGATGGGCAGGACGGCTAGTTTTTACCACAAACGTGACCTTGCGGTGCTCTTGTCTCTTGGATCGGCAATGGTCTTTGCCTTCAAGGCAAACTTCATCATAGGCATGCCTACGTCTCAGTTTTCCGGTTGCCTAAGCCAAAAGATTTTTCTTGTCAGCAAGAACGAGCATGAGGTCGTTCATGGAGGCATCTACGCGGTCACCCTTGACCGTGATGTGTTGATCGCCAAGAAGGGGGCGAAGCTCTTGAAAATCGTCGCGGCACGCGGCGGAGATACTGTCCGAGTTGAGGATGATGGTGTCTGGGTGAATGACAAGACATTTTTGGCGGTGCCACTCCAAGGGATTGCGGGGCGCTTAAAGGTCGATTTGGGGACGCTGAAAAAGACGATCACAGTCCCGCCCCACCAGCTCTATCTGGTAGGTAATACCGACCGTAGTTACGACTCACGATTCTGGGGAACCATTGATGAAAAAAACGTTGTTGGCCGCGCTGTTGCTATCTGGTAGTGCACACGCGACAGATACCCAATCCCCCCCGCAAATGGACCTGGACGCTATCTCCCGTGATATGGCGATCAAGGCCAACGCCATCCGGCAAAAGGCGCTCAACGACCCTGCAATGCAGGGGATGTATTCGCAGGCAGAAACGATTACTGATGAGCAGCGGGCTCAGGCCGAGGCAATGACGCATGACGCCATGAAGAAGGCCGCCTCGATAGCGACGACAAATCAGATCGGAAGCGTGCTGGGTAACCTCGACAAAAAGGATCTCGTCGCGGTACTCGGTGCAGACAGGGAGAAGGCAAGGGACAAGCCTGATGCCGCCGCCAGCGGCAATGGCATGATGTTCCTGTCAATGTCCATGCCGGACAAGGACATGATGGCCGCCCTGGAGGTTGCTGCCAAATACTCCATGCCCGTTTCATTCATCGGTTTGCTCAAAGGTACCAAGACGATCACTGATACCTCGGTCAAGCTGCGTAACCTAGCCCGCCAGGCCGGGGTGTCAGAAGACCGCGATCCTGAGGTGCTGATCAACCCGGTGGGGTATGAGCGGTATGGGGTAAACGTTGTGCCGACGATCATTCGGGACATGGGGGATGGCACATTCCATCGCCTAGAGGGCTCTATCAACATCAACTATTTCGAGGACGCCATTGCTCAACAGATCGGGAATGACCGCCTTAACCAGCGCGTCGGCCCGACTTGGCAGATTGAAGAAATCAACCTGATCGACGAGATGAAGCGCCGGATGGAGTCGATAGACTGGGAGGCCAAGAAAAAGGCCGCGGTCGCTCGTTTCTGGCAGAACCAATCCATGCAATCCCTGCCTGCGGCAAGCAAAAGCGAACGCTGGATGATCGACCCGACCGTGAAGGTGGTGAAGGACGTTGTTGATAACAAGGGAAACGTCTTGGCGAAGGCTGGGACCGTTGTTAACCCCCTGGCTCAGGTGTACGCGCCTTTACGCATGATCGTTATCAACCCTCAATCTCAAGTTGAGCTCGATTGGGTCAAAGACTACCGGGAGAAAAACCCCTTCGGTGGGCAGACGATGGTGTTGGCCACTGATTACAGCAAGGACCAGGGGTGGGACGTAATGAAGCGTGCCAACGAGTACCTGCAAACCCGCACAAGATTGGTCCCCCGCGAGCTCATAGAGCGATTCCACCTCGCCGCCACCCCATCGGTCATTACCACTTCCGGCAAGGTGTTCTCAGTCGAACAGATCGCGATAGCGGTTGAGGAGAAAGGCGAGTGAAGCTCATTTTCATAGGCATTGGTTTCATCATGGGGATCTTCTTCACCATGAAGTTTCCCCAGGGGGCCGCTGATATAGCGAACTGGATCATGCAAAATCAGATCGTCACGGAGATCTTGAGATGAAGCGACTCCGTGCAATTTTGGCCGTGGCACTCGCCACGGTTTCCATTTCTTTGGCTGCGGCTGAGGCTGGCAAGGATTTCAATCTCGACTGCGAGGACGGCAAGATTTTGACTGGCATCATCGACAAAATCTGTTGGTCGTGCGTGCTGCCGATGCGGATCATGGGTGTCGGTCCCAAACCGGCTGGTGCGGCCAGCTCCAAGCCTGTCTGTATGTGTAACGACAGCAACGGGGTGCCTGAGATTGGTTGGCAGCTAGGTTACTTCCAGCCAGCTCGTATCGAAGAAGTCGTAAAGACGCCGTGGTGCTCCCCCTTCCTCGGCGGCATCAAACTCCAAGACAGCTCGTTTGAAATTGGTCGGGAGAAGGCCTCGAATCACGTTGATAACCCTCAGAACGTGTTCATGGACTCGCACTACTTCTCTTACCCGGTGTTTCAGCTCCTCAATTTGCTCATGATTCCCGGCTGTGCTGGGGACAATCATCAGGACATCGATCTGCTCACGATGTCGGAGATCGACCCTCTGTGGTCGAATGATCTGTTGACCTTCGTACTCAATCCGGAATCCGTGGTGTTTGCAAACCCGTTGGCCTTGGCATGGTGCATGGCCGACTGCGTGGCCACTACCGCAAACTTTGAGTCCGAGAAGAACTACTTCTGTGCCGGTTGTGACGGCATGATCTACCCGCACACGGGTAACATCCACGGGATCAAAGACCCGGTTCAAAACTCCAGCCTGCTCGTGCAACGTCAACTGGCTGCGCTCCATCGCCGGGGACTGGCTGAGAAAACGATGGGGGAGGATGAAATGTGCGGGAGCACATATTCGTACTTTGTCCCGCGCTCCCAATACAAGGTATCGATGCTCTATCCCGTGCCCGAGTCCAGCAACAAGCGTCCGCTCTTCACTCCCCCCAAACAAGGGGATGGCTCCGGCACCACCATGCCTTCCAATTTCATTCTCAATGAGAATTGCTGCCATCGGCTAGGTGAGTCGGTGCATCAGTGGTCAACCATGAAGGGAGGCCGCTCGCGTCCGGGGAAAGAGAACTACGTCTATATGATCTGGCGCTATGTCGATTGTTGCGTCACCTACAAAGGAGGGGTTTGATATGCAGCAAGACGGCGGGCCGTATGGGAGCACCATGAAGCACACCTCCTTGAGTGTGTTGTTCACCTACTTCATCGTTTTTGTGTTCCACCCAGCTTTCATGGCGGTCGGCTTGGCCGCCATGATGAGCCCAGGGAGGGCGCTTGCCGCGCAATCAGATGAGCTGTACCAAAACCTCAAGTCAAAGTACCAGCTGGACACTCCGGACAATGATGTGAGCAAAGAAAATGAAGTGCTCGACATCAAGCAGAAGTATGGCAAGGGCAGTGGTGGTGCCGAAGAGGTGATTAAGTCCCTGCAAAAGTACCAAGGACAGGACCACACCGGCGCCAAGGTCGACATGGGGAAATACCAAGGGGGTAACTTCTCCTCCGGTTACCAGAGCACCTACAACGATGCCGCAGCTGGTGGGGTTGGCATCAACTCCCTGTCCATGCCAGGCGTGTCTGGCAACAACGTCAGTGTTAACTACGCACCACAGGGTGGCGTGAAGCTTGAGCGTGATGCGAAAGGAAACATCACCAATACCAAGGTCGGCGGAGTTAAGACCAACAACGTGAGCTCGGTAGTTGGGGCCGAGGCCAACAATGCAGAAACAAGCTTCCGTGCCAAAAACACCTATAACCCACACAACGAGGACGACCTCATCAGAGAGGTAAAATCCACGGTAAGCAAAGCCCAGGAAGGTGGCAATACTTCCGACAGTGTGGCGTACCGAACCATCATGGAGAGCTACCGCTCCAACAAGCCCCAGAACATCAGTCGTGACGATCCCGTATTCCTCGGTGCCAAGAATGCGGTCGATGATGCTCGCTTGCAGAAGGGGCTCTTTGAAGGCTCCTGTCAAAGTCTGACTACGACCACGACAAAGGATACCCATTACCCTGATTGGCGTGAGCACCGCTGTTCTGCCCCGAAAAAGGATAACTATCAGTCCTGTGAACTGAAGCGCGATCTCAACGTGCCGGTGTACATTGAGGGCGGAGATGGGGAGATGTCTATCTGTGGCCCGAACTGCGTCAAGATCCGCATCGGTAAATCAGGCGACAACTACTGGAATGGTGCCGCCTGCGGTATCTTCCAAAATGCCCTTGACCTGAGATTCGCTGCTGGCGCAAAGGTTCGATCTGCACTGATCACGTTGGCTGAATGGGATGACCATATGGAAGTGAAGATGGGTGATCAAACCATCTTCTACCATGTGGATGGTGCAATGCGTCCCCCCTCATACCCGTTCCCGCCCGCCGGAATAAACTGCGAGACCAATACAAGCTGGTATACAGGTGACGGCAGCGGGTCCCGCCGGGTGGGTGGGTACTTCGACGTTACCAATCTGGTTGAGGCCGCATTGTCGAACGGTGGCGAACAGGTCATCAGGATGTCTCACCGTGTTGCAGTTGGTGACGGGGGGGAAGGCCACTTTGAGATCACCCTGCACTTTGAAGACATGGGTTTCAGGGATGACCACATCCAGATCCCGGCGGGCTGCTATGACGCTGTGCTGAAATCGGATGGAACCTGCAAGATGGACAAATGGCAGCCGCTCGATGTCGGTACTAAGCGCCTGCCAGCCAACATCCTCAGCCTCGGTAAGCCACTCTTCCCAGGCGATAAAGGCTACTTGACTTGGCGGGCGAACGCCGAAGGCTACTTTTGCGACCCGCTTGCCCAAAGTAAGCTGGTGGTTGGTGACCAGTCCTACTCATATGAAGATATTAAGAACATGCCGGACGGCTGTGCGGCAGAAAAAGCAAACCCGATGTGCATCGAGAAATCCAGAGACTGCGTGCCTGGCTGGAATGACTCCGGTACTGGCCAGTGCTACATGGAAGAAATCGTCTACGAGTGTGATGAAGGAAAGACCGTATCGGAGATAGTCTCGAACACCACCAATACCTGCGGTGAGCTTCCCTGTATCGGCAGCGATTGCAGTGCCGGGGCTCCGGAGGTGAACCAAGACTTTGCGCAGGCTGCCGGGTTATTGCAGGCGATGAGTTTTCTCTCCGCAGATGGGAACTGCACCGCAGCCGACCCGTCGCAGTGCAAGGTATTCCCTGGTGAACAGAAATACTGCGGGTGGGCTGTCGGCGTAGTGGGATCTTTAGCCGATACAAACTGCTGTGAAGCACCCCAAGGTGGCCCAGATATGCTATCGGCAGCAATGTCGGCCTTCAGCATCATCAGATCGATGAATTGGCAAAAAATTGCTGCGAACGCGAGCGAATTTACTGGTTCAACCAGTTTTAACGCTATATACAACGGAGTTAGCGAGTTTGGCACCACTATCGGTAATGCCACTGCCAGCGCAATACAGGCGGCAGGGGAAGCGATGACATCTGCCTCTAATACGGTGATGAGTTCGTTGGGGCAAGAAGTTGCCTATGAGGGGGCGAAAATGGGCGGTGGGGAAGCTGCGAGGCTGACGATGGATGAACTAATCGTGGCAGCACAACAAAAACTCATGGGGGCTATTTACAACACGCTGGGTGAGGATCTGGTGGGGAGTCTTATTTCAGAGAAGGTAACAACGGAGGGCACAACATACGCCTTGACTCCCTTGGCCGGCAATATAGTCATGGCATTGAACGTGGTGATGATTGCTTACACCGTTTACAAGGTGACAATGATGATTGCCCAGATGCTGGCTGCTTGTAAGCCGGAAGAGATGGCTACTGCCAGCAAGATTCATGAGAAAGCCTGCTTCAAGGTTGGCGGAGAATATTGTCTTAAAGAGATAAATCTGGGTGTCAAAAAGGTATGTGTAAAGCGGGCTCAAAACTACTGCTGTTACAGCTCTATGCTCCCACGAATTGTGATGCAACAGGCTGTTGTCCAGCTCGGACTTGCAGACTGTAGCGGAATAACCGTCGCCCAGTTGCGAAAACTGGACTGGTCAAAAATCAACCTCACCGAATGGGTGGCCGAAGCAACGTTGGGCGGTGCGCTGCCGGATGGGCAGGATGACTTGACTCTGGAGGCCTTGACCGGCACCGGGCATGTTCTTGCTGGTGGAAAGGATCGAGATAACACTCTGGAGCGCCTGAATAATAGGTACTCGGATGACAAACTCATCAAAGCATCAAGTGAGACGCAAGACCTGCTC
Organism: Aeromonas sp. Y293-4; assembly: GCF_027705905.1. Taxonomy (NCBI): domain Bacteria; kingdom Pseudomonadati; phylum Pseudomonadota; class Gammaproteobacteria; order Aeromonadales; family Aeromonadaceae; genus Aeromonas; species Aeromonas sp. Y293-4. Next base: position 2,762 of record NZ_JAPDCI010000035.1, on the reverse strand, counting down.
CAACTGGAAAGTGTGGACTGTTCTTACTTGCCGAGACCTGCAATATGTAAATTTCAATAATGCTGTTGATTATCCGCTTGGGATAACATAGAGTATTTATCAAATCACTGTTATTACGGGCTTGAGGGAAAGACATGAAGGTACAACTGATTGCTACAACCGTTTTGGCCATGACCACCTTGGCAGGCTGTTCCTCCACCCCCAAGGATATGGGGCTGCCATTCGTTCAGGATAAGAGCAAGAGCGTTGCGTTGAACGTCGCTGCTTATGCCGGTTACCCGTATCTGCTGCAAGATAACTCCTACAGCAAAGGGCTGGATACTGTTGTTACCTCAACCAGCAATACTTTGCTGCTGGCAAATGACCTGAGTGGGAGCTTGGGTTCTATCGGCGGCGGAGCGCTTGGGGCTGGTCTGGGCCTGATTTCCGGTTTGGCCGATCAGTATCCGCTTGATGTGGCAGAAGTATTCACTGCAAAACTACAGCCCGGTGAAGACTATAAATCGGCAGCCACGGTGATGCGCGTGCTCAAGGCCAACTATGAGAAGCGGGGCGTTGGTTCTGCCGATGGTGAAAAACTGCGGAGTCTCTTAGCTAAACCCTCCCTTGCAGACTATGTGTGCGAGCCGACAAACGTAGATGATTTCGATTTTTCATGTTTCGACCCGGCGGATGACCGGTATAACACCTATGTGAAAGCGACTCGTCCAGCCAACGGTTTGGAGTTTGCTGAGGTTATGCCGTTGGACAAAGGAAACTACGGTGTCTTTGTAATTCGTAACGGCAGGGGCTCGGTCTTAAATCCGAAGAAGGATGCGATGGATGCTTACTTCTATCTGAAAAAAGGCTCCTATGTCCTCGGTAACTCCAACACGATCCTGCCGCGTGTCGCACCTCGTGAAGATGGCAAGCGCCTCGTATTCATCGACGGTAAGGCGACCCTGATCTGATGGCCAGCCAACACTTGAGAGTGGCCCAGGATGCTCTGCGCGGGGCCAGGACAATAGGCGACTTGCCCTCTGCGGAAACCTGCATGATCGCCCTGAAGATCGCGACAGTGCACATTGCGGAGCGGGTAGAGTGTTCGTTCCATTCCGCAATCAAATCGGGAGCCCCGGTGTACCGTGCATTCAACCTCACGCACCGAGATGCGAAAGCCCATAAGCATGCCAATTTGCTGATGCTCAATGGGTTGGATGTGCCGGTGTCCTTCTGCGAAGGGGAGGTTGACCAGTCACAACTGCAACAGTTTCGTTACCGGAGCATCTGCAATTGAGCCGGGCGAGAGATAGGGGGCCTGGGAAGAAGTAGGCTCCCAAAATAGTTGGCCCCAGCGCTGCGGGAACAGTGCTAGGGCCGTCACCCACGATGAGGAAGCCATCATGAGAGGTCAAAGCGTATCACCCAACCAAGGTGCCCGACAAGCCGAGATAGACGCAGCCCGCTATGCGGCAAAGATCGCAGTGACGTTTTACCGCTGCGGAAAGCGGAAAGTAGGGGCAAAGCTTTGGGATGAGAGCATTCAGGAAATGCGATAACAAAGTTGATTCAAAGGCAGCCTTATCTGAGAAGGCTGCCTTTTTACATTCTACCCAGGGGGTTATGTGTCTAAGCGAGAGCCTTTGACGATAGAGGTCGCGGCAGAGCGGCTATCAGGCATTGTCAGTGCACAGTACAAGTGGCCGGAGTTGCTGCCTGGCTGGCAATTAGAGTTCATTGCGTACCCTGATGGTGATCTCGATATGGATATGCTTCACCCGGTGGCCGGGGTGTTTTGGTCCGATGATAATGAGCCTTTGCCTCTTCCCTACAAGAGTGATGAAAGCCCGATAACAGTCTGGGATTTGTTCGCCGTGAAGTTGCCGTACATGACTGCATTTGGCTATGCAACGGTTGTGGACAAGCCAAAAGACTCGCACCTCAGCCTTGTTCCCGGTGAGCAGGTGTAGGCCTTAATAGCCGACAGCCAGAGGTGATAGAGTTTCAGAATTCTTCCGGAGGACAGATCACGAACGAGCTTCACAAAGCTGTTGCGTTCCGGAGTTGGCAATACGCTTAGCCCCTCAGCGAGTTTGAGGGAGCCCTGAAGGTCTATGGTGCTGTACACCCTGGAGACCGAATCCATACCTGCATCGCTACAGCAATAAAGCGTTTGAGGAGAGGGTGAGATGGTGAGTCCTCGCATCAGTGCGGCGGTCTTGCGCCCGAAGGATTCGATGTAGAGCAACGGGAAGGAAGCGTTCGCGGCAATCCACGGGAGGTGGCCAGCAATGGTCATTTCGATCACCGTGACCTGCTCCAGAAAAGAAGCAGGCAATTTTACATAGACGCCAGGCGGCGCGAGTAGCGTAGACCGGCCTGATTCGATTTCGTGAACCCAGCCGACACCAGGGGCCATTCCGAACTTACTCCCTACGGGCTTTGAGCCAGCGATCCGTTCTATACCCATGATCTCGATGTCTGTGACGGACATCGCCCTGCAAGCAGTACAGTGGGTGTACGGGAGCTTGTAACTATCAATACCGGTGTAACCGACATGACCAAACGCCTTTGCTGGGCGCTGGCAGCATGTGCACGCAGCATCCGTGCGCTCCGACTTACCAAGCGCGGATTAGAGGATCCGCGTGAGATTGTTGTATAGCAATTCAATGGGGTCTGGCACCGTTACCCTCCCGGTTGTACCAATTTGGGGTTCTAGGGATTTTCCGTCCAAAAACGACAAAGTGCTCTGGAGGCCCCGCCGTCTGTGGCCTCCAGAGGGG
>NZ_JAPDCI010000034.1:1641-11548 GCF_027705905.1 Aeromonas sp. Y293-4 | reverse complement strand
CTGGATAATGCCGCGCCGTTCCCTGGCAACGGACATGGGCTGATGCAACTGGAGCGGAATTAGGATCAGCTATTTAGTGCCAGGTGAACGCCGGTACCCACAGGCCTCAGTGCCCCTCCCCGACTAGCACCGAAACGGCACTCGCCTTGCAACTCGATGTTGCACATCCAGGATGTTACAAAGATGCTTCTCAAGCGCTTCCACTAGATGCTGTTTTAACCTAGAATACGCCGCCGACAATCAGGAAATGCCTACTATTAGCCTAATCGGCTAATCATGATGAATTATTGGTAGGTAAATCAATAGGGAGGTTGAGTCCTCATTTCGTCGTCAAGCTGTCCTGATTTTTGGGATGAACTTGATTGAAAGGGCATTGTGCATTCCGGATTTGTGTTAACCTCATTCGGTTGCTTATATCATGTGATACAAATGAGTATTTGAAGCGGCTCTTTCATTGATTGGAAAGTCGGGTGATGAATAAAAACAAAGAAAAAATAGGAGATTGTACGGAGTTGCCATCTCTGTCGCTATACACACTAGGCGATGTTAAATCTCTGTATCATGAGATGGTCAGCGAACACTACGGTGACACTCTCAACTGGCTCCGGCGGATCTATCCGCTACTGGTCACAGGCCAACTTCTCATTGCTATTTCGTGGCTGTACTTGTACGGACTTGAATGGACTGGTGAGGGGTATGTAGACATGACGCATTTCCTCCAGATGAGTCTGTGTGCGTTAGTGTCCGTGTCTTGGCCGATGTTGCTTGCACCAATCAACCGGTCGCGAGCGCCAACGATGGAAGAATCCGAGATGATTCTGATTGCACAGTACATGCGTGAGAACGCAGATATGCCGCAAGAAGAACTCGTTTCGCGTGTTCTGGCTCATCGACAGGTGATTCAACAGGAGGTTGTGAATCAGGATCTAATCCGGAAACGCGATTTTTTGAGTTGGGTTTTCTATCGGTACCTGTGACCAGATAAAAAGACCGCATCATGCGGTCTTTTTTTATCTCCGGTTGGCGGCCTGCGTGCGGGCAGCAAAACGCATAACGAATAGGGCCGACATGGAAATCCATGCTACGAGCGGCAAGAAGGCTCTCCAGGGTAAGCCCCTCTCGGTTGGGCTTACAGGGATTTCCAGCATCTTGAAGTCGTCAATCTGATGAATCTTTCCCTGTTCTGTCGTTATTGTGCGTGTGCGGTCCCATCTATATCGCAATTCACCCGTTACCTGCCTGTTATCGTTCAGCGTGGCCGTCACGTTGGGCGTAACGTGGCTCACGGCTTGCCAACGCATCCCCAAATCCGTAGCCATAATCCCAATCCAAAACCACACCCCCAAGACCCAAACCTTCGACCACATATCTACTCCTCTATATCGCCAATTGTATGGACGGCAATCTTTATCGCCAATTGTATGGACGGCAATCTTTCGAGCTACCAGGCAAAGCGTAAAAGCTTGTAACTCATTGTCCTGCTTAGACATTGATAAAGATCGTACCTGAATAACCTGGACCATCCAACCCGGTGAGCTTCATTGCAGTTAATTTTGAACATTCATGTTAGATGATTCCTTTAATGTGAAAAATGCCTTGAATTATCCTGTGGGGATAATCAAAATGCATATATGAATTTGATGTTCAGATTAACTAACCCACTCGCGCAAGGACTTTTCATGGGATTTTTCAGCTTTGTTACCGCAGACACCAATGAATCGATCCCCTGTTTTGAATCGGGTCGGAGCAGGCCTGTTTACATGCTGCAACCTAACGGCCTTCCAAGCATTCTTGAGCCTGCTTATCAGGGTTACGGTCAGTTCGGGGGTGTCAATTGCTATAAATGGCTCGGCTCTATCAATGCACCACTGCTGGGGCTTTCGCCCGACCTGTCCGAAGATGAGCTCGTGTTTTTAGGGATCAACCTTGATACTGGCTATGTGCTTCGTCGCGTTACTGATGGTCAGCTTTTCCAAGTCTTCCACCCCTGCCCTGCCCTACCTGGGATTATACAGCTGCCTCAGATCTACAGTGTCCCGGCAAAAGAGTTCAATGGCATGTCTGCCAATGATGCCGTTGAGTCAGGCTTGTGTGAGCGCATCAAGCTATCGAGTCTCTACCCGCAGTATTTGCCGCTGAAATTCTCGTTCCAAGCAGATGCCGTCTACGAAAGCCTTCCAGGGTCTAAAGCGTGCATTTACCAAGGCTATTTCTATGAAGATGCCAATTAATCTGTTTGATGAGCGCGGTCGGTTGAAGCGCAAACCGATAGACAGGTTTGAACCCTCATTCCTTAGACTGGCGCGTTCCATTCCGGCTGGGTATCACCACTTGTTCAGGGGCGTATCTGTTGGCCATAGCCTTGGATTTTCAGGCTTACGCCAATTTCACACGCTCTCTCAAGCGATAGCATGGGTTGAGTCAGGGCCGGGTGATTCTTGGGCCTACAAACGGCACGTTAAAGTCTCGCTAGACGATCTGCTCGCTTGTACCAGTAGCACAATCCCAGAGCACATCCTGGTTATAATCCGCCGGACTGTACCCGCCTAATGGGCGGGTACACCCCTTATCATTTTGGTTTCTCGTAGCCGCATATGCCGCCCTTACTATTTGATCCACCCAAGCGGGTTACCTCCCACCAAGGAATGCGCCTACGGCGGTTTTGGTGCGTTCGGCGGCGTGATTGCTTATGAGTGCCTTGGTCTGATGAATGCACCTGAATTTTGTCTCTCATCTGCGCTAACCGCACCCGAAATGGCTACCTTGTGGCTTGATGTCTTTACCGACTGCTTTTCTGCGTTTTTGGTCCATTGATAATCGCAGGGACTCGATCAACATTACTTCCGCTTTTCTATCAGGAGCCCGTTTATGACAACCCCCGAGAACAATAAGGACATTCATTCGGTCGAGCACTATTACCACCTGTTCCGGCGTTCGCATTGTGACGACACACTGACCGTTATGTATAACGGAGCCGTATCAAAAGCCAAAAACTCGCTGAGTGGACGAGCCTTAACCCTGACCCTTATCGACATTGAGAGAGCACTTGACCGGCGGCAACAAGATTTCGGCGGTGTATTGCGTGAAAAGAACTTCAAGATACATAAAGACGCACCTCCCTCATCATCATCCAATCAACCCTATGATCCAGAAAGGGAAATGGCAAAATTGCTATCTTCACTATAGTGCCGCCGGAGTCAAAATGACTCTCTATGAACACTCTATGGAGTCGTAATTACTTATCTTGCAGTATCTATGGGTGCATGGGGGCTTTTATCGGTTGCAACGTGGGCGCCATGTGGCTTTTTGAGACTCATGTTGCAACCAGAATAACTACGAAATAATCCAAACATTGCCAATGTTTATCGTTATTTAGTTAATACGACTCATCAAGAAGTCATTCATTGTTCGCAAAAGTAGAAAAACCAGCCCTCCCTGCCTGGGATCTCATCGCTTTACGCCGTTTGCGAGCGATTGAAATCACACCTCATATCTCACATCTCTCACTTCATCCCTCACACCTCACACCTCACACCTCACACCTCACTGTTCGTACCGACATCCATTCACTTGCATGTTTGTTTGGGTTCCCAATGGAGGGGAACCACCCTGTAACCTACTGACATCGGAGCTTACGGATCACTCCATCTCTCACACATCACACATCACACATCACACATCATTCCTCATATGTCATTCCTCATATGTCACTCTTCACATCTCTCATCTCTCATCTCACATCTCATATCTCATATCTCATATCTCACATCTCATATCTCACATCTCATATCTCACATCTCATATCTCATATGTCACTCGTCATATATCATACGTCATACATCATACGTCACTCCTCACGCATCACCTGTCACACCTCATGCGTCATACACTGTATATTCTCTGAGCCCACCTTTTGTTAGGGGATGGGAGGGTGGATGTAGGGTGCGAGCTAACTCTATGAATTACTTCGCTCACCGGAGAGATAAGTGGGGCTCCAAGGGGACATTTAGCTCTCGTTTTTACAATCACTGTTGCCCGCCCGGTGGCCATAACTAACGCCAGGTAATCTCCGGGTACCCTTGGCCTCAATGTCCCACCGCGACAGCCACCAGCTCAACCGGCAGACTCCAGCTCCAGGCGCCCGGCGGCCAGCCCCGGCACCGGCCCGGCGGCAACGCGGCTCAGGTTCCGACATTAGCCAAAGTCCAACCCCGACACCCACCAGCTAGACCGGTAGCTCCCGTTCCAGGCAAACTCGGTGGCCAGCCTGGCCCGTCGGCCAGGCAAGCCCGGTACCGACATCCGGAAAATGTCCCACCACGACAGCCACCAGCTCAACCGGCAGACTCCAGCTCCAGGCGCCCGGCGGCCAGCCCCGGCACCGGCGGCCAGGCGCACCCCGGTGGCCAGCCCCGGCGGCTTGGTCTTCTAGGCGCCCGGCGGCACGCAGGCCTCGATGTCACACCACGACAGCCACCAGCCCAACCGGCAGGCTCCAGTTCCAGGCGCCCGGTGGCCAGCCCGGCACGCCCGGCGGTTGGCGTACAGAACCTTGAACCTTATGCGTAATGCCGAGACAATCGTGACGTTCGCAACTTCAACGTGATCGAGAGGGAAGGGGATATGGGAGTTACAAAAAGCGGTGAAATTTGGTCTGCACGGCACCAGAAGCAGAAAGTGACCTACTCGGAATCCCGATTCGGCGACTCAGCCCAGCTACTTGCACAACAGGCCTTTGAACAGATGCAGGCTGGCACCTTCAACAGGGAAGTGGTCGATATGCAGATCCGCATGAACTACTCACTTAAAGAGGTCGGCCTAATGCTCGGTCTCTCTACAAATCAGTTGTTGCACTGGATCATGACGGGGGAGGTAATGGGGCAAAAAGTTACAGCGCCTCGTTACGATACGTCCAGAGGGGTGAAGCAGCGGATTAATGGCGTCGAGCTCCAACTAGCGAAAGAACGGCTGGATCAAGCCAGAAAGCAGACGGCAGCCTGATCACATCGGTATCAAACGTGCTCACAGACCTCCAACCCATCTATCCGATAGCAGTCACGCTCGGGCTCATGTTAGGCATCCCCGTACTCACGTTCCTACAGGAAACAACTCAGGGTCAGATTCAACGAACATTAGGTCAGCGGGTCTTCATGGCCCTGAGTGTGCCAGGCGTCATTGCACACGAGCTCTCGCACGCCATCATCAATGTCTTGTTCGGACACAAGATCGACAAAATCGGTTGGTTTGCGCCTCACCCAGGTAGCCGTAACCGGATCACCCTTGGTTATGTGCATTACCGATATGACACCCGATCACCGCTCCAACACATCGGCGTAGTGGTTTCGTCGTTCGCGCCTGCTTTGTTGTGCCCCCTGATGATCTCCGGCCTGCTCTCTTTGACCGGGCGACACGACATTGGCAACCCCATATCCATTAACTCAGTGTGGGACTTCTTGGCCGGTACCAGGAACGTGCGCGACATTGCCATTACCCTACTGGTTTTCTCCATTGGGCTGCACTCATCACCGAGCCTGGCCGACTATCGCGGGGCCGAAAGCGGGCTATCGCTCCGAGCTCTCTGGGGTGTGCTCCTAGCAATTGGCGCTGGCTACTTGAGCTGGTACCTGATCACCCGTTGGTTTGAGCTTGATGGTCTAACATACTGGCTACAGGGGTGGGCTTATCTACTGTGGCAAAGCTGGTTGCAGGGCGTGGTGTTTGCGGCACTATCGCTTGCCCTTATCTATGTCCCTCTCCAACTTGAAGAACGTCTGATGAGTCGGTCAAGGTCGTAACGGACTTAAAGGCTAGGGGAGGGGCGGGGCCGGGAAACCCCGTAATGTCGTGGTTGGACAATGACAGTGAAGCCCCCCTCAGTCAGAGGGGGGGGAGTCATCAGTTTGACTGGATCTCGATTGCCTTTGTCAGGCTGGACAAGTTTTCCTGACCGATCATTTGAAGTGTGGTTTCAAAGAGGTTGAATCGGTCAAATGCAACGCGGGTGGCCATCCGGTGCTCACTGTGTTTATTCGCTTGGCCCAGGTTTGCAATGAAATAGCCTATGCAGCCGTCTATCCCATCTGTGCATGCGAGCTCGTTGAGCTCCTTACAGTGGGCCCCATTCAATACGAAGAACACCCTTCCACTCAGGACAATTGCTGTAGTTGGGCCACCATAGCCACCATCGTCAGCGCGATAGCTTATGTGGAAACCCTCGAATGTCTTGTGAACGTTCGGGGAGCAACCCACGCTGGGGATATGATCACCCTTGAACCCCATACCAGCCAGCGCGGGGATACTTACGTCTTTCCTCATCATTCCTCCTTTCCCCCTGCTCGCAAGCCACGGTGTCCGGAAGCGATCCGCGCTTGAATGCGTTGCGCAGCCTCGGCCTGCTGGTTCACGCAAAGGCGGATAGCCAAATCCAATTGCCGGTACTCAGCTTGCTCACTCGCGTTCAGGAGGCATATAGGCGTGAAGTAACTGGCCATCCCAGGTCGACGAGAGACCACCATATCGTACAAGTCATCAGCCTTGTCATTGAGGGATTGGAACCGCCCCATAACCTCTTCCCGCCCGATGGTGTTGAACAGCTCGATAGCCTCAGCGTCGCTTCCTGGCTGTTCGCTCGGGATGTAATTGAAGAGGTGTGGAGCGATACCGCGCTGCTCGCGTTCTTGTTCCATCTGCTCGGCCCAGGCCATTGATTGCTGGCGAGAGTCACACTCAGAGAAGAGACCTCGATAGAGGACAACGTATTTCTGGCCGTCGTAGGCTGGTGGATAGATAGACCCCAGGCTCAGGGTCTTGCCATCGGCAAGGTGGCGGTAGAGGTAGCCACAGCCACGACCATTGGTATCCAGTATGATGAGTTGTTCCACGGCGGTATCTCCGACTGAGTTAATAACGTTATCTTATATCCCCATGGGATAGTCGTAAATCAAAATGTGAAATTTATTTGATTTGGGTAAGCTGGTGGCGAGGTGTGGCAAAGCCGACAAGGGCCGCTTTTGGCCCATGTGTTCAGTCAGGTAGAAGAGGGGGAGGGGATACAGTCTGGCCGCGACATGCAGGCCGCCAGACCAAAGTGGCCGTTATGTCTTGATGATGAGGGGGAGGTTACCTAAAGCGTCATTGAGGTATCTCGGTCTATCGGGATCCGCGATGATCTGTCTTACCCTGCGTTCCGATAGTCCCCAGCGCCGGGCAAGTAGAGACGGTGACCAGCCCTTTTCGTCTAAGATCGCCTTGAAGTCATCTGGCGGGATAGGACTAAGCTCACGTATGACCATGGCATTCAACCTTCAACCCAAGTTAACCAGCTTCGATTCCATTTGGCGCAGTTCATCTAGCAATGCGCTACTCGGGGCAAGTACAGACAGAACCTCACGTACCGCGACGATTTGGAAGGCAGCTTCGGCAGCAGTCAACTGATCGTCTTGATGCATCTGATAGGCTGTCTTTGCCTTCTCTTGGATTACGAGCTCCAGGCGCCCCAGTTCAATTTGAGTCGACATATCGGTACCCCTTTGAATGCATGAATGAGGCAGGGTATTACTCCTGCCAAGTCGAAGAATGGTGAAATATATTTCAGGTGTGGTCAAGAGGGGATTTTAGGGGTGATAGCAATAACGGGACTCACTGTGGTCTAACTTTTCGGGGTATATACAGCCATTTGCTTTGAGCAGGGGATTGAGTGATGGGGGATTCTGGGAAATATACTTCCCATAGCCGATGTTTTTGTTATGCGTAGGGGCTCGGCACCGCGAGGGGCCCAGGAACGACTCCGGTGCGGCCACAACGCGTATCAAACCCAGATCCGCCGATTTTGATTAAGCCTACGAAGGGAAAAGAAAAGCAGTTGTTATGGTGGGGGTGTGGTAGCGATGATCGACCGCAAATCGCTTACGTTGTTTCTGATAGAGCGCCCTGTTGTGCCGCTCATCATCACACACCATCCCACCATCCCACCATCCCATCTTAAATGCGCCTAACGCCACCAAATCGCTTTTGCTGCGCCTCCTGTGGCATCTTTACCACCTGACTAATGCGGGCAATCCGGTGGCCAGCCCGGCACGACGGCCAGACCATCCCGGTACCGACATCGGGTTAATGTCCCACTGCGACAGCCACCAGCTCAACCGGCAGACTCCCGTTCCAGGCAAACTCGGTGGCCAGCCCGGCACCGCCCCGGCGGCAACGCGGCTCGGGTACCGACATCAGGCCAACGTCCCAGCACGACACCCACTGGCTCGACCGGCAGACTCCCGTCCCAGGCAAACCCGGTGGCCAGCCCGGCACGACGGCCAGGCTATCCCGGTACCGACATCAGGCCAACGTCCCAGCGCGACAACCACCAGCTCAACCGGCAGACTCCCGTTCCAGGCAAACCCGGTGGCCAAGCCCGGAAGACGGGGGTGGCGATGGTTGTTGTCGCTGTGAGACACTGACGCTTGATTAACCCGACCGGTGGCCGGGTTACCATGAAGGGTGGGTGCCGCTGTAGGGCTGGTGGTGGGTACGTTACGCTGGTGGCAGGCTTAGACGGCTATCGACACACGCGTTGGTCATCTGCGTCTGTCGATGGGCATCTCAATGTGTTGTCGCGGGAAAATCAGGCTCTATTGTTCAGGCACAACCACTTTTCAATGAGCTGATATTTGGTATACGGCGCTTATCTTCTGGCCATCCCAAATCATCTCGAAGTGTGCAGCCTGTTTGATGCTCTTAACTGTGCGTGGGGTGAACAGCCCCCAACAGATGGATCCCGGATTTCGCACAGAATGATACTCAAGTCCAACTGCATTCAACTTGCGAAGGGTTTCTGCGAACGCTCGGGCAGCCACATAACTGTCGCTATCGTAGATGGGGTCGCTGATCGGGAGAATGCTGGCATCTGCCATTGGATCTGCATCAAACTCACAATGCAGGCTGCGCATCACAAGGCGGTCATATGAGAGCCCTTCTACGTTCTGCCAGTAGTGTTGTTGATGATGGGACACCTCCTTGATGGCAGTATCCACGCTGTCGGCAATGTAGAGCATTCCCTGTTGCCCGTCACTGAACCGGCTGCCATCGGGATTAACATGGGTGAACGGGGCCAGGGCGTATGAACAACCGCAGATCCCAAATGGGCGTTCTGCTGGTGGCACCAAATTCAAGTTGCCCAGCTCGTTCTGTAGGCGAGGATTTGTGAGGGCCTGCAATGCGTAGAGCGTTTCAAACTCATCAGCGGTGGCTACATCATCAAAGAGGTGGATCGGCGGGTACTTGGAATTGATGAGGCGGTATCCCTGTTGGTTCGCCACCGCCTTCATCGGGACATTCATATTGGTCATCCCCACATCCCACCGCGCAGTGCGTCAATCCGCTTGGCTACTTCATACAGTGTACCGAAGGCACCTGAACCTATGAGGGTGAGTGGCGCAGCTCCGTTGAAGTAGGCATTGTTGTTGGGCATCGCCATGAATCCGTACACATTAGTCGGGTTCTCAAACACTGTACGTAAACTGGCGTGGATGTTTAGCAGGTAGCTGATCCGTGTAAGTTGATCACCAGTTAACTTCGGCTCGCCACCTGAGCGGTGTTTGTAATAGGTGGCCTTCGCCAGTTGGAGAATGCTTTGCTGCTGTTCGGCGCTCGCGCCCCAGCGGTCAAGTATGGTGAAGGCCGCCTTTATCGCGGTGGCATCGGCGCTCTTGCTGGTGGCGCTGTTGATCTCGGGGTTCATATTCGATTCCTTTCCAGCTTACTATAGTCCTACTATAGATAAAATGAGCGCATCTGTCCACTGATAGACTTTCGGTGAGGCACTGACGTTGGACTGCTCAGCCCGGCGGCCAAGTGCGGCCCGGTACAGACATCGGGCCTATGTCTGACCACGACACCCACCAGCTAGACCGGTAGC
>NZ_JAPDCI010000034.1:0-1631 GCF_027705905.1 Aeromonas sp. Y293-4 | reverse complement strand
GCCCGGCGGCCAAGTGCGGCCCGGTACAGACATCGGGCCTATGTCTGACCACGACACCCACCAGCTAGACCGGTAGCTCCCGTTCCAGGCAAACCCGGTGGCCAGCCCCGGCGGCTTGGTCTTCTAGGCGCCCGTCGGCACGCAGGCCTCGATGTCACACCAAGACGGCCACCAGCTCAACCGGCAGACTCCAGTTTCAGGCGCCCCGGCGGCCAGCCCCGGCACCGGCCCGGCGGCCAAGTGCGGCCCGGTACAGACATCGGGCCTATGTCTGACCACGACACCCACCAGCTAGACCGGTAGCTCCCGTTCCAGGCAAACCCGGTGGCCAGCCCCGGCCCGTCGGCCAGGCTCACCCCGGTGGCCAGCCCCGGCGGCTTGGTCTTCTAGGCGCCCGTCGGCACGCAGGCCTCGATGTCACACCACGACAGCCACCAGCTCAACCGGCAGACTCCAGTTTCAGGCAAACCCGGTGGCCAGCCCGGCACGACGGCCAGGCCATCCCGGTACCGACATCAGGCCAACGTCCTAGCGCGACAGCCACCAGCCCGACCCGCAACTCCAGCACCAGGTAACCGCGTGGCCAGGTCACCGTGGCCAGGTCACCGCCGGTACCGACATCAGGCCAGTGTCCCACCACGACAGCCACCAGCCCGACCCGCAACTCCAGCACCAGGTAACCGCGTGGCCAGGTCACCGTGGCCAGGTCACCGCCGGTACCGACATCAGGCCAGTGTCCCACCACGACACCCACCACCACGACCGGCGGCCCCGCACCTGGTAACCCCGGAGGTGAGGCGTCAAGTATCAATAGACAGGTCGATCACCCAAATAAAAACCGCCCACTAGGGGCGGTCTGTCATGACTGCTGGAAAGGTTAAAGCCGTAGCTCATCCAGCTCATCGAAATTCACTGGGCCGGTGCCGTTGTTAGTGTGGGTTATCACCCCCGCGTCGTTGACGGAGACAAGCACGACCCTGCTCATCCCGTGCGGCTTGGCGCTGTAGACGATGGATACGTGCATGCCCTTGTAGTCGGTTCTCAGCGCATCTTGGAGTTCAGTCACGGAATCCACGGCCCTGTCATTTCCAAAATTCTTTATCTTTAACATCTGCCCGTGCCTTTGATAGGGGGGGGATTAATACTACCCGAGTGGTCTACTGATGAGCCTTGTAAGCCTCACGCGCCAGAACGTCAACAGTGCTCATTAGTCTTGTGATCATGCATTATCCTTTTTTCCTTTGATGAGATGTTCAACGCTCGTGTCGATTCCCAGCAGTTCGGCGACCTTCAAGATTGTTTCCGGCGACAAAGGTTCTTTCGGGTAACGCACTGCATCGACGATAGGGATGATTGCTTGTGCTGCTCGATAGTCATCAACTGAGCGGAAAAAGTCGTAGTTGAAATTTTGGGGGTGGCTGCCACCCGTGGTCAGCTTTACCTCTCGCCCTGTCGCACAGAAGCGGATTACGCAATTTGTTCGTGCAACCGATACCACTTCAACAACTTGACATCCTCCCCCACCTTAGCGCTTCGCGTCACAGGAGGGGGATTCCCATTACTGGGTGATAGCTGCTCGCGCAGTACCGGGTTCCTGCTTCATCGGGCGGCCTGATTGCACCACGCCTCCA
>NZ_JAPDCI010000033.1:0-11974 GCF_027705905.1 Aeromonas sp. Y293-4 | reverse complement strand
GCTACACGCCGAAACAGCGCTTGGCACAGGCCGCATGACCTCTACTTTTGAGTGCTCCAAAAAATGGGGGGATTACCCTGCCACAAACGGCGTCTTGCCTGCCGCGCCCCGACCCCGTTTGCCACCACGGCGCTCGCCACCCCAGTAGACATCATCGAGCTGAATGATGCCGCTGATGGGCTGCTTGTCATCGGACTCTTTCATGGCTTGCAGCAGCTTGTGCTTGAGCATCCAGGCGGTGTCATATTTGACGCCCAACTGGCGCTTTAGCTCCATCGCTGACAAGCCTGTTTTGGTTTGTGACAACAGGTGCATTGCCAGAAACCACTTGGTCAGTGGGAGCTTGGTGTTTGCGAAAATCGTGTTTCCAGTCAATGACATCTGGTGACGGCAGTGATTGCATTGCCACACACGTGGCCGCCTTCTCAGGCGACAACAGGTCTTGTTGGCACATTCAGGGCAGACAAAGCCGTTAGGAAAACGCCAAGTGAACAGCGCGTTTTCGCACTGAGCCTCAGTGCCATAGTCCTTGAGAAACTCAAACAGGCTGTAGCCTTTCTGGAATTGGATTTTGCTTTTGGCCATGATCTCGCACCTCGATAACTGTACGTAAGATCAGTATAGTTCGTGGTAACTGACTGCTAATCATGGGTAATCAGGAAAAAAAATTAAAAAACACTAAAGAACATCGTTTTTTAATAAAGGGTAATTTAACTTAAGCTCCTCTTCCATATGCTTTTCCTTAATATTATATGGGGTTAGAAATATATACCCAGTATCTATAAATTTCACGCTACCTCTATTAACTATATTAGCCACAGCAGTGGTTACACCAATATACCCTATCCTGTATGGACGCTGCACTACTAGAGCAGTGAAAACCTTTTTATTTAGCCCATCCAACAATCTCTGGCTAATATCAAACCCTATGTTTACCATTTTATCTTGAGCTTTCACTTTCTCTAACGCAAGTAAAAGACTTGAAGATGTGGTCTCGTTGGAGGAAAATACACCATCAATTTTTCCAGAATACTTTGACAATATACTTACAGCTATCTTTCTTCCTTCTGCGACACTATCCCCAATATAGGGTGAGTCCATAATGACAAGACCTGATGCTGTTGCAGCGTCTATAAATCCCTCCTCTCTCAGATCTGTTGAAGAGACCCCCTTTTTTAATCTTAAAACAACTACTCGCCCACCCCGCCCCAGTTTCTCTGCCATATACATACCTGCTTTATACCCAGCACTATAGTTATCAGTGGCAACTAGACTGGCAAGCCGAGTACTACCTGTACGCCTATCAATAAATACAACTGGAATACCTTTCCTATCAAGTTTCTCAACTTCATCATCGTAATTAGCACTTGGTGCCAAAATTAAAGCCTTGCAACCATTTCTTTCTACTATGCTAACTATTCTCTTCTGCTCTTTACCATCACTTGTTGTTTTTGCACCCCGGTAGTAAATAGAATAACCAAGTTCCTTACTGGCGTCCTCAGCTCCACGCTTAACTTGCATCCAAAATATCTCAACAGCACCACCAGGTACGATCTGAATACACTGAGAGTTAGAGGTAGATGCTAATACTTGTGTCAACCCAAAAAATAACCCCACAACAATATTCATTTCATCACCATAGTATTAATAAAGGTAGACTTAAGTAAGTATAATCCATCCTAAATCACAAGTTAATTAAAGAATATCCTGATCAAACCATTGCCTGCACCGTCAAAAAATTTATGATACCATTACAGAACATTGATGTGCACAACATACAACCAATAACTCTTTAAAATGAAAAAGTGGTCAGCCACAGTAATACTCGTCGCATTCATACACCAAATATGGATGAGTTGTTTAATACATTTCCGATAACTTACACTTTCCTTCTATAAAAAACATAAATAATAATACTAGGTATGCCTTTGGAAAATAAACAAAAAAATACCACCCCATAAAAATAAAAGCATTGATATAAAAGAGACATTCATTTCAATTAACTCAAACTTTAATTTACCATTTGGCTTAGTGATTTTATATGACACAGCTCACACATCAATGAATAAAATCACACACTGATTATCATTTTATTTACCTGATCCTGATTACCCATGACCCTCAGCCAGCTTCAAGAGCCGATATGGCATCGGAGGGCTTGCCACGACTGCATGCCCCAATTCTACCAACATGCTATTGAGGTCAAAACGATGATTAAACCGGAAGCAGTATTCAGCAAGATGCCTTGGTAAATGCTTCGCTCCGAGCTTATGACAACTGCCCCGCAGCGAGTTCTTCACATTCCCTATCATCGTGTTTACCCAGTTGAATGCCGGATGATCCAGCAAATCAAGGTTGCCCCCGGTGACAACTCCCAGGTGCTCACAATTGGCCTCCTTGACCGCTTTGAAACAGGCCAATCCATCGGATATCACCGCGCTACCACTGGCAATATGCCGTTTTGCCCAATCAGCAACGGACTTGGTTTTGAAACCATCGACCACCGTCATCCGCATCTTGATTGGATGTCCTTCCTTGTTCAGGGCCACTGCTGCCACAAACGGCGTCTTGCCTGCCGCGCCCCGACCCCGTTTGCCACCACGGCGCTCGCCACCCCAGTAGACATCATCGAGCTGAATGATGCCGCTGATGGGCTGCTTGTCATCGGACTCTTTCATGGCTTGCAGCAGCTTGTGCTTGAGCATCCAGGCGGTGTCATATTACTCGTTGCTGGAGACCGCCAAAGCCAATCAACTGGAGCCGTCAGCGTATATCAATTATGTTCTGCGCGGATCGGCGAAGCGGACAGCCTGGAAAAGCTGGAAGCGCTGCTACCGTGGAATGTGGCGCTGGAGCCGATTTCAAAAAAAGTGGTGCAATACAACGAAGGCAAGTAGGTCGATTTAACGGCGCTTACGGTGTATGCTACGCCGCCCCCGGTGACGACACCATTACGGTGTCAGGCTCCATGGGGCGCTATATAGGTACAGATTCAGGTCATGAAGGGGCAAGTATGTCCATACAAGGTTCGTTGAGAGCACAGTTACTGGCGTTGTTGGGCGGAAGTATTCTTCTTCTCGTCATCATCTCGTTGTTATGTTTCCGTCTGCTGGAGCACGGGGTCGAAGATTATCAATCCCTGGTTAACAGCACGCTGCAAGAGTCGACGCTGGTTGAGCGGGCCAATCTGGAGTTCAAGAGCCAGGTTCAGGAGTGGAAAAATGTCCTGCTGCGCGGCAAGGATCCGGAGGCTCTGACCAAGTATTGGACCCGGTTTGAAGAGCAGGAGCGTGCGGTCAACCAGACGCTGGCGCAACTGAGCCAGTTGGCCGGGCAGTGGCAGGATCAGGAGTTGGTTGCCCAGGTGCGGAGCCTGAGTGATGAACATCAGAAACTCGGGCTGGCCTATCGTCAGGGCAAAGAGAAGTTTGTTGCCGCTCAGGGCGACCCGACTGTGGGGGATCAGGCGGTGAAGGGTATCGATCGGGCAACCAGCGAGCAGATGGAGGCTCTGGTCAAGCATCTGCATGAAGAAGGCAATCGTCAGGCCCAAGCCATTAGTGAGGAGACCCGCAGCCAAGCCATTCTCGGCGTGGTATTCCTGATTGTGGCGTCATTACTGGTGGGGGTGCTCAGTCTCTGGTTGGTGAATCGCCAACTGCTGGTGCCGATCAAGGCGCTCACCGACTTCATTATCCAGTTGAGCCATGGCAAGTTTGATCGACCCTTTGCGCTGCAACGGCAGGATGAACTAGGTGCCCTGGCCAAGGCCGCCAATACCCTGCGCGATTTCTTGGGGACGACCTTTTCCCAGCTCAAGTTGAGTGGCGAGCAGCTGGATAGTGCCAGCCATGAACTCAAGGAAATCTCAGGGTTGATGGCCAAGGGCACCCAGGATCAATTCTCCCGCACCGATATGGTGGCTACCGCGATGCACGAGATGTCGGCGACGGCGCAGAATGTCGCGGAGAATGCCGCATCGGCCGCCCAGGCGACGGATCAGGCGGACCATACGGCTCACGAAGGCGAGCAAGTGATGCAGGACACCATAGGCGGCATTGCCCAGATGGGTAAAGAAATTGACAACACGGCTGGCGTTATAAAACAACTGGATGAAGATAGCCGCCGCATCAGTACCGTGCTGGAGGTGATCCGTTCCATTGCCGAGCAGACCAACCTGCTGGCCTTGAATGCGGCGATTGAAGCGGCGCGGGCCGGTGAGCAGGGTCGCGGCTTCGCCGTGGTCGCGGACGAGGTTCGTACCCTGGCCAAGCGCACGGCGGACTCTACGGCGGAAATCAACCAGATCATCGCCAAGGTACAGCGTGGCACCCAGGAAGCGGTACAGGCGATTGGTAGTAGCCAGCAACTCAGCCAGCAGAGTATCGAACAGGTGACGGTCGCGGGTCGCAAGTTGCAGAGCATCACGAGCTCCATCAGCCAGATCCACGGCATGAACCAGCAGATCGCCACCGCCGCCGAGGAGCAGACGCTGGTGGTGGAAGATATCGCCCGCAACCTGGTGGATATCAAAACCATCGCCACCGAGAACGAAGAGAACGCCCACCGCACCCAGGGTGCCAGCGACCAGTTGCATCAAACCGCGGTCGACCTCAACCGCGCCATGCAAAAGCTGATGGCCTAAATCAAAACCGGGCCCCGCGGATAGCGGGGCCCGGTTTTTCCTAAACAGATGCAAACGGCTTCCCCTAGCGCATCCCAGGGCGGGATCGCACTTTGTTAATGAAATTTCTGATTACCCATGACCCTCAGCCAGCTTCAAGAGCCGATATGGCATCGGCGGGCTTGCCACGACTGCATGCCTCAATTCAACAAACATAAAAATCAAACA
Source organism: Aeromonas sp. Y293-4 (assembly GCF_027705905.1). Taxonomy (NCBI): domain Bacteria; kingdom Pseudomonadati; phylum Pseudomonadota; class Gammaproteobacteria; order Aeromonadales; family Aeromonadaceae; genus Aeromonas; species Aeromonas sp. Y293-4. The sequence continues at coordinate 7,122 of NZ_JAPDCI010000033.1, read as the reverse complement.
GGCTGTAGCCTTTCTGGAATTGGACTTTGCTTTTGGCCATGATCTCGTACCTCAGTAACTGTACGTAAGATCAGTATAGCTCGTGGTGACTGCTAATCATGGGTAATCAGGAAACCAATTAACCCCATGTCCGGGTGGATCACTTTTCAATCGGCGAAATTAGCCAGAGTGGATCAGTTTTCGGTCGGCGTTGACACGTAACAAATTTTTATATTTACCTTTAGCTTTATCTCGAGAGGCTTTTTCTAACTTACTTTGTTTAACATTCATACCTTCAGTGCAAAAGTAAAAAAGAACTCTCTCAGCACAATATAGGTCACATTTCTCTTTTTCTGAGAAAGGTACTTTTTCATTGCTTCTTTTCAGGGCATATAAAAGCAGATCAAGTATCTCAGATAGACATCCTTTCTTACGAAAACGCTCCACTTTCTCATACTCTATTTCATACTCATCCTTCTCTACGCTACATTCCTCAACCATAGGAATAGCATCAATAATCACACCAATAAACTCACCGACTTTCCGACCCGGTATAAAACCATAGCAATCACTATACTGCTCATCGTCGCCTTTACTACGCTTAATCACAGGAGAACCACCAAGGAACCCACGCCTCATATTTTCCATATAAGCATACTGGACCAGTCGTTGCTGCTCCTGGACCCAAAGCTTTGCATTTTTTGCGTCAGCCTCGGTTAACTCTTTTATAAGAGAAAAATCAGAATTTACATCAACTGTACCTAGATGAACATTTACAGCCCTATACCTACGAACACATTTACCTGAACTGAGCTCCAGCTCTTCCAGTACACTCATGGTTTTGCTAAATGATACTGTTCTAAGATTTGCATTCAACCTCATGTTAGCCATGCCACACCTCTCATTATTATTGTTATTTTATGTTTTTTTCTTTAGTTTGTTCATGTGATATGGGATCCCCATACCAATCAGCAATCCATTCATTGTTCGTCAAAATTTCATTCTTAAGTTTTTCTCTGTCTAAGAAAAACATGTTTGGCTTATCAATAGTATCTTTTTCTGAGTTGATATCCTGGACATATCCATCAGGAATCAATGCGTTTGATCCTACATGAACGCTCTCCAGCCCTTTCCTAAAAATTGTACCCAAAACGTCTTTCAACAGTGCTAATGCATTTGATATAAAACTGTCTGTCGGTTCCTCGACTGATAGCAAAACAAAATCCAGTCTTAGAAGCCGGAAAAAGAATGACGATGTACCATATGTTTTTTTATCCACAAATGACTGCACTGATCTTTTCATCTTGGCATATTGTTTTTTAGTACAACGAATCAATGCAGTAAACGGTATCACTCTAAGATCGCTTAATTCATTTAATTCATTTGAAACACCCAAGTTCAGACTGTAATCATCTCGTCTAGGTGAATATTCAATACCTTGCTCGATCAGCTTAAACCAAGTAGCCCGTGATTTTTTAACTTTCGTCCCTGATATCCATCGCTGACCATCTATACTGTAACAGATCCCCTGTGGCTCACGATTATCAGCTCTCCACGGCTTGACCATTACATTATGCTCGCGCAACCCAGTGACAAATTTAGTCATGTTGTTCGGCTGGTTTTTAAAAACCACGTCCATTGCATCCCTAATTATACAGGCGGGATCATGCATAGCATGAAAGCTCCCTCTACCACGGCCATTTTTAATATTGACTATGCTATACTCATGACCGAAATTTGCTTCAGGACTTTTACAGTTCGCCAATCCCAATTCAATTTCTATTTTTCGAGCAGCGTCAACACCCCGAGCATAGTCATTACTATCATCAACTAAGGTTCTGTCAAGTTTTACTCTACATGCCACAACATGTACATGTAGAGAGCTTGTATCGCGGTGTATAACAGATGTCCATCGAGTATCGCTACCATATCCCAATTCACTCATTAGCAGCCTAGCTGCAACTAGACATTGATATGGCGTTAATGATTCATCAGGGCTCAATGATAGTGAATAATGTGCACATAGTTGGTTTCCTGTGCCTGCATACAATGATGCCTGCATATTCAACTCCATGAGTAGTGGCCCGATGTCATAATCAGAGACCTCACCTCTTTCATTCAATGTAATATTTGGTCTATTAATTACACCACCACCGAGATGATAAACCTGTGATGGCATGGATTTTCGTTTCCTACCAATATGTATAGCTCGGTAAATATAAGACAGTCTGTACTGGAAGTTTGGGCCGAACCTGTGTTTTTCAAAATTCATTTCAACTTCACTCCAATCAGAGCTTTTTCAATTCCTATAAACAGAGAATTTATAGATGATAAAGCCTGCATCACTGGAGAGTTATCACTACTGTCAGTAATAAATTTATAAACGTCATTACCGACTTCAGCTTGTCTAATCAACAACATGATTTGATTTAAATTCGATGATATATTGTATAACCCCTCGAGCAATCTCACACGATCATCATATGAAAAATCTGGTGAGATATTACTGTCTGGTTCCCGGAGAGCCAAAAAACGAATCAGGCTAGACTTTTTGGGAATACCATAGGTTTTACTATGCTTAGTTAAAACACGTTGCTCAGCTGCATTAAATGAGATTCGGAGTATTAAACTGCGTTTTTCATCAGCTGATTTTTTGGGTCTACCAGATCGTGGTTTTCTGTTCAATTGCGTGCACCTTTATAATAATTATTAGTAGTGTTATGCGTTTTTTTCAAACCAACCAATTTAATAGACATTAAAACATAGCTGGTTTAGAGTTTTTTCAAAAAATATACAATAGATTTATACGAAGTCACATTAAGAAATGAGCTAAATTATTCGGTGATATTTAATGCTCACTCTAATTATAGTATTGCAAACACTAAATATAATATCAACAATTTTTTGAGCTAAATTATTAATTTAACGACTAACGTTATCAATGGAATTTGCGAAAGTTAATATTTAAAATATGAAATTAACTAGACTTACATGGTGAGTTTAATTTTCTTCCGTGAAATTAAAACTATGACATAGGCTGATTAAAGTTATATAAAAAGGCATGCTCTCATCCTATGACAGACATACCTTTTCTAGATCTGGTCGAACCAATGATGTCATATAAGCTCAAGGCTATGAGATAAAAGCCTCCCAAATGATTGATCGTCAACATAACCCGCATGATCATTTTTACGCATATTTTTTATCTGACTCAGCACAGTAAAAAAACACTCCTCACATAGATGTACCTCATATGCCGTACCATCATGTTTCGAACCATAACCCCATTTTGCAGTCAGGGCTCCAAACTGAGGATTATACAAATTTTGGTTCATATGTGGAGTTGTGCTTTTATGGCATGCGTCACACTGAATATCAGCTATAACCTCAACCTCTTTTGTGGTCATTATTTTCATCGAACACTCGCTATACATGTAGAGTAATGGACGAATAGCATTAACAAAAATGTCTCATGCCACTCTAAACAAAATTTATTATAGTCGAATGAATAAAAAAAGCAGCCTTACGGCTGCTTTCAATACCACGATAATTGTGGATTAGATCAAATAATCCTCTAAGGACTTTCCGCTAGCAACGCCCTCAGCGATGGCTTTCGGCATACGGCCTTGACCAGTCCAGGTTTTTTCCTGGCCATCTTCGTGATACTTGTACTTTGCGGGACGCGGCGCACGCTTGGCCTTTTCCTTTCCTTCAGCTTTCGACGGAGCTGCACTGCCAACCAGTTCGCTGGGGTCAATCCCTGCGTTTTTCAGCATCTCGCTGAATTCCTCGAGCTTACGCAGACGCTCGGCATTTTCCTCCTGATATCGGAGCTCAGCAGCCTCACGCTCTGTAAACACCTCATCAAATTTGCTCTTAATCTCGACCAGTTGTTCGAATGGCAGTTCACGCAGAGCAGCCCGGAGACTACGAATGTTCAGCAGTGTTTTGATAAAATCATTCATGGATATCACGCCTAAAAAGTTATTTGTTTATCGCCTAGCATTATCTCCTAGCTGTAGTTTGGTGCCAATATTTTTCGATAAATTATTTGAGTTGCACAGGGAGGGTATGTTTGTTCGTTCAATGTGTACTGTATGCAATCCTCTCACCGGAGATCGACCTTCAACGGGTTCCATTAGTTACTGCTAGACTTGTGTATTCATACTGGCAGGGATCTGATGATGACGACAATTATTCTGCTAATCGTAGCCCTCAGTACCCCTGAGAGACCCCAGGTCAATGCATATGCGATTTGTGATGCATTTATCGATGATGCAGTGCGGTATTAACAAATGGATACAATGCATCTAACAACACTGCGCTCACAGGTAATGGCTGCGAAAGATCTAGCATTTTTTGAACGGTTGTTTTCGACGACATCAGACAAATTGCTCCGCGCCTATTCTGCCCATAGCATCAAACAGGCTCGTGAAATGGCTTTTCACGATACACGGCAGTGGGAGCTGTTGTTGCTAGATATCGGCATCAAGATGCATGGACGACCCGCTAGTGAGTTGTGGAACACCTATTATCTGGCCTGCCGAGAGACACTATTGTAATACCATCACTATCTAAGATGCCCCCTCGCTCGGGGCTGTTGTGGCACTACAATAGAGATACTCTAGGTATCAAACAGTGCATTTGCGGTGAAATGAAATCGAACTCAGTAGACCAACATCAGCCGTTGTCAGCTGACAACGGTCTGCATCAGCAGCTCATCTCGAACCCGTTCCCCGCTAAAGCCTCCATAACAGCATAATGCTACTTGGCAACAACGGAATGTTTTACATACTCAAATAAAAACGGGAGGAATACCTCCCGTTTTTTCCACCCTTTTGGTTTCAGAAACTTGAAATAGTAGGCAGATATTGATCAGCCAATGCTTGCCTTCTGAAAATCATACTTATCGTAGATACTTTTTAACTGTGAAATTTTATCCTTTAGCGTGATAGATATAGACTTGGTTGTTTTGATTACAGCTGTTAGTTTCTCAGTCGTCACAGTTTTATCATCAGAAACAAACGCTATTTCAACCGTTTCTTTCACCAGTGATTCGATGTCTGCGCCACTATAACCCTCAGTATCTTTGAGAAGTTTGAGTACATCAACTTGTTCCCCAAGTTTTCCACGTTTTTTAAGATGTATCTCAAAAATTCGACGCCTTTCTTCTGCTGAAGGAAGATCGACTAAAAAAAGCTCATCGAATCGTCCCTTTCGCAAGAATTCGGGAGGTAATGCAGAGATATCGTTTGATGTGGCAACCACGTAAACAGAACTTTCTTTTTCCTGAAGCCACGTTAAAAATTGCCCAAACAGTCTAGTAGTTACATCGTTACTACCACTCTGCCCACTGAGACCCGAAAAAGCTTTTTCCAATTCATCAATCCATAGCACACAAGGAGATACAGCTTCCGCAGTTTTGATTGCGCGACGCATATTATTCTCACTCTCACCTACATATTTCCCCATCAATTTACCAACATCAAGACGCAACAATGGTACATTGAACTGGCTAGCTGTAGCTTTAGCAGTCAAGCTTTTACCGCACCCAGGCATGCCAACAATAAGAAGCCCCTTTGGTATATCAATACCAAATCGACGAGCCTCACCCAAATTATTGAATATATGAGATTTGTTGTGAAGATATCTTTTGAGGTTGTCCAAACCACCGATGTCGTTGAGATTAGAATTGAAGGACAAAATTTCTAAAATACCAGTTTTCTTTATAATTTGTTCCTTCTCATCAAGAATCAACTGTTTGTCTGCTGCCGTGATTAGTCCTGAGCGTTGATAAGCAAGGTTAAGAATTTGCCTAATTTCGAAATCACTCAATCCTTTAAAGGATACGCATAATTCATTGATATCCTCAAGGGTAATTGGAATGTTGAATCCATAGGCGTAATCTTGAATGATACTTTCAATGTCATCAGGTCCTGGCAAGGGAATATCGAAAATAGTAACTATTTTTTCCAGTTCAGATGGAATTACGAGTTCTGAACATACTAAAAAAACAGTGACATATACGCCTTCACGAAACATCGTACGCTCTGCAATTGACTTTAGTCGAGCGATGATAGCTGCATCAGCACTTTCGGGACGGAGCTGGCGGTGCACATCTTTTAACACCAAAAAAACATTTTTTGGTTCATTGTCATCAAATGCTGATAGAAATCCATTCAAGTTATCATAGCCGGGTAGCGTGCCAACCGAAATCTTATGTAAGAAATCGACATGATGTCCGGCTTCATTATATTCATATATCTTAGTTCCCTTCTCAGCAATACTTGCTATAAGTGAATCAACTGAATGGGAATCGAAATGGTTTATATAAATAATTGGACGTAACGCAGCAACATACGCTGCTAGTTTGGTCGAAAAATTTGTGTTATCTTCCTGGCTCATACTTAAACTTCCATATAAACAAGTGCATGAGTTGAACTATTGCTCTTATAGTCAATACCATCTAAGATAGGGAATTTACCATTTACGTCATCTACTTTTAGCTCTTCACCACTTTTGCCAAAGTTACGTACAAAGTTCCCATTAACCATTTGAATAATAAGATAGCTAGTCCCTTCAGGTTTTAAATCTTTCCAATAACCTTCTGTGACCCCGGCAAAGCTTTGAACGTGAGGTAGTGCAGGATTCGGCCATGCACTACCGATATCTTGCTTAACTTGCGAAAGTTCTTTCGCAATGTGAGGCCGCATATCCGTATTAGCTAAAACTGCCAAGATAACTAATGGATGTGTTTTAATAAAGCGATCGTAAAATGCACGCGCATCAAGGATATAAAGCTCAAAGTAATGTGAAAATATTTCAGCTATGGCCGACTTAATAAATGGATAGTCTGCACTTCGCTCTTCAATACTCGAAAGAAGTTTGGTGTAGTTTTCATGGTATGTGCGAATAACTTCTCTTATTTTCGCATCCGAACTTTCATGGTGCTCAAGGCGCTCGATATGCTTCCGACGAAAAGCAAATGGATACGCAGCCATTTCAATCTGTTGATTTGTAAAATTACCATGAAAAATTTTGCATAATTCCTTCGCCGCCTCTACATCCAGGGTGAGAGCGTGAACAAATTGTTAAATTGAGGTCAATTTAGCCAACCCAGCATCCAGTACCTTTTCCAGATAG
>NZ_JAPDCI010000032.1:0-15464 GCF_027705905.1 Aeromonas sp. Y293-4 | reverse complement strand
TACCCCTCTGGAGGCCACGGACGGCGCGGCCTCCAGAGCACTTTGTCGTTTTTGGACGGAAAATCCCTAGAACCCCTTCATGGCGCAATTCTATTTGTCCCTGGGCCTGCTGTGGTGCGTATTGCTGGCGATGGGCGGCTTGTTCCTCGGGCGACGGGTACTCAAGCTGCTGGCCGCAATTCGTGAACCGGCTCTGCTGGCGTTCTCGACTGCCAGCTCCGAGGCGGCTTATCCAAAGACGCTGCAACGCCTCGAACAGTTTGGCTGTTCCAAGCGCATTGCCAGCTTCGTGATGCCGATGGGGTATTCGTTTAACCTCGATGGCTCCATGATGTACTGCACCTTCGCCACCCTGTTCATTGCCCAGGCCTATGGCATCGATCTGTCGTTTGGCCAGCAGATCACAATGTTGCTGTTGCTGATGGTGACCTCCAAAGGGATGGCGGGTGTGCCGCGGGCCTCACTCGTGGTGATCGCGGCGACCCTGACCCAGTTCCACATCCCCGAAGCTGGCATTTTGCTGCTGCTGGGGGTGGACCATTTCCTCGATATGGGGCGTTCAGCGACCAACGTACTGGGCAATGCGATTGCCTCCTGCGTAGTCTCGCGCAGTGAAGGCGCGCTGGACGAGGCGATGGACGACGAAGCCTGGGCCAGACAGCAGGCCGCACAGGTTGCCGCGCCGGTGGCGTTACACCCCGCCGAAGCCAGCGAAAGCTAACGGCTGGGCATAGCGTGCCCTTCAAGGCCTGACCCCGTGTCAGGCCTTTTTGTTGTTATCCGTGCCGGGCATAAATAAAGCGGCGGTGTAGATTGTGACTCACGCTCATTTGGCGCTACTCTGAGGAGCCACCTATCGGCATTCATGCTGGAGTTCACTATGAAACCGCTTCTTGTCGTCTCGCTCTGTCTGAGCACTGCTCTGGGTGTTTCTTCTTTTTCGGTGCAGGCAGAAAATCGCCAACCTGATCCCTCCTGGCGTTTGAACAAGGTCATCATTGTCAGTCGGCACGGGGTGCGTCCCCCCACCAAGATGACGCGACAGATGAGCGAGATCACGGCGCAAACCTGGCCCACCTGGTCGGCGCCACTGGGCCATTTAACGCCGACCGGGGCCAAGTTGGTCACCCTGCTCGGCGGCTATTATCGTGAGCATCTGCAGCAGGCCGGGCTGTTTACGTCTGCTTGTCCGGCCGAAGGTACACTGTTGAGCTGGGCTGATACCGATCAGCGCACCCGGATGACTGGCCAGGCCTGGCTGGATGGGTTCGCCCCCAATTGTGGCCTCAAGATCCAGTCCCAATCTGATACCCACAAGCTGGATCCGCTATTCCATCCATTGGAGGCGGGCGTCTGTCGCGCCGACAAGCAACAGGCGCTGGCGGCCGCGCAAAAAGCGGCAGGAGGGGATGTCGCGGCGCTGTCGGCCACGTATCAACCGGCATTGCAACAACTGGAGCAGGTGCTGGATTTTGCCAACTCACCTTATTGCAAGCAGCACGGTGCGTCAGGCTGCTCGCTGATGGCCGCGTATCCGGGCAAGCTCAGCGCCAGTGCCGATGGCAGTGTCAAGTTGGAGGGCAATCTGGCGCTGGGCAGCACGCTGGGTGAGATCTTCTTGCTCGAATACGCCGACGGCATGCCGGCGCAATCTGTGGCCTGGGGCCATGCATTCACGCCGGCGCAGTGGCAAAGCCTGCTGGCCGTGCACAATACCCAGTTCCGCATTGCGCAGCAGACGCCCTATATCGCGCGTTTCAAGGCGTCACCGCTGATGGCGCGCATTCAGCAGGCGCTGAAGTCCAATGACAAGGCCCGGCTTGAGTTGCTGGTCGGACACGACACCAATCTGGCGAACCTGGCCGGCCTGTTAGGCGTGCAGTGGAGTCTGCCGGGGCAACCGGATAATACCCCGCCGGCCGGTGAGCTGGTGGTGGAGCGCTGGCAGGATAGTCAGCAGCAGTACTGGGTGCGGATGCAGTTTGTCTACCAAACGCTGGATCAGCTGCGCGCACAGACCCCGTTGTCACTGGCGACACCTCCTGGGGTGGTGACGCTGGCGTTGCCGGAATGTCAGACCCAGTCGGTCAACGGTGCCTGTCCACTGACGCGTTTTATGACGATTACCCAGCAAAAACTGCAACCGGCTTGCCTGAAGCTGTGAGTGTTGGTGTTAGCCATGGAAAAGCCGTTGCCTTGTGGCCGCGGCTTTTTTTGTGCGTGGGCAGGGTCAGCCGCCGCGGGCATGACGGGCCGCCGCGGCAAACAGCGTGGCATCAGGGCGAATGCCGGTGTAGAGCACAAACTGCTCCACGGCCTGCAGCGCAAACACCTCGGCGCCGGTGATCACCACTTTGTGCTGTGCGCGGGCGTTGCGGATCAACGGGGTCAGCTCCGGCATCGCCACCACATCGAATACCACGCTGGCGCGGGCGATCAGCGGCTCGGCGAACGCCAGTTGACTGGCTTCGACGCCACCGGCCATGCCCAGCGGCGTGGCGTTGATCAGCAGATCGGCACTCAGGCCGTCACAGCTCGGTGCCCAGTCATAGCCGTATAATGTGGCCAGCGTCCGACCGCTGTGCTCATTACGCGCCACCAGGGTGCCGTGCGCAAAGCCGAGCGCCTTGAGGGCGGCCGCCACCGCCTTGGCCATGCCGCCGCAGCCTTGCAGAATGAAGGGGCGTGCCTGATCAACCCGATACTGTTGCAGCAACTGGTAGATGGCGAGGTAATCGGTGTTATAGGCCTTGAGGTGGCCATCTGTGTTCACCACGGTATTCACCGAGTCGATGGCGCGCGCCGAGGCATCGAGTTCATCGACCAGGGGGATCACCGCCTCCTTGAATGGCATCGAGATCGCGCAGCCACGGATACGTAACGCACGCACCCCGGCGATGGCGCCGACGATGTCATCAGTGGCAAACGCCTTGTACAGGTAGTCGAGGTTCAGGGCGTCATACAGAAAGTTGTGAAAGCGGGTACCGAAATTGCTGGGCCGTGCCGACAGCGACATGCAGACAACGGTGTCCTTGTTCAGAAGACGGGTCATGATGATTCCTCAGTGGGCCGGCGAGGCATGCCGGCAGCAAATGACGGCGCTAGCATGCCGGCGGTGGCGCAGACAAAAAAGGGCTGGGTGCGCTTTTTTTGTTTCCGCTTTTTGCCGCAGCATGGCTTAGCCGGGCTGAAACGGAAACAGCAGTGGCACCACCAGCACGGTGACCGCCATCACCAGCAGCGTGAACGGCACGCCGAGTCGGATAAAGTCGCTGAAACGGTAGCCACCGGGCACCAGCACCAGGGTGTTGACGGGGGAGGAGACCGGCGTCATGAAGGCCGCCGAGGCGGCAATCGCCACCGTGATGGCGAACGGATAGGGTGACAGCCCCATCTGCTGGGCGATGCCGATGGCCACCGGGGCCAGCAACAGCGCCGTGGCGGTGTTGGAGATAAACAGCCCTATGCTGGCGGCGAGCACAAACAGCACCATCAGCATCAACCGGGGTGACAGATCGCCAAACAGCTGGCTCATGCTGTCTACCAGCAACGCCAGGGCGCCACTTTTTTGCAGTGCGGTGGCAAACGGCATCATGCCGATGATCAACAGCAGCGTTGGCCACTGGATGCTGCGGTAGGCGCTCTCCATATCCACACAGCGAAACAGTCCCAACAGCAGACAGGCCAGCAGCGCGGCGATCACATTCGGCACCCAGCCGCTGATCATCAAACCGACCATCAGTGCCACGCACATCAGCGCCAGCGGCGCCTGATTTTGTGCCGGCGCCATTTCGTCCACTTCTGCCGGCAGATCGAATAACAGGAAGTCGCGTTTGTGCTGTTGCAGGTAACGGATCTGCTTCCATTCACCCGCCACCAGCAGGGTGTCGGCCAACTGCAGCGGTTCATCGAGCAGACCGTCGGTCAGCGCCTGCCCCTGACGCTGGATGCCGACCACGCTCAGCCGGTATTCACGGCGAAACGCCAGTTGCCGCAACGTCTTCCCCAGCAGCCGCGAATCGGGGATCAGCAACACCTCGGCCAGACCGACACTGCGGGCATGTTCGGAAAAGTACTGGCCACGTAGTGGCAGCGGCTGTAACCGGCACTGCTGGCAGAACGCCTGAACATCCTCTGCGGCGCCAACCAGATCCACCAGCAGCACATCGTGCGCCTCGAACTGACTCTGGGTGGTGACCCCGACCAGCTGATGGTGAAAGCCGCGACGCCGCTCTATGCCGAGCACATTGGCGCCGAAGCGGGCGCGCAGGCGCAGCTGTTCCAGCGTCGGGCCAATCAGCGACGAGCCAGGCTGGATCTGCAGCCGGCAGGCGCGATCGGCCAGCTGATAGCGGCTGATCAGCTCCTGCATGTGTCGCCGACCTTGATGATCACGCGCTTGTGGCGGCACACCGCTGAGCAGCCGATTGCCCAGCAGGCGCATGTAGCCGATACCCAGCAGCAGGATCAACAGCCCCAGCGGCGTAATATCGAAAAAATTCAGCCCCGCCAGCCCCTGACGCTCCAGCTCGCTGCTGACCACCAGGTTCGGCGGCGTGGCCACCAGCGTCAGCATGCCGCTGATCAGGCCCGCCATGCTCAAAGGCATCATGATGCGTGACGGTGGCACGCCCACCCGACTGGCCAGGCTCAAGGCCACCGGAATGAAGATCGCCACCACACCGGTAGAGCTCATCACCGAGCCCAAGGCCGCCACCGACACCATCAGCAGGCTGACGAGCCGCAATTCGCTGTCGCCGGAGAGGCGCAGCAGCCAATCGCCGACCCGGTAGGCGACGCCGGTGCGGGGGTACGCTGAACATGCAATTGCAGGTATCAAAAAGGGCAGCTACTTAGCTGCCCTTTTTTGCACCTGCTTTTAACTGTCTCTCAGAGCGGTGAAGAGTTGCATCACATTGCGCTTGATCCTGATAGTCAAGTGTCGCTTATCCAGGGCCAGAACGAGCATGTCGGTTTCGGTACCTTGCTCCCCGTTACGCAAAGCCTTCCAGAGCTGGTGGCCAGCAGAATTTTCCGGGCGCGGCGGTTGCTTCCCGAGCTGTGCATACATCGCGGATTCCAGATGGGTCAATAAAGTGAACTTTGCCTTCATGTCAGTGCCGATAAAATTCCGCATCTGGAGAACGCTGGGATCATCACCGACGGTGCACTTTTTGGTCAATACCGACCGGCCAGCCGCAATGAACTCAAAACTGTTCCATTGAGGCGCCATGTCTGTTCGTGCTTGTTTCCCTGCATCTTCAAATCGTTGCTCCAACAATCTCTTGCGGTCAGCGCCCTTGATCTGGAACTCCATGGAGTTGTCTCTCACAACGACATCAAAAAACTCAGTTTTCACGACTTGCTGTTCATCACCTGGGCGCATGCCTGATGTCTCAGCTCGAATACGCTCAATGTCTTGCTGGGACATCGGTGGCTCACCGTCTTTTCGCAGTAACTCGTCAACCAGGTAGATGAAGGGAGCTCGGATTCGATGTGTGGCCCCAAACGCCGGGGTAATCGTCAACGCTCCCTTGGCGAAAAGGCCCCAGTCAAACCCATCGGTCTTGAATGAGTGCCCAAACGCCCATGCTGCATCGTAAAGCGCCTTACTGAGCGCGGGGTTCAGGTTTGCTTGCGCGGGAGGAGGGACAAGCAATGAGCTTGGTTTCTGGTGAAAGCTCATGAACAAGCCAATGGACTGTTCATCATTCTCATACATGTTGAGCTTTTGATGCTCGAAATGGATCTGAACCTGCATGAGGCGCAACAGCATGTCCGGCACGGTATTAACTTGTCGCTCCCATTTGGCGTAGCTGTTGAGGTTATTGCAACTGAACAGCTTCGCCATGTCGGCCTGTGAGAATGGGGTGGCCTGCTGGTGGATGTGGGAAAGGTAAAGCCGAACAGATTTCATGTGGTCCGGATATAACATGAGCTCGGGAAACGATAGGGTCATGAAAACTCCTTGGGCCTATTGAGGCGCCGCGGTAAAAGTCTTGGTGCGACAATGCACCCGGCGCTGGCCGGGCGAGGGGTCGCAGTACGGTAATTAGAGATAGAGTTTCAGGTTGTCGTCCAGCTCCAGCTTGAGCTGAATGCCGAGCAGAGCCGCAGTCATCACAACGGATTCACCGGACTTCTTGATGGCACCGAGCATCACGCATCGGCCATCCCATAAGCCACTTGCGCGGTAAGTCAATCCATCACGCTCAAGGTCCACCAGCCGCCACAGATCAGCCGGGGAATCCATCAAGGGGAACAACCGGACAATGGCAAGGAAACCCACATTGTGAGGCAGGATAGACAGGTCGCGCATGGCGGGCAATCCCCCCGTGGCTTTGCTCATGGCCTCATAGACAGCCCAGAGCTCGTTCATATAGGGGTGCCACTTGTCCCAGCTCGCCTCCATCTTCTCAAGGGGGAGTGAAGCCAATTGCTTCTGACTGGTACCCAGCAATATGCACATGGCCTCTTTGAGGATGGCCGGGGTCACCAGCTTGTTTGACGACTTGGACACCACTGACTTTTCACACTCCAACACCTCCGCCGGGAAGTTTTGCGGGATGAATGCAGACAGCGGATTGGCGTGATCGTAGATGGCGTTGAGCGAAGGGCTAACTTTGGCCGCCGTGCTGTTGATGGAGCTAAAGAGCTGCTGTTTGTCGCGCAGTGTAGTTGCACCGACGATATGAAGTGGGATGGTGTCGTTCCACTCGGGTTCGTCCATAGCCCGAATGATGCAAGCCTTGACTCGCTTCTGGCCATCGACCAGGTAGAGGTCATCCAGCTCGACTTCAACGAGGCCTGGGGCTGCGGGTAGCGGCGTCACGCTCACGACGCGGGCAGTGGCAATTGGCGATCCAAAGGCCCGTACCGACCGGTCCAGGTAATTCACGATCCGCTTCACATGCAGCATGTCTAACGCACGTTGGGCACGAAGCTGCGGATCTGACTCGTGTGAGATTCCCTCATAGTAAGCCGCAAACATGGCAGGTAGGGCCTGCGTGCTCACAGAGCAGGTGTAGGTATCGAAGCGACCAAATGAGCCTTTGAAAGCGATGATGCGAGTAGTCATGTCGTGGTTCCCGTGGCGGTCTCAAATTTATGAAATGAATTATGGACTATCCCGGCGGGATAGACAATAATTAATTCACGAGTTCAGGAGGCGACACTATGAGCAACGAATATCAGGTACTAGAGCTGAACGGCCTTGAATGTGAAGAGGCCATGATGCTCGTCAATCGAGCGTGGCGGAAACAGCACGGCAATGGTGCCCTGCGCATGTCCTCTGCGAGTGCCCCTTTCCATAGTCTCCTGAGCAAATGGGCCGCCGCCAAAGAGCTGGTCTTGGTACCGTGCATTGTCCCTGTTCAAGGACAGGAATGGGTTGTTTCAGTCGAAGTCGGAGAAGCCCATGTTTAACCAGGTAGCCGGTTATGCCCAGTTCGAGATGGCGATCCTGGGGGGTGAGCTGGCCGTGGCCAACATCGACCCCCGGCGCGAGCTCATCTTTGAATCCGCTCAAGAGCTCTTTGATGAGTTGGTGGATGGCCGTGTGATCCCCTTGATCCAAGAACATGTCCTGCGCGTGGCAAGCTCATTCGGTAAAGACAGCACACTCCTGTTGGCGCTCATCGTTGAAGGACACCGCCGCGCCAAGCAGCGCGGTTTGCCGGTGGCGGGCCCGCTGATCGTGACGCATGGTGACACGCGCATTGAAAATCCGGTGATGCATCAATACGCCACTCGTCAGATGAGGCTACTGGGTGAATACCTAGACAAGGAAGGGATAGCGCACGAGCTCATTACCGCCTCACCCGAAGACCGCTATTCGTGGCCGGTGATGTACGTGGGTGGACTCAAGCTGCTGACCGTGGGCGCGTCGGCCACGGCGGATTGCTCCATTGTACTCAAGCAAGACCCGTTGAAGCGCGTGGAACGGGGTCTGGCCCGCGCCTACCCTGAGATCGTGACTGCGACCGGCGTGCGACTCGACGAAAGCGCCAGCCGTGCCCAGTCGATTCGTGAGATCGGTCTCCAGAATGCTACTGTCGTCCACAACAACGGTAACCGCGATGTCGCGCCAATTGTCGACCTGACAACTGCCGAAGTGTGGCTCTTGCTGCGCTGCCTGGGTGAGGGCGCAAGCCGTGAATACGGCAACAGCCTGCCGTACTGGGACTCCTCTACGTTTTACCTCCGTCGTATGTACGACGACCAGGACGAGTCCCAGTGCCCCATCACCGGCTCATCCTCCCTGGCGAGCAATGTTGGCTGCGGTGGATCGTCCCTGCGGGGTGGCTGTGCGCTCTGCACAGTGGTCAACAACGACAAGCAGGCCGAAAGCCTGACCGACCTGCCCCAGTTCCCCCAGTTAGAAAACCTGCTGGCGATCCGCAACTGGCTGTCGCGCAACTTTAGCAACATGGCCTATCGCCGCTTTATCGCTCGCAAGCCCAGCGATGATGGGTACCTCAAGCTGCAAGCGAACACATTCAACGAAGACTGGATGACGGAGGTGCTGCGGTGGTTGCTGCAAGCTGATCGAGATGAGCAGCGTCGTGCCGATGACTTCCGTGAAAGATTGCTCACCGGAGAGTGGATGGCCGACTCAGGGGTGGTGGCCATTGCGAACGATGACAAGCTCACGCCTGCACAACGCGTAGAGTGGCTACGTTGGTACCTCGAAGACATGGCCCAGCCCACGTTCGAGCTCGTTACACCAAGCCAACTGCTGCTGATTGATGCGCTCTGGAGCCGTGACGGCTATCGGCTGGCGCCTTTCACCGCGCTATCCATCTGGAAGGAGGTCAACCACCAGAACATCAGCGTGCCGTACCCAGCCCTTGATGGCGAGCGGTTCAAAGACCCGATCCCGGCGCCGGTCTATTACCCCATTGGCAACGACCCGGAGCTGATGTCGTTGTCGGACATCGAGGCGACCGGCGTGTTTGATCGCTACCTGGCCGACCTCGACTCCCTTTCCTTCGGCAACTGCGGGGGCGCGACAAAACAGGTGCGCAAAGAGATTGCTACTGCGCCCGTCTGCTATGGCACGCTGGAAGGCGCCACCTTCCGTGGGTGGTTCGGGGATACCTTGGTTGTCCCGGTCGTCACACGCCCGGATGACGGTGATTGCGGTTATACCATCGACCAGGACGCTGCTGAGTGGATCACCGGCCCGATGATTGATGACTACCTGGGTGATTTGGGCCAGCTGGACCGCCGCAGCTCTGTTGCTCTGCGTCGTCTACTGAGCGAGGGGGTGTTGAGCCTGTCCGTGCAGGCCCAGCGCAACACAGCACGGATGATGGCGCGTGCCGAACTATACGAGATTGCAGGCATGAGCCAGCTTGAGGATGGTAACCCGTTGATGTTGGCCAACTGCATCTCCCAGGCTGAGTATGAGGCGGTAATGAAGGAGACGATTAAGCCAGCACCAAGCTCACTCCTTCCGGTAAGCATCCCTTCGGTAGAGCAACAGTGGGCCGACCTTGGCTTGGCGGTGGACGGTGTGCTGGTACTCGCTCGTCAGCTTGAATCACGCCGACTGAGTGTTGGACTGACCGTTTCCCAGATGGGGGCTGGGTGGGTTTTTGATGGCGTTAACTACAGCGAGCTCCAGCAGGTGATCTCCGTGCAGTTGCAGGCCATCCACCAGCTATTTAGCCGCCCTGAGCGCATGCTGTGCCTCCTGCCATCTATCGCATGTCTGCATAAGGGCCGGGGTCGTGAACACAACACTCGCCTCAAGCTACTCCAGCAACGTGCTTTGCGTACCTTGCAGTCTGCCCGTGTGGAGGCACTGGTGCTGGTGGCCGATGCCATCAAGGCGTGTGGTGAGGGCTCCTGCGTGGGTCTCGTACCGGTATTCGTGGCACAAGGGGGCGGCATGGCCATCATCAAGGATCTGACCGGGGCCAGTGGCTACATCGAACAGTTACAACAGTTGTATCGTTACGCCAAGTGCGCCTAGCCCGGTGGGCCACAGGCGCCACTATATCGACACACTATCGACACATCAGTATAATGCGAAATATATTGCACGGATTAAAGGGGTTGACATGGTCGAAATTAAGCCGCTGTCACCTGATGAGTTCAAGGCTGTTCTGGATGGCAAAGGTTGGACGGCTGACTTGCTTGCCGTCAGGTGGGGTATGACGCGGCGGCGCATTCAGCAGATTGTGGCTGACGCTGAACGCCCAAGGTACTATGACGACGCGGTGGCCAACCTTCCTATCGTCATTCGCATGTGAAATATATTGCTTGCCAGTAAGTGAAATATATTTCACTATTGGTCATCAGCTGGGGCGTAACTTCTAACCCCGATTACACCGAAAAATGTCCCAGGAGAAACCGTTGTGAGCTACGAAGAGAAAAATGCTGCGCTGGATCAGCTGATCCGTCCTCTTCCCAATCCGCGCTACACAATTGACGCCTCGTTCCGTTATATCGAGCACCAGTTGAATGGATACGAACAGGATTGGGGTGGCCTAAACCTCGAACCCGATTTCCAGCGTGGCCATGTCTGGACGCACGAGCAACGGGTCGCATTCATTGAGGGGATCTTCCGGGGCACGGTGGGGGAAAGCCAGCGCATCATCCAGTTCAACGTTCCGCACTGGGACGATGAAAATCATGGCGGTGACCTTCCAAACGAGATCCAGATTGTCGACGGCTTGCAGCGCCTAACCACGGTCCGAATGTTCATGGCCGGTGAAATCGCCATCTTCGGCGGGCTGAAAGCCAGCGACCTTGACGGCTCAAAATACGCCGTAAATCGCCCCAGCTACCGCTTGCAGTTCGCCATTCACAACTTTGCGAACCGAGCAGATTTACTCCGGTATTACCTCGCCATTAACTCTGGCGGGACACCACATAGCACAAGCGAAATCGAGCGTGTGAAAGGGTTGCTCGCCGCAGCCGACCGGGCTGTATAACCCGCAGGTCCCCACAACGTACAGGATGCCGAAAATGACTGACTATCTGAACGTATACCCGGCGGCCCGCGCCTTTGCAGAAGCGAATACACAGCAGTGTGCACAAGAGATTGTGGGATGGCGAGAGACTGGGATTTATAAGGGAACAGCATTGCGAGAACTGGCTGACATTCTGAGCCCAGTTTTCCCCCATAGTGACATGCGTCTGGCGGAGGATCTCGTCATTGAGGTTGCGCTGGCAAAACTGGCCGGCACCAAAGAAAACTCAAGCCAGGAGGCACAACAATAAAATCCTCTCTGTCCGAGACGCCGCGAGTCATGCATGCCGCTCATGCAGCTCGTTACGATCACCCCAAGGGCATTGCCCTTAACCTTCAGGACGCCGATGGAATCGGGCTGGGAATCGAATGCTAATAAAGGTATCAACAACTTTTGGTGTATGGCTAATTGCTTTTGTGATCGTTATGGCATTTGCCAAATTGAGAGGCGATTTCAATGGCTTAACGTTGGCACTGTTGCCTACAACAGTGGCTTTTATGTTAATTTTTGGCTTTCTGAAACAGGTTGCTGCAATGTGCCTTGAAGCCGCAAAGAACGACCTCAGAAAGGCCAAGGAATAATCCAACTGAAAGCCCCGGCCCTCGATGTCGCACCACGAAAATGAGGTGGTGACCAGGAACACCAGTGCCATCTAACCGGCTGGCCAGGTGCTCACCGGCCCCTATCACAGGAGCTCACCAGTACCCGCAGGCCTCAATGTCGCACTGCGACTGGGAGGGGCCGCACATTCTGCTCATCTCAATGATCACCTTCACTGGAAGAGTTTTGGTTATCACACCTCATACTTCATACTTCACATTTGACGTATCATCCATCATACTTCATACATAACCACACATTTGCGAGCCTTACTGTAGGAGGATGGCAACCGATGATCATAATCAGTGGCAGTAATAAAGGCGGGGCGGGTAAGACCACGACCGCTGTCAATTTGGCTGTGGCGCTGGCCATTCGAGGACATGACGTTTGCTTGTTCAACGCGGATAAGCAACGCTCTGCGGCTAACTGGTATGACACTCGGGAAGAAAATGGCTATGAGCCAAAGATCACCCTGGTTGAAAAGTTCGACAATATCGCCTCGACCCTGCGCTCCCTTGATAACAAGTATGACTATGTGATTGTTGATGTTTCAGGGAAGAACTCCCGCGAGTTGGTGACCGGCGGGCTGGTGGCCGATGTGGTCATTGCCCCGCATCAGTGCAGTCAGTTTGACATGGACACCCTAGAGGAACTTGAACAACAGACAATCGCTTGGTTGGACCAAAACCCCAAGCTGAAAGTCTTTAGCTATCAAACGATGGCCACCACGAACCCAGTTCTGCAAGGTAAAGAACGTCATGAGTTTTTGGAGTTTATGAAGGACTTTGAGGGCATCACGCCACTGAAAGCCATTGGCTACCACCGAAAAGTGTATCGTGATGCGGTGAGTGATGGACGAGCAGTTGTCGAGCTCAACAACCCCAAGGCCACTGCTGAAATAAACGCACTGATTGAGGAGGTGTTAAGTGGTGCTTAAACGTAGAGGTTCTGCGAAGGAATTACCGGATGCTGAACTTGATAAAACGGCTGATCAGATAGCTAATCGAATGGCCGACAAGGTTTATGGTGATGATCCGCTACCAATCGGTCAGGAGAAAACACAACAGCGGCGCCGCATCACTCTGTCCCTCAATAAGGCCAATGTGCAAGCGATTGAAGAGATTGCTTACCTCAATAAGACCAATGAGTTAGAGGGGCCAAAGAATGCGTCTGGCATCATAGACATAGCCTTGAAGCAGTATCTTGAGCGTCATCACAAGCTGAATAAGGGTTGAGAACAGTTCCCGTTCATCCACCCCGAACGATAGGGGCTAGACTCCACTCTAGGTGTTAGCCCCTATCGACAATCGCCCATCCTTGATCACCGCAAACGCAGCTCTCATTGCCCAAACCTAACCGGCACATTCCGGCAGCGGCCCGTCGGCCAGGCCATCCCGGTAGCCCGGTGGCCAATCCCAATCGGCAGGGCCCACCCCGGCGGCCCCGGCCCCAGGTGGTCGCCGGTACCCGCAGGCCTCGATGTCACACCCCGACCGGCACCCGATCGGCAGCTCATCCCGGTAACCTGGTGGCCAGGAGAACACCGGCACCGGCCCCGGGTGATCGCCGGTACCCGCAGGCCTCGATGTCACACCACGACTTGCACAGCTCCGGCACCCGCCCGGCGGCTCATCCCGGTAACCTGGTGGCCAGGAGAACACCGGCACCGGTACTAGGTGATCGCCGGTACCCGCAGGCCTCGATGTCGCACCCCGACCGGCACAGCCGCGGCGCCCGCCCGTCGGATGATCCAGGTAGCCCGGTGGCCAGCCCCGGCGGCTTGGTCTTCTAGGCGCCCGTCGGCACGCAGGCCTCGATGTCACACCACGACTTGCACAGCTCCGGCACCCGCCCGGCGGCTGATCCCGGTAGCCCAGTGGCCAGGAGAACACCGGCCCCGGCCCCAGGTGATCGCCGGTACCCGCAGGCCTCGATGTCACACCCCGACCGGCACAGCCGCGGCGCCTGCCCGTCGGCTGATCCAGGTAGCCCGGTGGCCAGCCCCGGCGGCTTGTGTGGGATGAAAATAAAGTGTCATCCCCGAAAATAGAGTTTCATCCTTGAAAATAAAGTCTCACCCTAACTTTCCTAGAACACCATGCCGCAGCTACCGTTGGCCCTTATACGGGCCATCTTTATGGCTTACTTCCTCTTTTTTTCCCCAGATATGGGCATGAAACAGAGATTGTGATAAATGTAACTAGACATATTTGACGGGTCAGCAGACTGAGGGCATACTAGACGTATATGACTAGAAACGCGAATGGAGCCTTCCATCAAATCATCCGTAGCAAAGGCTGGACACTGGCCGAGGTCGGAATCCGATGGGGCGTGACTGAACGGCAAATGAGCCGAATTGCAAACAGTGGAAAGCTGAGGGATCTCGACGCTGCCGCTGGATTGCCAGATCGTAGGCAGCTCGATAAGAGCCAGTAGATAGAGGAAAGACGGCATGGCCGACCATATCGAAGTAATCAAGACGCTGACCATCCCAGACTATCGCGTTGAAATGTGCATCGTGTCTGTGAGCGGCGAGTTGTTTGTTAAGTCGCCGGATTTTGATACCCGCATCCCCTACTGTGGGACGCTGGATCTTGATGATGGCATCATCGCGGTGATCATGGCTGACGCTTACGAAAAGATTCTCGAAACGTCCATGCCCGAATTTGAAGCCCAGCGCCACGCCATCAGTGCGGCTCTGGAAAGTGCTTTCGGATCTGATGACCAGTGCATCAAGCACTGAGATAGAGGAAAAACGGGATGAATATTACGGATTACGTCAGAGAACGCCTGGATGGCGCATCACAGAAAGAGCTACAGGCCATCGTAGATGCTGACATGTCTCAAGTGGACGATGACCCCATGGCTGAGGCGATTGCCGCTGAGCTGGTTGTGCAAGCGAAAGAAAGATTGTCGGCCATTCAGCCAAACTGATCGAGGAAAAAACGGACTTATGAGTAACGAAAATCACCAGCGATTCACCACCGAGCAGATCCGCCAGCGCCTTGAGGAAGGCGGCGAGTCGGCCCGCTGGTTGGCTCAGGCAGTTGTGTCTTACTATCGGCCAGCCGCCCCGGCCCCTAGCCTGTTTGCCTTCTCGACGAAGTTGGACGAAGAGGCGCAGGGGATGTTTTTCCAACTGCTGTTGATCCGCAGCAAGCCGGATTGGTCTGATGACCAGCTCGCCGCCCTGGTGCGCGAGTGCGAACAGTACCTCACCAACTGATCGGGGAAAAACAGACCATGGCCATGGACGACCTGAAAGCGGGCGTTGTGAGAATTTTTGCCAAGAGCGGCAATACAGTGCGCCTTATTGAGCGAGACGGTGAGGGCTGGATCGTAGAGCGGACAACCGGGGCATCAGCTGGAAAACAGATGTGGTGCCCATCCCGTTCCCTGGTCAAGTCACTCGATTCTGAGTAAGAGGAAAAACGGCATGGCTGACAATCGAGAGTTTGCCGAGCAAATCGGGGCCGCAGTCGCCAGCCTTGGCACAAACGAGGCACTGGGCTGCATGGCCAGGGTGATGTGCTGGGTCGCATCAGACCACTGTGAGTAGAATAAAGTTTCGTTACTAAGTAATAAAGAATCATACTGAGTATTAAAGATTCATACTTAAATGGCAGCGATCAGAGTACACTGCCATTTCTAAAACGTTTATGCCCCATTCCTTCTTAGACCTTGTATCTACTTCAAATTGCAGGCTTCCGTTTAAGGTTACTTTACCTAAGGAAGGTGCGAATAAGCGGGGAAATTCTTCTCGGCTGACGCAGTCATTTCATTTCTTCATGTTTGAGCCGATTTCTTCTCCCGTAAATGCCTTGAATCAGCCTATTTAGACCGTTTCTTCGCCATTTAAGGCGTTATTCCCAGTTTTTAGTG
>NZ_JAPDCI010000031.1:0-20202 GCF_027705905.1 Aeromonas sp. Y293-4 | reverse complement strand
TTAGAATACCGGCCTGTCACGCCGGGGGTCGCGGGTTCGAGTCCCGTCCGCTCCGCCACTAATTTGAAGGCCTTCCCAGATGGGAAGGCCTTTTTGCTATGGGCGATTTGCCCAGAGCTTCCCCTATATTTGCACACCAGAACTAACACAATGCCCAGTCTGACGACTGGGCTATGGTGCTTTTAGTCTGCTGGTGAGCTGCCGACGTCCCACCGCGATGACGTTCCGCTGCGAGCTGATAGAGCTTGAGGATTAAATCAGGCCATATTGCAACGGTACGTCATCGCTTCCACTTGTTTGTGTAATCCCCTTTTTTCTTATGGATTTATTCCATTAAAACAGTCTCTTATCAAGAATGAGCAATTCTGCGGCAGGAATACCACACGAGTCAAATGATAATGATTATTGTTTGAATGATCGCGTCGGGGTCGTTACAATGCGGGCTGATTAATAAAGTGCTTTTCAAATGAGCCTTTTCTAATGCTGCGCCTGGCTGGATGCCAGGGCGTTGTAATGAGTGAAGTAAGGGAATACGTCACCTTCCTACTAAAAATGTTCAGGCTAAAACATGACAACAGTGAAACCGAACAAGCTTGCCTTGTTGATCTGCTCCCTTCTTGCGACCCAGGCCTATGCTGCCGAACAAGAGGTGATGGTCGTCACCGCTTCCGGCTTCCAGCAGAAGATTGACGATTCTGCCGCCTCCATCTCCGTGATTACCCGTGAGCAGCTGGAGAAACGGGCATATCGCGATGTGACCGATGCCCTGAAGGATGTTCCCGGTGTTGTGGTGACTGGCGGTGGCAGCAGCAGTGATATCAGCATTCGCGGTATGGGGTCGAAATACACTCTGATGCTTGTTGATGGCAAGAAGGTGGATAGCCGTGGCACTCGCCCGAACAGCGATGGTCCTGGTATCGAGCAGGGCTGGCTGCCGCCACTGCAGGCGATTGAGCGCATTGAGGTCGTCCGTGGCCCCATGTCATCCCGTTATGGTTCCGATGCCATGGGGGGCGTGATTAACGTGATTACCCGCAAGACCACCGGCCTGGCCTGGCAGGGATCGGTTCATGCTGATTCGACCCTCCAGGAGAACAAGGATGCCGGCAACAGCTTCCAGACCGATGCCTATACCGCAGGTTCACTGATCGATGGTGTGTTGGGGCTGCGTTTCAATGGTCAGCTTGCACATCGTGGTGAAGACAAATTTATCCAGGGTTTTGCCGAGCAGGAGACTCGCAGTGGCACGGCCGTGCTCAGCTTAAAGCCTGATGACCATAACCGCTTCGATCTGGAAGCCAGTCGTAGTCTGCAGGATCGGGATCGCACGGCCAGCAATTCGCTGGCTGCCAAGGCGAAAGATAGCCTTAACCGCTACGAGCGCACCAACTATGCGTTGACCCATGATGGCCAGTATGATTTCGGCTCTTCCAGCAGCTATCTGCAGCAGGAGACCAACACCAACCCCGGCCGCAAGATGGAGCTTACCAACACCATCGCCGATACCCATACCCAGTTTATTCTGGGTGATCACTACCTGAGCGTCGGTGGTCAGTATCGCTATGAGGATCTGCACGATCAGGGCAATACCCTGAAAGTGGCCAACCCTGCCGAGCAGCTGACCCGCTGGAGTTGGGCGATGTTTGTCGAGGATGAGTGGTCACTCACTGACAGCTTTGCCCTGACCGGTGGCGCCCGCATGGATCGGGATCAGAACTACGGCTCTCACTGGAGCCCGCGCCTCTACGGCGTCTGGCATCTGGATGATAGCTGGACCCTGAAAGGGGGCGTATCAACCGGTTACCGCTCCCCTGATTTGCGGATGTCGGCGGCCAACTGGGGCCAGGTCACCGGTGGTGGCAGCCTGGATGGCATGCTGGTCGGTAATCCTGATCTCAAACCCGAGACTAGCGTGAGTGAAGAGATCGGCCTGCTGTGGAACGGTCATCAGGGCTTCAACGCCGGAGTGACCCTGTTCAACACCGACTTCAAGAACAAGATCTCCGAAGTGCGTCGTTGCACCAGCAAGAGCGATCCCGCCTGTACCCTCAATGGTCACAGCTATGACTTCATCAGTGATCGGGTCAACGTCGACAAGGCGAACATGCGTGGGGTCGAGGGGATGATGGATTGGGCCATCAATGAGGATTGGTCGGTCAGCTCTAGCTACACATTCACTCAATCCGAGCAGAAGAGCGGCCCGCTGGCGGGCCATGCCCTCAACCAGATGCCCCGCCATATGTTCAACGGCAGTGTCGATTGGCAGACCACCGAGGATCTCAACCTCTGGTCACGGGTCAACTTCCGTGGCGAGACCTCCGAATACCTGAGCCGTGTGAAGATGGCGGATGGGACTCCTTCCTACACCTTCTTTGACATGGGGCTGGTATACAAGGCCAACAAGCATCTGGATCTGACCGCCGGGGTCTACAACCTATTCGACAAAACAGTGGATTACAGCAGCTATGGCACTGTGCTGGATGGTCGCCGCTACAACCTGGGCGTGACTTACAACTTCTGATAGGGAACCCGTCATGCGGCCGCCATCTTCCGATGGCGGCCGTTTTTATTGCGCGTCCGTCAGGGGACTATGCCTGATAGGCGGCGGCTTGCCAGGTATTGCGCCCCAGTCCCTTGGCCTGATACATGAGGGCGTCAGCCTGCCGCAGTAGCTGGTCGGCATCAGCCTCTCTCTCTGCGGCTACCCAGACTGCCCCAGTGCTGATGGAGAGGATCACCTCGCCGCTGCTGGTGTGCAGGGTTTGCCGGTTGCTCTCCAGGCAGATCCGCTCGGCCCATTGCTCTGTCTCTGCCAGCGTGGCCAGCGGCAGCAGCAGGCAAAACTCTTCGCCGCCGATGCGGGCCAGCAGAGCCTCTTCGGGCAACAGGTTGGTCACAGTCGTGGCCAGCTTTTCCAGCAACAGATCCCCGATGCCATGACCAAAGCGGTCATTGGTCTCCTTGAAGTGATCCACATCGAACAGCAGCAGAGCACAGGGAGCCCCGCTTGCCAGTCGTTGCTCCATGGCGGGCATGAATGCCCGTCGGTTGAGCAGGCCGGTCAGGGGGTCGGTACTGGCTTGCTTCTCCAGTCTGGCGTTGGCGCGGCTCAACTCGGTGGTACGGCTGGCAACAGCGCGGCGCAGTTGCACTATGTAGGCCACCATGATTAACACTCCGGCCAACAGCAGCCAGGGACCGAGATGGATGGGGTAGACGGTTTCGACATGCATCCATTTGCGGATGATCCGCTCCCGATCGCTCTCTTTGAGCTTGGCGAACCCCTCTTCCAGCCGGTTTAACAGGGCAAGGTCGCCCTTTTTCACCGCAAAGCGGATCTGGTCGGTATAGAGGTGGCGAACCGGAATAAAGCGGGTGGGATCGTCCGAGGTATAGATGTAGAAGTTGGCGACCTGCAGATCGGCGATAAAGGCCTTAATGTCGCCCCGAAAGGCCGCCGCCAGCAGGGTGTCATTGTCGTCGAAGGTCTGCAGTCTGGTGCCGGGGAAGTAGCGTCTGGCGTAATACTCCTCGTAGCCACCGGCTACCACACCGACCGTTTCATGGAGCAGGTAGTAGTGGACATCGGTGCCGCGCAGTTCGCTCGAGAAGAAGAGTTGGGAGTCGAGCTGGGCGAGAGGCCGGCCATAGTCGAACAGTTTGTCCCGCTCCGGTGACCAGAGCAGTCCGGCGTGAACATCCGCTTTCCCCTCATGGAGCAGGTCGAGAGAGCCTTGCCAGTCGACCAGCCTGAACTCGATCTTCTGGCCGGTGACCCTGGCATATTCACGCCACAAATCGATCAGCAGGCCATCCGGCTGGCCCGACTCATTGATATAGGAGAAGGGCTGCCAGGCTTTGGAGTTGGTAATGATGATCGGCTCTTCCGGGGCTTTGGCCCAGGCAGGCAGGGCAAGGGCGAGCAGCAGGAGCCCCCATCCGATACTGACTATGACTCCTGTCCTGGAAGAGGCCATCCTTGCTCCAATCCGTTGCCGTATACCGTCCCGTGGTCACCGATTATCACCACCTTTCTGATCGAAGAACAAGCGCTCAAATGATGAAGTTTGCATGATGTAAACGGCGCCATGACAAGGTCGGCGGATAGAGTGACTACTTACAGCGGCAGGCTGATCCGCGCCTCCAGCCCACCTTGTGGCCGATTGAGCAGGGTCAGTTCGCCGCCGTGCTGATGGACCAGAGTGCGGGCGATGGAGAGGCCCAACCCGACACTGCCGGACTCGGTGTTGCGCGCTTCATCGAGCCGCACGAACGGCTTGAACACATCCTCCAGCCGCGCCGGATCGATCCCCGGCCCGTTATCGCAGACCCGGATCAACAGCTCCTCCTTGCAGCGCTCCAGCGACACTTCGGCGCTGCCGGCATATTTGATGGCGTTGCCGATCAGGTTCTGCAGCACCCGGCGCAGGGTGTTGGCTCGGCAGGCGTAGACCTCTTTGCCCTCCGCCAGACAGGTGACCGGCTGGCCGGTATCGGCATAGTCATCGCACAGGCTGACCAACAGGCTGACCAGATCCAGCTCGCGGGTAGCCTCCTGCTGCCCCTCCTCGCGAGCAAAGCTGAGGGTGGCCGCCAGCATCTGCTCCATTTGTTGCAGGGTCTGCTGGATGCGCTCCTTGTCCTCGCCATCGGCCAGAAACTCGGTGCGCAGCCGCAGGCTGGTGATGGGGGTGCGCAGATCGTGGGAGATGGCCGCCAGCATCCTGGTTCTGTCCTGCACGAAGCGGTCGAGCCGGGTGTGCATCCGGTTGAAGGCCTGAATCGATTCGCGGATCTCGGTCGGCCCCTCCTCTTTCAAGGGCTCGATATCCTCGCCCCGTCCTAGCCGCTCCGCATTGCCTGCCAGCTGCTTGAGCGGGCGGGTGGCACGGCGAAACAGCAGCACCATCAGCCCGATCACCAGACTGGCGACCAGCATCAGGTTGAGGGTGGTCTGCCACGACCAGCTGCCCGCCTCCTTGTCGACCAGCGAACTGAACTGCAGCCAGCCCCCCTGGGGCAGTTCGATGGAGCCGTAGAGCCGCATATCCCGCGGCGGGGGCGGCCCCTTGCGATCCCGCATCATGCGGGCATGATGTTCCCACGCCTTGCTGCGCTGAGTATCCTCTTTCAGTTCGGCACTGATCTCGACAGTGAGGCCGGGAGGGTAGTTGAGGCGCGAGCGCACCAGCTGCTCGAAGCGGGGACTGCGGTTATCCGGTTGCAGCGGCTCGTCGGAGAGGCGCAGCAGCAGGGTCTCGCTGCGGCTCGCTTTGAGGATCTCGTCATAGAGGGACGGGGGGGAGAGGGAGAGCAGCCGTACCACCGAGATGATCCGCTGCATGGCGTTGCGGCTGTTGACGAAGCCGAGCGCCTCCTCCCGATCCGTGCGGTAGATCTGGATGCTGAGCAGCTGGATCAGGATCAAGCCCGCCAGCGCCACCAGAATGATCTGGCCGGTCAGTCCCTTGGGCCACATCCGTGCCCATAGCCGTTTCAGTGCATTCACTACTTATACCTGCGTCACATCGGCCGAGAACATATAACCTCCACCCCAGATGGTCTTGATCAGCTCCGGATTCTTGGGATCCCGCTCCAGCTTGCGGCGCAGGCGGCTCACCAGAGTATCGATGGCGCGATCGAAGGCTACCGCCTCGCGGCCACGGGCCAGATCCAGCAGTTGATCCCGGCTCAGCACCCGTTGCGGACGTTCGAGAAACACCTTGAGCAGATCGAACTCGGCGGTGGAGAGGCTCAGGCCCACCCCATCCTCATCGACCAGCTCCCGGCGATTGACGTCGAGCAGCCAGCGATCGAAGCGCAGATCCCGGGTCAGGGTCTCGGCGGCGGGCTGGGTCTCTGCCTGGGTGCGGCGCATCACCGCCTTGATCCGCGCCAGCAGCTCGCGCGGGTTGAAGGGCTTGGCCAGATAGTCGTCGGCCCCCATCTCCAGCCCTATGATGCGGTCGGTCTCTTCCCCCATGGCCGTGAGCATGATGATGGGCAGGTTCGATTTGACCCGCAGCTCGCGGCAGAGGGTCAGGCCATCTTCACCCGGCATCATCAGATCCAGCACCAGCAGGTCGAACTCCCGCTCCTCCAGTAGCCGCTTCATCTCCTTGCCATCCCGGGCGCAGCTGACCCGCAGGCCGTGCTGTTCCAGAAAGCGCTTCAAGAGATCGCGGATCTCGCTGTGATCGTCGACCACCAGAATGTGGGTGTTGCCCTGGTTCATGAATACCTCCCCTGCTTGGCGTTGGCACGAGTATACGAAAATCCGCCCTGCGGTTTGTGTCAAAGTGTGCCAGATCCGCACGATGCCACACTCTGCTACAAAAAAGGGCGATGCTGGCAAAGTTCAGACACCGATAGGGTGTTTACTTGAGAGCAAGGCAAGAGCGCCGAACCAGAATCATCCCTACAGGAGATAGACCATGAAAAAGCTGACCAAAACCCTGCTGACCGCCACCCTGATCCTTGGCCTGCCGCTGGGTGCCTATGCAGCCAGTGAAGCAGCCCCCACCGGCCAGCCCGGTTCCATGGTGGATTGCCCGATGGACGGCGGCGGCATGATGGGTGGCAAACACCACGGTGGTCGCCACGACAAGATGGCCCGCATGCAGAACATGACCCCGGAGCAGATCCAGGCCAACCTGCAGCAACGTTATGACCGTATTGAAGATCCGGCCAAGAAGGCGGAGTTCATCAAGAAGCTCAACGAGCGTGCCGCCGGCATGACCAAGCACGCCGAAGCGATGAAGCAGTTCGCCGAAGCGAACCAGTAACAACGCCAGCTGTTATCAACCCAAGGGTGGCCGAGGCCACCCTTTTTGCGTTTACTGCGTTGAGCAGCAGATTGGCTGAACGCTGGTGATTGCCAATAAAAGAGGGGGAGCCTGATGCTCCCCCTCTTGCTATCTGTGCCGGTGCGGGTGTGCAACCCACTTCACCGGACGAGCGAACTTAGCCCTGAGCCTTGTCGCTCAGCTCTACTTTCTTGACGGTTTCGCCTTCGAACTTGATGACCACGTTTTTCTTGGCGGCGTCGGTATCTTTCAGCAGGGTTGTGGTTGTCTCTGCTAGCAGCGGAGAGGCCTTGTTCAGGGCATCCAGATCATAGGTCCACACTTCCAGACCGGATTCAGTCTTGGTGGTGGCAGGAGCGCCCAGCTTCTCTTTAATAGCCTGCTTGTTGGAGCCGCCTTCCTTGATATCCAGTGCCTTCTTGATGGCTTCGTTGGATGCGCTGTCCACTGCACCGGATACGGCGGTATTAGCTGCATCCTTGACGCTGCTGGTGACGCTGTCGGTCAGCGAATCCATCAGGCCGGCATTGGCAAACAGGGGCAGGGTGGTGAGGGCAACCAGCAAACTCTTTTTCATTTTCTACAGCTTCCATGGGTTCAATGAGGCGGCTATGAAATCAGCAAAGATATTGGGCGTCAAGTGAGGCATGCAATTAACATTTCTGTTAACTGGGTCTCATTTCTCACCAGTCGCAAACAGTTTTGGTATCTCCCGCACCAGCCAGCTTTTGGCCTTGCCCATGGTGTCTCGCCGCCAGGCCAGCACCACCTGCAGCTGATGGCGGTACTCGGGGCTGATCACCTTGAGCCGACCGGCCCGGATGTCCTCCTCAATCCAGCTCTGTGGCATGGTGCCGACCCCGATCCCTGCCAGCAGGGCATCCCGTTTCTCCGTCATGGTGCTGACAGTGAGGCGCGGCTGCTTGTCGAGCAGGCGGTAGGTGAGAACCGGCTTGCGCAGGGCTGTGTCGGCCACCGCGATGGCGCGGTAGCGGCGCAGGGTCTCGTCGGCCAAGGGTTCGGGCTCCTGATGCAGAGGATGATCGGGATGGGCGACGTAGAGCATCACCTCGTCCTTGATCACCTGATGCTTGATACCGGTCATCATGATGTCCGGGTTGATGGAGGAGATAAGCAGGTCGGCGCGGCCATCTTCCAGACACTCCCAGCTACCCGCCAGCACCTCGGCCCGCAGCCGCAGTCGGGTATCGGTCTGCTCGGCCAGCTTCTCCACCAAGGGGTAGAGGGCCTGCACCGGGACCAGCGCATCGACGGCGACTGTGATGTCGGTCTCCCAGCCACGGGCCAATGCCCGGGTCTCGCCTACCAGATGTTCGGCTGCCTCCAGCAGCACCCGGCCGCGCTCCAGCAGCATGCGTCCCGCCGGGGTGAACTTGGTGCGGTGGCCACTGCGGTCAAACAGCATGGCATCCAGTTCGTCTTCCAGCTTCTGCACCGTATAGCTCAATGCCGAGGGCACCTTGCCCAGCTCGTCGGCCGCCGCCGCAAAGCTGCCGCGGCGGTCGATGGCGTCCAGCACCCGGATTGCCTCCAGGGTCAGCGCCCGCTCCTTGTTCGATTCCTTGGCCATTCCTCACCTTCAATTTTTTTGAATATGTTTGCCAGTTTATCTCGCTAACAAGTTAGGTCATGTCACTTTAATATTCAATCAACGCTTAGGCAGGAACGTCGAGCGGCCAAATATGCGGGTAGTTCCGCACTGTGACACACCAAATCGGTCTGTCTGATGTCGGTGAAAGAACAACACACTATTTGAATAACCTCTTGCATGGATGCATTGATTCTGGCCGAAAAGGCCTTGGCAATGACATATAAAACAAGAGAGTGAATGAACATGAAAAACGTAATCAAGATGCTGGCCGTTGCAGCCCTGATGACCACAGGTTTCGCCCAGGCTTCTGTGCCTGCAGACTTCAATGCCATGCCCGGCGTGCTGTTTGTTAAGTGGAACGCCACTGCCGCAATGGATGGCAAAGCCAATCCGATGCTGGAAGTGCGCGATGAGGCCGGTGACCTGATCACCTCCGCTCATGCCGACCTGACTGGCACACAGCAAGTGCGTATGCCGCTGCGCACGCAAGGTACAGTGACCGTCAGCCTGGCTGGCCAGAGCAGCGAATACCGTATTCCGTTCGGCATCGGTGGTGGCAACCCCCGCTAAGTCGAACCCCGGATAGATGAGGAGCAGACCATGATGCAATTGAGAGCCGCAGAAGCGCGGGGCAAGGCCAACTTTGGCTGGCTGGACGCGCGCCACAGTTTCTCCTTCGGTCACTACTATGACCCGGAGTGGATGGGACACTCGGTGCTGCGGGTGATCAATCAGGATCTGGTTGCGCCGGGTGGCGGATTCGCCACCCACCCTCACGCCAATATGGAGATCCTCACTTGCGTGCTGCAAGGCACCATTGAGCACAAGGACAGCCTCGGCCATGCCGAGCAGATCCCGGCAGGGGATTTCCAGCTGATGAGTGCAGGCAGCGGGATCCGCCACAGCGAGTACAACCCCTCGCAGACGGATCCTCTCTCCCTGTTGCAGATCTGGATCGAGCCGAACGAGTTCGGCACGCCACCCGGATATCAGCAGAAGAAGATCGAGTCCAGACCGGGCATGACGCTGGTGGCGTCACCGGATGGCGAGGCGGGATCGCTGCGGATCCGCCAACAGGCCCGCGTATGGCGGCTGGAACTGGCCCCGGGCGAGACGCTCGAGTGGGCACTGGCTGGCCGACACGGTTACCTGCAGATGATTTCAGGGGAGTTGACCGCCAACGGTCTGGCTGCCCGACCCGGCGACGGGGTACTCAGTCGTGATGAATACCGGTGGGAGCTGGTTGCGACCAGTGCCAGCCAAGCCCTGTTATTTGACCTACCCTGAAGCAGTCAGCGGTGATGTGACACAAACGAGGAAGATGAAATGGACAAGATGAAAGATGTAGCGCTGCTGGCGGGTCGTGTACTGCTGGCGCTGATGTTCGTAATGGCGGGCTGGAGCAAGATCGGCGGCTACGCCGGTACTCAGGGCTATATGGAAGCGATGGGCGTACCGGGCTTTATGTTGCCGCTGGTGATCCTGCTTGAGCTGGGTGGTGGCCTTGCCGTCGTGCTCGGTCTCTTTACCCGCAGCCTCTCCGTGCTGCTGGCCGGCTTCACCCTGATGGCTGCCTTTATTTTCCATTATCAGCCTGCAGAACAGATGCAGATGCTGATGTTTATGAAGAACGTCTCAGTGGCCGGTGGTTTCCTGGCGCTGGCGGCGGCCGGAGCAGGGGCTTTCAGTGTGGATGCCCGTCTCGGCAAAAACTGGTAACAGCCAGTCAGTTTGAGTTTTCCAAGCCTTTTGGCCGGTGCAACTGCACCGGCTTTTTTCTGTCTGCGTTTTCCGAGGCGGTGAGGCAGCGGTACAAATCTGCGGCCCCCCTCATGGTTCAGCGGTTTGCCCGCCTGCTGGCCACAAGAGCCTTTTGCATCTTCCCCCCCGATCCCCGACAATTCCCTCTCTTGTGAAGTGACGGAAATGGCTCGCCTTTTCCCTCGCCCCCTCTCATCCATAGGCGGGAATTGCTCATGTTTACCCTCTACCACTCCAATCAGCTGGATCTGCTCAAAGAGCTGCTGGTGAGCCGCATCCGGCAGGCCCCTCTCTCTCACCCCTTCGATCGGGAGCAGATCCTGGTGCAGAGTCCGGGCATGGCCCAGTGGCTCAAGCTGGAGCTGGCCAAAGCCTTCGGCATTGCCGCCAATATCGACTTTCCGCTGCCCGCCAGCTTTATCTGGGAGATGTTCACCCGGGTGCTGGCGGATGTACCGCGCCAGAGTCCCTACAACAAGGGCTCCATGAGCTGGCAGCTGATGACCATTCTGCCTGCCTTGCTGGAGCGCCCCGCCTTTGCCCCGCTCGCCGCCTATCTGGGCGGGGGAGATGAGGAGGATCCTGCCAAGGATCCCGAGCAGGTGCGGTTGTGGCAGCTCTGCCAGAAGGTGGCGGATCTCTTTGACCAGTATCTGGTCTACCGGCCGGACTGGATCGCCCGTTGGGAAGAGGGGGAAGGATTGAGTCAGGAGCTGGCCGGGGTGAGCGGTCAGGATTGGCAGCCGGAGCTGTGGCGCGAGCTGGTGGCCCGCACCCTGGCGCTCTCTCCGAGCGGCTACCACCGCGCCAATCTCTACGAGGAGTTTATCCACGAGCTGGCGCGTACCGCCGATCTGCCGGGCAAGCTGCCGCAGCGGGTCTTCGTGTTCGGCATCTCGGCGCTGCCGCCGCGCTATGTGGAGGCGCTGCTGGCCCTCGGCAGTCGGCCGGAGGTGGAGGTACACCTGTTCGTCACCAACCCCTGCCGCTACTACTGGGGGGATCTGCTGGATCGCAAGACCCTGGCTCGGTTGGAGAACAAGCTCAAACCCGGTACCGATATCGAGACATTGCATGGCCCCGCCAACCCGCTGCTCGCCTCCATGGGCAAGCTGGGGCGCGATTACCTGCATCAGCTGATGGAGCTGGAGGTGCCGCAAATCGAGGCTTTCGTCGATATCGACGAGGTGGATAGCAAAGGCAATATCAAGCTGCTGCATGCCATCCAGAAGGATGTGCTGGAGCTGGCAGAACGGGGTGCCGGTCAGTTCGATCTCGACAGCAGCCATCACAAAAGCCCCATCGATCCGGCGGATGGATCCTTGCAGATCCACGCCTGCCATGGCCCGATGCGCGAACTCGAGGTGCTGCACGACCGCCTGCTGGCGCTGTTCGAGCAGGACCCGTCCCTCACCCCGAAAGATGTGGTGGTGATGATGCCGGATGTGAACAGCTACGGCCCCTACATTCAGGCGGTGTTTGGCGCGCGCGGCCAGATCCCGTTTGCGGTCTCGGATCGGGCGGCGAGTCAGGAGAGCCCGCTGCTGCAAAGCTTCCTCGCCCTGCTCAGGCTGCCCAACGCCCGTTTCGGGGCGGGGGAGCTGCTCGCCATTCTCGAGGTGCCCGCCGTGCTGCGCCGCTTCGAGCTGGATGACGACGAGTTCAACCAGCTGCGGGTCTGGGTGCAGGAGACCGGCATCCGCTGGGGGCTGGACGACGGCTATCCCGTCCGTTTCGATCTGCCGCCCATGTCCGGCAACAGCTGGCTGTTCGGCCTGCGCCGCATGCTGCTCGGCTTTGCCATGGGGGATGGCGAGCCGGTGGCGGGCATCCTGCCCTACGCCGATATCGAGGGTCAGCAGGGGCTGGCGCTCGGCAAGCTCGCCTGGTTTGTCGATTCGCTGGCCGAATTCCTGCCCCGCCTGCAACAGGCGCAGCCGCTGGCCGAGTGGAACGCCTGCCTGCTGGCGCTGCTGGAGCGCTTCTATCTGGCCGATGAAGATGAAGAGCGTCAGCTCCAGCTCATTCGCAGCCAACTGGTCGAGTGGCAGACCCGGCTCGGCGAGGCCCGCTTCGAGCAGCCCATCACCGCCGATCTGCTGCAGGATTACCTCGGCAGCGTGCTGGGGGAGTCCCGCTCCAGCCAGCGCTTCCTCGCCGGTCAGGTCAACTTCTGCACCCTGATGCCGATGCGCTCCATCCCCTTCAAGCAGGTCTGCCTGCTCGGCATGAACGATGGCGTCTACCCGCGCACCCTGGCCCCCATGGGGTTCGACCTGATGGCGGTGGCGTCGCGGCGTGGGGATCGCTCCCGTCGCGATGATGACCGCTACCTTTTCCTTGAGGCCCTGCTGAGTGCCCAGCAGGGGCTCTACATCAGCTATCAGGGCTTCAGCGCGCAGGACAACAGCGACAAGGTGCCCTCGGTCCTGCTGGCGGAGCTGATCGACTATGTGCGGCAGGGCTTTGTGCTGGCGGGGGATGAGGATCTCGATGACGAAACCTCCGGCAAGCGGTTGCTCAACCACCTGATGGTGGCGCATCCGCTCACCCCCTACAGCCGCAACTACTTCTACCCGGAGGCGGGTTCGCGCCTCTTTACCTATGCCGCCGACTGGTTGCCCGCTCTCAATCCGGTGCGCGGCGCGGCCAACTTCCAGAGCGGCGAGCTGCCTTTGCCCCCCGAATGGGGCAAGGAGCAGGGGCTGGAGCTGGCGGAGCTGCTGCGCTTCTATCGCCAGCCCACCAAATATTTCCTCAACCGCCGTCTCAAGGTGTGGTTTGAGCTGAACGAAGCCAACATCGAGGACAGCGAGCCGTTCGAGCTGGATGGCCTGCAACATTATCAGCTGAAAGATCTGCTGCTCGATGCCCATCTGGCGGAAGGTGAAAGTACCGAGCGTCGCGAGCGGTTGCAGCTCACCGGCCTGTTGCCGCAAGGGTGGTTCGGCAGCCTGCTGCTGGACGATCTGGATGCCGAGATGGGCAAGCTGGCGGATCGGCTGCGGCCATGGGTTGCGGCCAATGAGTCAGAAAAACAGGCGGTGGAGATCGATATCTCCCTCACTCAGGGCCAGCTGCAAGGGTGGATCGACACCCAGAAGGGGCGCTTGCTGGTGGTCAAACCCGGCAGCTTCAACGGCAAGGATCTGCTGCTGGGCTGGATCCAGCACCTCTGCCTCTCATTGAGCTGCGCTCCCGGCGACACCCTGCTGTTCGATGCCAAACAGAGTCTGCGACTGCCCAAGCTCTCTGCCGACGAGGCGCGCCCCAAACTGGCGGCGCTGGTGGCGTGCTGGGCGCAGGGGATGAAGCGGCCGCTGCCGTTTTTCCCCAACACTGCCTGGGATTGGCTCAAGGCGATCGAGAAGGATCCCGACAAGCCGGAGGCAGCCGACAAGGCGGCCCTCACCCGTTTCAACGGCGGCTGGATGATCAATGGGGAGGGGGCAGACCCTTACGTTGCTCGCTGCTTCCCCGAACTCGATGACGAGGTGCTGGGGCAGTTGCAGGCGCTGGCCCGCGAACACCTGACCCCGCTGCTCAAGACCCTGGAGGAGCTGAAATAATGGCTAACCCGCTCAATACCCTGCGTTTTCCCCTCCATGGTGAACGACTGATTGAAGCCTCTGCCGGTACCGGCAAGACCTACACCATCGCCGGTCTCTACCTGCGCCTGCTGCTGGGCCACGGCCCGCTGATTGAAGAGGGCGCCGATGTGGGTCAATCCAGCGCCCACGAGCGGCCGCTCTCGGTGACCGAGATCCTGGTGGTGACCTTTACCGAAGCGGCCACCGCCGAGTTGCGCGGGCGGATCCGCGGTCGCATCCACGAGGCGCGGCTCGCCTTTATGTGCGGCCATAGCAGTGACACCCTGCTGGCCCAATTGCTGGCCGAGGTGGAGGATCACGAATTGGCGGCCCGCCGCCTGCTGGCTGCCGAGCGGCAGATGGACGAGGCGGCGGTCTTTACCATCCACGGCTTCTGCCAGCGGATGCTGAAACAGAACGCCTTCGAGTCGGGTGCCCTCTTTGAAACCGAATTTCTTACCGACGACAGCCAGCTCAGGCTGCAGGCGGTGAGCGACTACTGGCGCGCCGAGTTCTATCCGGTGGATAAAGCCCTCGCCAGCGCGGTGCGCGCGCTCTGGCCGAGCCCCGCCGCCCTGCTGCGGGAGATGGGCAGCTGGCTCGACAACAGCGAGCTGGAGATCCACCCCGCGCTGGGGGACGAGACCCTCGCCGCCCGCCATCAGGCGGCCATGAGTCGTATCGCGGCGGTGAAGAGCGAATGGCTGGCGCAGACGGACGAGATCCGCCGCCAGACCGACGGCCAGATCAGCCGCTACACCGGCAAGAACTACGAAGGGTGGCTTGCCAAGATAGCCGACTGGGCGCAAGACGAAAGCAGTGGCTACGCCATTCCCAAGGAGCTGGAGCGCTTCGGCCAGACGGTGCTGGAAGAGAACCTCAAGAAGGGGGGCGCCGTGCCGACCCTGCCGCTGTTCAGCCAAATCGACCAGCTGCTGGCGAGCCGCCCCGGTATTCGCGATCTCATCCTGCAGCGGGCTGCCAAGGTGGTGCGCAGCCGGATGCAGGCCAGCAAGCGCCAAGCCCATCAGCTCTCGTTCGATGACCTGCTCAAAGATCTCGACGGGGCGCTCGGCTCCAGCTTGGGCGAGCGGCTCTGCGAGCGCATTCGCGCCACCTACCGGGTGGCGATGATCGACGAATTTCAGGATACCGATCCCCAGCAGTACCGCATCTTCCATCGCCTCTACGGCGGCCACACAGACACGGCGCTGTTGATGATCGGTGACCCCAAGCAGGCCATCTACGGCTTTCGCGGCGCCGACATCTTTACCTACATTCAGGCGCGGCGAAATGTGAGCGCCCACTACACCCTCGGGCGCAACTGGCGCTCCAGCAGTGCGCTGGTGGGGGCGGTCAACGGCCTGTTCGAGCGGGCCAAGGATCCCTTTATCTACGAGGCGGATATCCCCTTCCTGCCGGTGGAGGCGCAGGGCAAGAGCAAGGCGCTGCTGCTCGATGGTGCCACCGCCCCTGTGCTCCACTGCTGGCAGCTGACCGGCCAGCCCACCTTCAACCGGGGGGATTACCAGAGCAAGATGGCGCGCGCCACCGCCGCCGAGATCCACCGTCTGCTGACCCTGGCCCGTGAGGGCAAGGCGCTGATCGGTGACAAGGCGGTGAAGGCCGGAGATATCGCCGTGCTGGTGCGAACCGGCGCCGAGGGCAAGCTGGTGCAGCAGGAGCTGGCGCGCCTCGCCATCGCCTCCGTCTATCTGTCGAACCGCGAGAGCGTGCTGGAGCAGACGGAGGCGCGGGAGATCCTGCTGATTTTGCACGCCTGCCAGAACCCGAGCGATGAGCGCAGCCTGCGGGCTGCGCTCGCCACCGGCCTGTTTGATCTCGACGCCAAGGCGCTCGATGGGCTGGCCAGCGACGAGCGGGCGTGGGAGAGCGCGGTGCAGGAGTTTATGGAGTACCGCAAGATCTGGCACCGCCGTGGCGTGCTGGCCATGCTGCGGGCCCTGCTGCACCGGCGCAATCTTGCCTCTTCGCTTTTGGCGAGCCCCTATGGCGAGCGGCGGCTGACCAACTTCCTCCATCTTGGCGAGCTGCTGCAACAGGTGAGCAGCGAGCTGGATGGGGAATATGCCCTGCTGCGCTGGTTGGGGGAGGCGGTGAACCGCCAGAGCGGCCAGGATGCGGAGCAGGTACTGCGGCTCGAATCCGAGCGGAAATTGGTGCAGATCGTCACCATCCACAAATCCAAGGGGCTGGAGTACCCGCTGGTGTTCCTGCCCTTTATCTGCAGCCACAGAACCGCCGAGACCCCGCTCTATCACGAGGCGGATGAGGCGGGCAATCGCACCATTCTCGATCTGACCGGCGCCGACTCGTCGCTCGCAGAAGCTGACAGGGAGCGCCTTGCCGAAGATTTGCGGCTGCTCTATGTGGCGCTGACCCGGGGCGTCTACGCCACCTGGCTGGGGCTGGCGCCGGTGCGGGCGGGGGCGGGCAAGTCGGAGAAGACCGACCTGCACCACACCGCCATCGGTTACCTGCTGCAAAAGGGCGAGGAGGGGGATGCCGAAACCTTGGCGACCGCCCTCACCGAGCTGGCACAGGCGCTGCCTGGGGTAGCCGTCGGTGAGCCCTCGCTCACCCGTCCGGCCCCGTTGCCGCCAGAGGAGGAGCAGTTGGGCGAGCCGCAGGTGCGCCACTTTAGCGGTTCCCTTGAGCGGGACTGGTGGATCAGCTCCTACTCCGGGCTGGCGGCGCAGGGTCATGGTCACAGCAAAGGCGTGCTGGCCAATCCCGGCTTCGATGACGAGGTAGTGACCGAGGCGGCTGCATTGGCTTCCGAGCAACCGGAGGAGGCGCCCCAGCCCTCCATCTTTAC
Organism: Aeromonas sp. Y293-4; assembly: GCF_027705905.1. NCBI lineage: Bacteria > Pseudomonadati > Pseudomonadota > Gammaproteobacteria > Aeromonadales > Aeromonadaceae > Aeromonas > Aeromonas sp. Y293-4. The sequence goes on along the minus strand of NZ_JAPDCI010000031.1, from coordinate 3,594 downwards.
CTTCCCGAAAGGGGCGCGCCCCGGCACCCTGTTGCACAGCCTGTTCGAGACCATCGACTTTCAAAGTGCCGCAGGTGAGCCGCTGGCAGAGCATATCGCCAGTCTGTTGCTGCAAGACGGCTTCGACGAAAGCTGGGCGCCGGTGTTGCAACAGCAGGTGGAGGCGGTGCTGGATACCCCGCTGGAAACGGGCTTTGGCGAGCCGGTGCGGCTGCGGGATCTGGCCCCCGAGCGCAAACAGGTGGAGCTGGAGTTCTTCCTGCCCATGGGGCGGGTGACGGCACCGGCGCTGACGGCCCTCTGCCTGCAGCATGACCCGCTGTCGCGGGGCAACAAGCCGCTCAGCTTTGCCACCGTGCAGGGGATGCTCAAGGGCTTTATCGATCTGGTGTTCGAGTGGCAGGGGCGCTGGTATCTGCTCGACTACAAATCGAACCACCTCGGCATGAGCCCGGCCGATTACAGCCGTTCGGCGCTGGAGCGGGCGATGGCCGAGCACCGCTACGACCTGCAATACCAGCTCTACTCGCTGGCGCTGCACCGGCTGCTCACCCTGCGCCTGCCGGGCTACGACTTCGAGCAGCATTTTGGCGGGGTCTTCTATCTGTTCCTGCGCGGCATGCCGCAGGGGGGCATTTTCCATACCCGCCCGAGCCGTGAACTGGTGCTGGGGCTGGATAAGTTGTTTAGCGAAGGCAGTGAGCTGCCAGCTGCGGGATCTCAAGCATTGAACGAGGTAGAAGCATGAGCGGCACCATGATCAGCACCGCAACCAGCGCAATGATGGTTGAACGGCTCAAAACACTGGCGCTGGCTGGCCGCATCCGCCAGCTGGATCTGCAATTTGCCAGGCTGGTGGCCGACCTTGGCGGCAGCCCCGAGCTGGTGCAGGGGGCGGCGCTCGCCTGCTTCGAGCTGGGGCGCGGTCATGTCTGTCTGCCGCTTGAGATGCTCGCTACCGGATCTTTGCGCCCGTTCGGGCTGGATCCCCAGCAGAGCCGGGATCTGTTGGCTGATCTGGCGGATCCTGCCCGCTGGCCCGCCCTGTTTGCAGAGAGTCCCCTGGTTGGAACAGAACAGGATGAGGGCAACGCCCCGCGCTGGCCGATGCGGCTGTGGCACGGGCGGCTCTATCTCACCCGTTACCACGATTTTGAACTGGGGGTGGCCCGCCATCTGCGCGCGTTGAGTGAACGCGCCGAATGGCCGGAGATAGCCCCCGCCTTGTCGCGGCTGTTTGCCCGCGACTATGGGTTGGTGTTCGCGGCGCTGCTCAAGGCCCGCCTCGTTCCCGACTTTTCGGCCCGCCACTTTATCGAAAAGTATCTGGATCTGGTGTTCCCGAACGAAGTGGGTTGGCCCGCCATCGAGGCGCTGCTGGCCAGCGCCCAGGCGGCGAGCGTCTTGAGCAAACTGGATGTGCTGGTGCCCGAGGCGCTCTGCTGCAACGGCCAGAAGCTGGCGGCGGCCACCGCGGCGGCACGCCCCTTTGCGGTGATCTCCGGCGGCCCCGGCACCGGCAAGACCACGACTGTGGCGAAACTGCTCGCCATTCTGGTGGAGACCGGCCTGCAAGCGGGCAAGGCGCCGGCGATCCGGCTGGTGGCCCCCACCGGCAAGGCGGCGGCGCGCCTGACCGAGAGTATCGGCTCTGCCCTGCAGGCCCTCGATCTGCCCCCCGAGTGGGTCGAAGCGATCCCCACCGAGGCGGGCACCCTGCACCGGCTGCTCGGGGTCATTCCGGGGCGCAGCCAGTTCCGCCACCACGCGGGCAACCCGCTGCACCTTGACCTGCTGGTGGTGGATGAGGCCTCCATGGTTGACCTGCCGATGATGGCGCGGCTGCTCGATGCGCTGCCGAGCCACGCCCGCCTGATCCTGCTCGGCGACAAGGATCAGCTCGCCTCGGTGGAGGCGGGGGCCGTGCTCGGCGATATCTGCAGCTTTATCGAACAGGGGATCAGCCCGGCGCAGGCGGATTGGCTCTCCCGCCAGACCGGCTACCGCCTGCAGGGCTCGCCAGCAGGGGCTCCTGTGCGCGACAGCCTCTGCTTGCTGGCCAAGAGCTGGCGCTTTGATCAGCATTCGGGCATCGGTCAGCTGGCGCGCGCCTGCAACAGCGGCGATGCCACTGCGGTGGAATCAGTCTGGGGCGCAGGATTCGCCGATATCAGCCTGCACCCATGGGCGGGGGAGGCCTACGATGCCCTGATTGCCCAAGGGGTAGCCGGTTACGGCAGCTATCTGAAGGCGGCCCGCGCGGGGGAAGATCCCGCCGCCGTATTCAAGGCATTCAACAGCTTCCAGATCCTCTGCGCCCTGCGCGACGGCCCATTCGGCGTGCTGGGGTTAAACGAGCGGCTCGAACTGGCCCTGTCACGGGCTGGCCTGATTGTCCGCGATGGCGACTGGTATGCCGGCCGCCCGGTGATGGTGGTGCGCAACGACCACGGGGTCGGCCTCTACAACGGCGATATGGGGCTCTGCCTGCCCGATGAAACCGGCCGGCTCAAGGTCTGGTTTGAGCAGCCGGACGGCACCCTGCGCGCCCTCTTGCCCAGCCGCTTGCCGCCCCACGAGACGGTCTACGCCATGACCATCCACAAATCCCAGGGCTCGGAGTTTGCCCATACCGTACTGGTGCTGCCCGACAGCCCCAGCCCGCTGCTGACCCGCGAGCTGGTCTACACCGGCATCACCCGCGCCAAGGCGCGGCTCGATCTCTACGGCGATCGCGCCCTGCTGGCACAAGCGGTACGGAAAAAGACCGAGCGTTATTCCGGATTGGCGGAGAGGTTGGGAGTCGTAAAAGAGGTTTAATGCTGTCTATTAATCTTGGGCAATAGATTTATGGTGTTGATCGAAACCTAACAAAATGACATTATTAGTCGACGGTAGCGTATCGCTATCCCAAATAACTAGATGTTAAATTGCTTGTTTTATGCTCGTTACTAACCTAACGAGCGTAGTGTGTTATCTCGGTATCACATTACTTGTGCAAGGCACCCCATCGCAACGCCCGCAAGCGAGCGTAGCTCTTGATACGCCTAGCCGCGGCCCGATGAAGGTAAACAAACAGGCATATTCTAGTTTTTGGCTTCATCGGGTCGCATCCTATTGTATGGGTAGGCTAGGCGTATATCTTAAAGGCATGTTATGGAAAATACCTTAAATTATCGAAGGCGATATAAAAACTCCATTAGCACTGTTAGTAATTTGTTATCTTGTCTTGATATTTCCTCATCGGAATATGAAGATTTCAAGGCACTTGCGCATAGCGATAGGTATAAAGAATTTTATGTGCCAAAAGCAGATGGAACATCAAGACATGTCCACGCTCCTCATAAGTTAGTCAGAAAGATACAAAGAAGAATTGTTAGAAGAATTTTCGGTAGCCCTAAAAGAAATCCATGGGATAAACACCGAAAAAAAGGTGGTGCGATTATCTGGCCAGAATATATATATGGTTCTGTTCCAAATGATCACTATAATAACACCATGATTTCTAAAGACTACGCGTGAATTCAGATAATAAGTGCAATGCCCATGGTGCATAGGAGAGAGGCGGTCAACTACCAGTTAGGGTACGCTTCT
>NZ_JAPDCI010000030.1:0-30861 GCF_027705905.1 Aeromonas sp. Y293-4 | reverse complement strand
AGAGTATAAGATCACACCCAGATCGGTCGGTCAAATCCTCTTAACATTGCTTCAAAACGTTCACGATCTCGCCCTGGCAAAAAACATCACGCAAAGCCAAAGAGTATGGCCGAAAAGGGGGTGCAAAAAATTCAGAAAAACGACAACCATTACGCGATGAAATAGGAAGACTTGCCCGCCCGCTCTTCATTGAAAATCCAAAACTTAAAATTATAGAGTGTGCGCGGCTAATTGAGAGAGAAATCCTCGAGTTCATCAAAAAATCCCCACATGAATATAAAGATATCGGCAGCAAAAATGACCCGGATGAATACTTCGAATTTATTAAAAGCTATGTGAGTGAATACAAACGTCAATGCGCAAAAAATAAGCATTCTAACATGATCTACCCCCCTAGCTGCATTTCATAACATCGACGCACACCCCAAAATCCCTCCGAACAAACCCAAACAGCTGATGAGTTTTAACCGGAGGGATTTCATGTATTCAGAGACTAACCGCCAGCAAATTCTTGCGCTCTATGGCCACCCCCAAGACCGTTTAGTACGGGAAAATGAGCGTAAAGCCATCACGACGGTCTCCCGTACTCACGCCTGGGTATTGGAACAAAAGGGGGAATTCCCAAAGCGCAAAAAACTGGGTGCAAGCTGTGCCTGGCTACTTTCCGACCTGCTGGTCTGGATCCACACACGCTGAGAAGAGGTAACAGATGGGAAACAACATCCTGGACTATCTGAAACCTCCAGCACCAGAACCAATCTCGATCGTCAAAATGAAGGAGCTATGCACCTTATTCGGATGCTCTCGCATGACTATCTATCGCTGGATGGCTCACCACAAACTGCCTGCACCAATCAGGCATAACAACAAGCGGCTTATTGGTTGGGATAGGGAAGTAATAAACACCATGTTAAAGCGTAATTAATGCTCAGTGATGGGGGCCTCGAGCCTCCTCTTTTGGGCTCTTAGTGTGACAACCTGTGACATCTATTACGTTTTTTTCCCTGACGTTGGCAGAAACCAACATGCCCCAACGCCTTGACCTGACTGGGCTGCCAGCAACGGGGCAATCCCTACAAGAGCAGGATATTAATAATATGGCTTTTATTGAGAATAATTCTCGAGAATATCTTAGGCCTAGTTTTGAGTACGGTGGTCATTACTGGCCGGTGATCTGCAGATACCAGATCCGTAAAGACATCATGCACGGCATATTCAAGTTACTCGGCCAATTCTATGAGAAATCTAGCAAACTAATCGCGATCAGGTTGGAGCTTAAAATGAAGCAATGGAGCCCGGATAACAAGCTCGTCAGCCTTTTTTTCAAACAGCTGAAGCGCAAGTTATGCAAGCATTACGGTCGCTGTTACCACGGGTATATCTGGGTGAGAGAACAAAACCATGCCACTGCCCAGCACTACCATACCGCATTGCTGGTGGACGGACACAAAGTCAGACACTCCAACACCATCAAGCAGCTCGCTGAGTGTATTTGGCAACACGGCTATTTGAGTCTCCCAAAATGCGCCTTTTACAGGGTTCATCGCAGTCAAATCCCACGATTCCAAGCGTTGATCTACCGCTTGAGCTATTTGGCCAAAGCTGAAACAAAAGGAGACCGGCCACCAGCTGTCAAGGATTACCAAATCAGCCGTAGTATCAGGAAGCAGTAACTATGCATAAGCGAATTTATGCCCCAAGGATTCCATCTGAAATCCCTTTATTGAGCCAAATGGGGTTCTATCAGCGCAAGCGATTTTGGCGTTATCACCAAGAGAATCTGGCAAGGTTGGTGCTTCTGAAGGGGATTAGTATCAAGAAGTATGCCGAGTTGCATGGCCTTGAATTGCGGCTGGCTTACACAAAGTTCAGGATTGTGGGGGTCGCTGCGCTTAGACAAAAATTTTGGGCACGACATCGCCAGCAATTTAACCAAGAGCTGAACGCTAACGGGACGCAGGTTGAAGCCTATATCGAGCGGCATAAGCTGCATCAAAAGAATGCGCGGCAGCAGTTAACGCGCAAGCCAATGAGTGCAATCTGGGAGATGCATTGTCGTCGTTATGCACACCAATCAACATTCAGGAAACTCACCATCGCCCAGTACGCAAAAGAGAATAATTTGAACCCCTCCACGACTCGACACTACATCCATAAAGGTTATTGTTAACCAAAATAAAAAATCCCAGAGAGCATGTAAAAAATCACAACCAACAAAAATACATATAAATATCAATAGCTAAGGTCGGTGCTACGTGATCACTTATGGTATGAGGTGATCATCAATCACGCACAGCCCCCCATCTGGTGGCTGGTGGATATCGATCGTCCACCAGCCGTCTCACAGTGCTTTGCAATGATCCCCCGCACACTCCAGATGCCATCCACTGGCCCCAAGCAGGTCGCTGTGACAAGATAAACCCCCTGTTTTGTCTCGCTCCGGTCGCCCGATGAAAGAAACCCTGCCCAGCTATGAAGCCATGATGCCTGCAGTGCTCAAGGTCTTGGCCGATGGTGTAGCCCGTCCTCTGCGTGAGGTATTCGAGCGGGTTTGTCAGCACTACGGTTTTACCCCCGAGCAGTTGGCCGACACCTTGCCCAGTGGCCGCCAAACCACGCTGCGCAGCCGGGTCGGCTGGGCCAAGACCTATCTGGTCAAGGCGGGTCTCATCGAGCAACCCAAGCGGGGCCTCTGCCTTATCACCGAACGGGGTAAGGCGGCGCTGGTATCGGGGCGGTCTATCGACAACCACTATCTCACCCAATTCAACGAGTTCGTGGCGTTTGCCAACGCCACCAGTGAGGACGCCGGGAATGAGCAACCAGCCGTGGCCACCCCGACAGACACGCCAACACCGGAGCAGGCCAGCACCCCTCAAGAGCAAATTGAACAGGCGCTTGCTGCCATCAACCGATCCCTTGCCGATGATCTGCTGGCCGAGATCCTTGGCCTTTCCCCACGCTTCTTTGAGCAGCTGGTGGTCGATCTGATGGTGGCCATGGGCTATGGCGGTAGCCAGCAGGATGCCGCCCGCACTACTCGCTACAGCAGTGATGGCGGCATCGACGGCATCATCAAGGAAGACCGGCTGGGGCTCGACTCTATCTACCTACAAGCCAAGCGTTACACCGACAAAACCGTCGGGCGTCCCGAGATCCAGTCTTTCGCGGGGGCGCTTGATCTGCACAAGGCCCGCAAGGGGGTCTTTATCACCACCTCCAGCTTTAGCCGTGAGGCGCAGGAGTATGTCGGGCTGATTGAGAAACGCATTGTGCTGATCGACGGTGACCGTCTTGCCGCCCTGATGATCGAATACGGCGTCGGCGTCACCACTCGCCAGACCCTCACCATCAAGACCCTGGATTCGGATTACTTTCTGGAAGATTGACGACCATGCCAAACAAGTCACTGAACTTCGAAATGCTGCGCCGCAAATGGCCCGAGATAGCCGATCTGGGGGCGATGGCGGAGAGATATGTCTACAACGACCCGGAGACCTCACTGGTAAAACTGCGCAACATGGTCGAGTTGATCGTGCGTTGGATTTATCGGGAAGAGCATTTGCCCCAAGGCTATCGACCCAACCTGTTCGATCTCATCAAGGACGATGTATTTGTCGACCTGATGCCAAAGCCCATTCACGGGAAACTCGATATCCTGCGCCAATACGGCAACAAAGCAGCTCACGGCGAGAAGTGCGAGCAGAAGCACTCGGTCTGGCTGCTCAAAGAGGGGTGGCTGATCGCCGCCTGGCTCTATATCCGCTACGACAACGGCAATCAGCAGGAATGTGGCAGTTTCACCCAGCCAGCGCAGCAACCCGTTGAACTTACAACGGATGCGTTGAAGAAAAAGGCGCATGAGCTGGAAAAAGCCTGTGCCGCCCTCAAGGCTGCCGAAGAGCGTGAGATCGCTATTCTACGTGACCTGCAGCAAGCCAAAGAGCAGGCCGACGAGCTCAAAGATCGCCTAGAACAATCCCGTCTGAAGAACCAGCAAGCGGTCAGCCTGCTCGACATGAACGAGGCCGAGACTCGCCGCCGCCTTATCGATGCCCGCCTGCTCGATGCCAACTGGGATATCTCGGATGATGGCAGCGATACCGAACAAGTCAGTCAGGAAGAAGCCACCCTCAAGCAGCCCACCAAGACCGGTAAGGGGCGTGCTGACTATGTGTTGTGGGATGACAACCACCAGCCGCTGGCGGTGATCGAAGCGAAAAGTACTCAGGTCGATGCCGAAACAGGACGCCAACAAGCCAAGCTCTATGCCGACTGGCTGGAGGAGAAATACGGTCAGCGCCCGGTCATCTTCTACACCAATGGCTACGACATCTTTATCTGGGATGATCATCCCGCTCATGGCTATCCACCACGCCGCCTGTTCGGCTTCTACAGCAAGGCGAGCCTGCAACACCTGATCCAGCAGCGCACCAGCAAAAAGGATCTGTTGCAAACCCCCATCGACACCAATATTGCCGGGGGCGGGACTCGCCTCTATCAGTTGGAATCCATTCGCCGCGTAGCGGAATCGTTCAGCAATAAAAAGCGCAGCGCCCTGATCGTGCAGGCCACCGGCACCGGCAAGACCCGCGTCTCCATCGCCCTGACCAAGTTGCTGCTCGATGCCCGCTGGGTGAAACGGGTGCTCTTTCTGTGCGACCGCAAGGAGCTGCGCAAACAGGCCCGCAACGCCTTCAACGAATTTATCAGCGACCCTCTCTGCGTAGTCGGTTCCAGTGACAAGGCGACCCAGCAGACCGCCCGCATCTTTATCGCCACCTATCCCGGCATGCTCAATATCATGGAGCAGTTCGATGTGGGCTATTTCGATCTCATCGTGGCCGATGAATCCCACCGCTCCATCTACAACGTCTACGGGGATCTGTTCAAATACTTCGACTGCCTGCAAGTGGGCCTGACCGCGACGCCAGTCGAGATGGTTAGCCGCTCCACCTGCCAGCTATTCGGTTGTGACTACAAGATGCCCACCGCCGAATACTCGCTGGAAAAGGCCATCGAAGATGATCATCTGGTGCCCTACGAGGTGGTGACTCACACCACCAAATTCCTGCGCGAGGGGATCAAACGCGACAACCTGACCGATGAGCAAGTAGCTCAACTGGAAGATGACGGCATCGACCCCAACGAGCTCGATTTCGATGCCCAGAGTATCGACAAGGCCATCTACAACAAGCCGACCAATGCCGCCATCATGCGCAACTTGATGGAGAACGGCATCAAGGACAAGGATGGCCAGTTGCCGGGCAAGACCATCATCTTCGCCCGCAACCACCAGCATGCCCTCTTGCTGCAAGCCGTGTTCGATGAGCAATACCCCCAGTTTGCGGGTAAGTTCTGCCAGGTGATCGACAACTACGACCCCCGTGCCGAGCAGTTGATCGACGACTTCAAGGGCGATGGCAAAAACCACGACCTTACCATCGCCATCTCGGTAGACATGCTCGATACCGGCATCGACGTGCCCGAAGTGGTCAATCTGGTCTTTGCCAAACCGCTGCGATCCAAGGTGAAGTTCTGGCAGATGATCGGGCGCGGCACCCGCCTGTGCAAAGATCTGTTCGGGCCGGGCAAGCACAAGGAAAAGTTCCGCATCTTCGATCACTGGGGCGTGTTCGACTACTTCGAGCAGGAGCCCGAAGAGGTGGAGCCTGCGGTCAGCAAATCCCTCGCTCAGCAACGCTTCGAGGCCTGGTTGCAACTAGGGCGCAGCGCCTTGAAGAAATTTGACCGGGATGCGCTCGACAAGGTGACCCTACTACTGCGCTCCCAACTAGATGCGCTGGATGACAGGTCCATCTCGGTACAAGAGCGCTGGAAAGAGAAGGCTCGCTTGAGCGATCCCAAGGTGCTGCGGCAATTTTCACCGGCTACCCAGCAGGCGTTGCTCACCGAAATGGCCCCCTTGATGCAGTGGCTCGATGTACGCGGCCAAGGTGATGCTCTGCGCTTTGATATGGACATGATCGCCGCCCAGCAGGCGCTCTATGATAACCCGGAGCAATTGATGCAGAGCTACCACAAGGTGGCGGAAAAGGTGGAACTGCTGCCGCCCCACTTGGCTCAGGTGCAGCAACACGGCGAACTGATCAATCAGTTGCGCGAGCTGCTCTGGTGGCAGCAGGCTGATTTCGATCAGTTGGAACACGCTCGCATCACCCTGCGCGACATCATGCACTTGATGGAGAAAACCCCCACCCCTTCGAGCTCACCGCTGGTCACCAACATCAAAGAAGACGAGGGGGAGTATCAGACCGGCCAGCGCAAGACAAATATCAAATCAGTGGATTTCAAGCTCTACCGCAAGCAGGTGCAAGGCGTGCTGGAACCCCTGTTTAACAGCAACCGGGTGCTGCAAAAAATCCGTTGTGGCCAGCCGGTGACCGACCAGGAACTGGACGAACTGCGCAAACTGGTGCTGGTGCAAAACCCCAATGTCGATATCAAGGTGCTGACCGACTTCTATCCCGAAGCCAGTGCCGGGCTCGACAAGATCCTGCGTACCCTGGTGGGGATGGATGGAGAAGCGGTGGCCGCGCGTTTCACCGCCTTCGCCGCCGAACATCACCTCAGTGCGGTTCAGATGCGCTTCCTCGATCTGCTGAAAAACCATATCCGCACCTTTGGCACCATCGAGATGAAACAACTATTCGAGCAACCCTTCACCTCGGTCAACAGCCAGGGGGTAACCGGGGTCTTCCCCGATATGGCACAGGTAATGGCCCTCAAGGCCATCGTCGACGGGTTTGCCGTTGAAACCGGAAAGGCTGTGCCCTAAAAAGCGGAAGGGGCATCAATGCCCATCCTGCCAAAAATCGCGGTACAATCGCGGCCATTCCAATCTGGCACTGATGGCCCGCCCTGTGCGGGCCGCTTATTCTAGTCTGTTGGCCGCCCACTGACGCGCCAGCAGCCTCTCAATCTTGTATGGAACAATCATGATCACCGGCGAACTGAAAAGTAATATCGACAAGCTGTGGGAAGCCTTCTGGGTCGGCGGCATCACCAACCCGCTGACCGTGATCGAGCAGATCACCTTCCTGATGTACTCCCGCATGCTCGACATGCAGGAGAGCAAAGATGAGCAGCGACAGATGCTGGCCGGCATTCCTTTCAAACACCGCTTTGCCGAGTTCGAGCAGGATTATCGCTTCTCCCGCTACGCCAATCTGGGGGCGGACGAGATGCTGGAGACGGTGCGCGACGGCGTCTTCGATCACTTCCGCAGCCTCAACCACGAGGGCTCCATCCTCAGCCACTTTATGAAGAATGCTCGGCTGGAGATCGTCAAACCGAGCCTGCTGGTCAGCGCGGTGGAGATGATCAAATCCCTTCCCATCGATCAGGGCGATACCAAGGGCGATCTCTACGAATACCTGCTCTCCAAGCTCACCACCGCCGGGATTAACGGCCAGTTCCGCACTCCGCGCCACCTCATTCGCGCCATGATCGAAATGATGGAGCCCAACCCCGCCCGCCATGAACGGATCTGCGATCCTGCCTGCGGCACGGCGGGCTTCCTCTCCAACAGCTACGAATACATCGTCGAGCGCTACACCAGTGCCGACAACGTCCACAGCCAGGTCGTTGCCAACGAACGCGGCGAGCTGGAAGAGCAAAAAGTCTTCGCCGGGGATCTGCTCGCCGACTATCGCCACCACGTCGATACCGACATGTTCCACGGCTACGACTTCGACGCCACCATGCTGCGTATCGCTGCCATGAACCTCATCATGCACGGGGTCGAGCAACCCGATATCCACTATCAGGACACCCTGAGCCAGGGCTTTCGCGATCACTTCCCGGACGCCAGCAACGAAGGCTTTCACCTGATCCTCGCCAACCCGCCCTTTACCGGCACCCTGGACGAGGAGGACATCGACCCCAAGCTCCTTGGCAAGGTCAAGACCAAGAAGACCGAGCTGCTGTTTATCGCCCGCATCCTGCAAATGCTGAAAATCGGCGGCCGCAGTGCCACCGTCGTGCCGCAGGGGGTACTGTTCGGCTCATCCAAGGCCCATGTGCAACTGCGCGAGCTGCTGGTGGAGCACAACCAGTTGGAGGCGGTGATCAACCTCCCCTCCGGCGTGTTCAAGCCCTACGCCGGGGTCGCCACCGCAATCCTCATCTTCACCAAGGGCGGCGCCACCAGCAATGTCTGGTTCTACGATCTGCAACACGACGGCTACAGCCTCGATGACAAGCGGAGCCCAATAAGCCAGAACGATCTGCCCCATCTGGTCTCAAGCTGGCAGCACTACCGCAAGCAGGCTCATATGCCGGTCGGCAACTTTATCGGCCACCAGCTCAGCCGCCAGCTCGCCGAGCAGTTCCCCAATAACGAGCATCTGAAAGACGAGGGGGGCGTTGAGCGGGATTATCAGGATCGCACCCAGCAAGCCTTTATCGTGCCCAAGGCCGAGATAGCCGCTCAAAAATACGATCTCTCCATCAACCGCTATAAAGAGGTGGTCTATCAGGAGGAGAGCTATGAAGATCCCAAGGTCATTCTAGGGAAATTAAAGGCATTGGAAGCAGACATTCTGGCTGATTTGAATGAGCTGGAGAACATGTTATGAAGTGGCCGATGGTAAAACTGGCTGATGTTTGCCAAGTTAATCCCCGCTTACCAAAAGAGTACGATGAGACTCAAGATGTAAGTTTTTTAGCGATGGCTTCGGTATCGGAAGATGGGATATTGTTAAATCAGGAAACTAGAGTTCTTAGTGAAACCAAGAAAGGCTTTACTTATTTTGAACGAGGCGATGTGATCGTAGCCAAGATCACACCATGTTTTGAAAATGGAAAAGCTGCTTATCTTGATTCACTACAAACGCAAGTTGGTTTTGGCTCAACTGAATTTCATGTATTACGACCAAACATCAAACAACTTGATGGTAAGTATCTCTTTTATCTGATTTGGAACCGAAAGTTCAGATTCATTGCGGAACGGATCATGAGTGGCAGCGCAGGCCAGAAACGAGTACCAGCAAGTTTCCTGCAAAATTTTGAGATCCCACTCCCCCCACTCGCAGAACAAAAGCGTATTGCCGCGATTATGGATAAGGCCGACGCCATTCGCCAGAAGCGCCAGCAAGCCATCGCCCTCGCCGACCAATTCCTTCGCAGCGTCTTCCTCGATATGTTTGGCGATCCCGTTACCAACCCAAAAGGATGGGATGAAGTGGTATTGAAAGATATTGCAGACATTCGGTCTGGAGTAACTAAAGGGAAAATAGTCAAAGAAGATGATGCGATAACACTACCTTACATGCGAGTAGCAAATGTTCAAGATGGCTATCTTGATTTGTCATCAATCCAAGAAATTACCGTCTCAAAGAAAGATGCTAATAAAAGCACGTTGCAAATAGGCGATATATTGCTCACCGAAGGAGGCGATCCTGATAAACTGGGAAGAGGCCATGTTTGGAATGGTGAGATAGAAAACTGTATCCATCAAAATCATATTTTTTCTGTCAGAGTAATTGACAGCAATTATGTAAGACCAAGTTTCCTTAGTTCCGTCATATCATCTTCACGGGGGAAAAAATACTTTTTAAAAGTAGGTAAGCAAACTACAGGCATTGCTACGATTAACAAAACTGTATTGAGTGAATTTTTACCATTTATTCCTCCATTGGAAATGCAAGACAAGTATCTTGGGATTATGAAGAAAGTAAAGGAAATACCAATATATAGTGAATGTAATTACATGAAGCTATTTAGTTCACTTTCCCAAAAAGCCTTCTCCGGCCAGTTATAAGAATAAAGGGAGGTCATAGACCTCCCACCGGCTATTCCAGCCCCTTTTTTGCCCATAAGGAGTGTGTGATGCAACAATCGGCGCTATTACTCGATATCAGTGACCTCCCCCCGATCGAGAGCCTGGATGCAGAGGATATTCAGCAGCTTACCGCCTGCATCGAACTCTGTCGTAGCAATGATCGTCCTGACCTGGCTGCACCTTACGCCATGCTGTTATGTGAATACTATAACCATTACAACGAAACAGAAAATAGCCTCTGGTTTGATGCCGTCGCTACAGATGATCTATTTATGGTAAAAGCCCTCGTCACCGCGGATTTTGATATTAACACCATAGCATATATATCAGGGGAATGGGGTGATGAATGGCATGGCACCGCCATTCATGCCGCAATAGAAAATAACAGCCATCAATGTCTTGATTATTTACTGCAACAGCCAGATATAAATCTGAATCTGGTTGGATGCACCAGTCATGACACCGAACAAAAAAACGCTTATGAAGATAACAACAAATATACAATTCCGTTATTGGCACTGTATCGCTCATCATATCGAAACCGGCTTGATGACTTTCAACTTGATGTGGAAATTAAATGGGGGCGCGGAAACTGCTTCAATCCGTTATTAAATGCCGTGTACGATCTGGATGATGATCTGATGACATGGCTTTTAACCAGAAAGGCCAATCCTAACGCTCATTTATTTTTCAATGGCATGCAGCAGGAAACACCGTTCGGTAATCTGGCAAGCTGGTATTTTCACGATCCGGATGATGTTAAGCTACAGTTGTTGCTAACCATGGCCCACTTTGGTGCATCACCTATGGCGCAGTGTGATGATGGCCATTCTGTTATTTACAAAGCGCTAAAAACCCAGAATGAATCACTTATTTCTGTTTTTGACCTTTATGACATTCAGGAGTTATTTGAGGAGTATGCGAACGAGGTCTTAGTCACTCCAAAAAATGAAGAGTTAATTGATCAGTATTCAAAATTAAAAAAGCAAATTGCCCAGCTCACTGTTTTTGATGAGCACGCTGAACTCAATCATACCCCCCTTTCACGGCGTACAGATGACTACCATTGCCCATCACTAAAAATAAGTATCCTTAACGAAATGAGAATCGCGGGTAGCTTTATTCCAGCCAACTGGATTACTGAACTGGCGATTATTCAGCAAGATGATGAAATAGGTCTTTATATTGAGCAACAGGAGGCGCAAATCGCCGCCATTACGATCATGCTACCGGCTGAAGTCAGTTATCTTTCATACCCATTTACCTCATCGATCGCCATGGGCCTTCACTTTATTCAATGCCCGCCGAGTTGGTGGCTGGAAGTGGAGCGTTATCTGCACCGCTACCATATCACGCTGATTGACCCGCAGTTTTTTGATATCAGCCGTGATCAACTGGAACAAGGATATTGCTAATGACATTACCACCCGCCCCCCATAAGCATCGCTCCCGCCGCCTGCGCAAAAAGCTGCACGTTGGCGAATTTCAGGAGTGTGGCTTTGAACTTGGGTTCAGCTTTGACCCGCAACAAACCGACGTTGACCAGGCGCTCGATCGCTGGATCGCATTCGTCGAAGCACAAGGGTGGTGCTTTGGCGGTGGCGGGGATATGACGAGCCATGTCATAGCAGGTTATCTCTGCCAGTTTGCGTGCAGCACCCTGACCGATGCCGATCGGGAACAGGCGGCGTGTTGGTTGGCCAGCCAGCCGTGGGTTACCTCCCACCAGATCGCGCCATTGAGCGATGTCTGGTACGGCCCCTGGCCAGAGTAATCGAACGCCACCATGCTGTGTGCAATGCCTGTGGCAGTGAGGTGGGCCAGGGTCGAATTTAAACACGTTAAACAACAGGTGCCGGGCCCGCTGGCCGGCAACAAGGTGTGCGGGCGCTCGCCACCACCCCCGTCGAGCGGTTAGCACACCCCCGCAACAGGTGTCGCCACGCCCTGAATGTGTTAAGTTTTCACCTCATGTTTCGATGCTTTTCAATGAGATGCATAGCATCCCCCTCACGACATGCAGAAAACGTCGAATCGAGAGCCACTCGATTCGCTCACGAACACGCTATCTGAAACAGTTGGCAAGCTGACGGCTCAAGGAACAGGCGATGGAAATCAAACAGTTAAAGCTTGAACACATAGGGCGATTTCGCTCACTGACCCTTGATCTGGCCCCTACGGAATCGGTCCACTCTAACGTCACCGTGCTGATCGGCAATAACGGAGCGGGCAAGACCTCAATCCTGAAATCCCTGGCCACCTCGCTCAGCTGGTTTGTAGCGCGCCTGCGCAGCGACAAGGGAAGCGGTAACCCGATCCCAGAAGATGTAATTAGCAACGATGCAACCACGGCGGCCATCGATATTCTGCTGCACAATCAAGCAACAACTTATCGCTGGAAATTGGCCAAGACCCGCAAAGGCCGCAAGGGGACCCAGCAAACCCAACTCAGCGAAGCCAGTCAGTTGGCCGATGAATACCGGGCACAACTCTCTGAACATGAGGCCACCAGCCTGCCGTTGATCGCCTTTTATCCGGTCGAGCGCGTGGTGCTGGATATTCCCCTGAAGATCAAAGAGCGACACTCTTTCCTGCAGCTCGATGGCTACGACAATTCGCTCAATCAGGGGGTCGATTTCCGCCGCTTCTTCGAGTGGTTTCGCGAGCGGGAAGATAGCGAGAACGAGTCGGTGATCCCCGAGGATGTATTGAAGCAGCTAGAGAAGACGCTCGACCCTTCTATCTGGCAAACCTTGCAACAGCAGCAAGCTTCGGCCCGGGATCGGCAGCTGACCGCCGTGCGCGTGGCGATAGCCAACTTTATGCCGGGCTTTGAAAATCTGAAGGTGCGCCGCAAGCCGCGCCTGCATATGTCCATCGACAAGGAGGGTCAGACTCTCAATGTGTTGCAACTGTCGCAAGGGGAGAAATCCCTGATGGCGCTGGTGGGCGATATAGCGCGCCGCCTCGCAATGATGAATCCGGAGCTGGAAAATCCCCTGCGCGGCGATGGGGTGGTGCTGATTGACGAGGTGGATATGCACCTGCACCCGCAATGGGCACGTGCCATCATCCAGCGGCTCACTGATACCTTCCCCAACTGTCAGTTTGTGCTGACCACCCATTCGCCACTGGTGATCAGCGATTGCAAGGATGTGCTGGTCTATTCGCTCGATAATGGTGAACTCACTGAAGTGCCGTCCCAATATGGTCAGGATGCCAACTCGGTGCTGCTGGAGGTGATGGATACCGCTATTCGTAATGAGCGGGTGGCGAGCCGACTGAATGACTTGCTCGATTTGATTCAAGATCGGCAATTTGATAAGGCCAATGCCCTGTTGGCCGAACTAAAAGCCGAACTGCCAGCCAACAATCTGGAGCTGACCAAGGCTAGCCTGCTGCTGCGCAAAGAGGAGCTGCGCCGTGCGCAAGGTTGATAAGGGGCAGGAACCCGCGAGCCTGGCGGCATTCAAACGTCAACATCCTCATGCTCGATATCACGACCTACCCAACGATGAAGAGGGTCAGGCGATTCGCCAGCATATTCGCGAGGCCTGCACTGCCGAGCAATTCTACCTGTGCGCCTACTGTTGCCAGGCAATCAGCGGCACCCATGTAGACACCATGAACGAGCATGTGGAGGCGAGGGATCTCGCCCCCAATCGCACCATGGATTTCAGCAATATGGTAGCTAGTTGCAGAGCGCCAAAGCAGTGTGACGCCGCCCATGGCTCGCAACCCCTGCCATTAACGCCACTGATGGCGGAGTGCGAAACCGAGCTGCGGTTTAGATGGAGTGGCCGGGTGGAAGGCCTGACCGAGCGAGCCCGAGAAACGATCCGGGTGCTCAATCTGGGTGACACGGAGCAAAGCAACAAGGCGCTGGTTGCCAAACGCAAGCAGCTGGTGGATAGCCTGATTTGGACTCACTCTGGCGACGGGCCGGAGCAACTGGTGCTGGAAGATGATGCACAACTGCTGGCAATGCTGATCGAAGATCTGAGTCAGCCCGAACAAGGCAAGCTGGAGCCCTTCGCACCTGTACTGGTGAACATACTGCGCAGTCAGCTCTAGCCATCACTGGCATGCTCCCTCACCAAAATGAGATAAGGGATATGATAAAAAATATTAACGAAATCAAGCGTGACTTTATTCGACTGCGCGCGAATGAGGTTGGCCTACTGCTGGAGGTTGGTAAAGTTCACTGGAATGGCCATACGCCTGAGTGTGAATGGATCTGTGTCAAGCAGTTCGGCGACATGCCCAAACTGAGCGAATATGAATACCCTCATATCAGAAATGTTTTTACCGAAGGTTCTGAAGGGAAGCTGATATCTTGGGTGGAGGTGGATAAAGCGGTAGAAAAACTGCTCAACAATCGACGTTATTTCCGGGTCTGCGGTCGTTGCCGTACCTTGAACCCTATCGGCTGGATGCATGATGACTTTGCTTGTAGCGGTTGTGCCGGTGAAAAATTGGGCATTGTGTACTGATCTCTTCTCCCAATTTTAGACCGATGGTACGTGGTAAAAGTGGTATCACAAACGGTATCACGTCAGCCAAAGCAGTAGGTAAAACACAATATAAACTATTGATTTATAATAGTTTTGTTTTTTAACTCTATCTTCAGATCCAAAACATCGAATGATGGGTCGCTGACTCTCCGGTTGTTACCTGCAAAAGAGCCCTTGATTCCTCAAGGGCTCTTTTATTTTCAGGCCATCGCACCTGTCGCCCGCCGCCGGTGAGTCAACGGCTGGGGAGCGCCCTAGCCTATCGGCATCACCAGTGCCGGTTGGTGCGGGTCGCTCAGCCGCTCGGCCAGATAGTCCACCAGCAATCGCACCTTGGGAGAGAGGTGGCGGTTATGGGGATAGAGGGCCCAGATCCCCTCGGCCGGGGCCCGCAGTTCCGGCAGCAGCTCGATCAGCTCGCCTCGGGCCAGATGGTCGCTCACGTAGTAGTCCGGCAGCTGGATAATGCCGATCCCCTTGAGCGCCGCGTCCAGCAGGGCGTGGCCGCTGTTGCACTGCAACAGGCCGCGCACCCGCACGCTGTGGGGGCGCCCATCCAGCGTGAAGTGCCACTCGTCGCTGTTGCCCACCAGACAGGTGTGGCGGGTCAGCTCGGAGAGGCTGTTGGGTATGCCGTGGCGGGCGGTATAGGCCGGTGAGGCGCAGACATAGGGCACCCGCTGCGCCAGCTTGCGCGCCACCAGCGTCGAATCCTTGAGGTGGCCGAGCCGCAGCGCCAGATCGTAGCCTTCATGCACCAGATCCAGCAGCTGGTTGGTGAGGTTGAGGGTCACCTCCAGCTGGGGGAAACGCACCATGAAGTCGTTCACCAGCGGGGCGATGCGGCTCTCGCCGTAGGAGACGGGGGCCGTGATGCGCAGCGTTCCTTGCGGCACCGCCTGATGGCGCCCTACCGCCAGCTCCGCCTCGTAGAGGTTGTCGAGCAGCTGACGGCAGTGGCGATAGTAGATCTCGCCTAGTTCAGTGAGCCGCACCTGACGGGTGGTGCGCAGCAGCAACTTGGCCTGCAGCCGATCCTCCAGCTGTGCCACCTGCCGGCTGACTTGCGCCACCGACACCCCCAGCTTGCGCGCCGCCGGGGTAAAGCCCCCCTGCTCCGCCACGCTGACAAATTCACAGATCCCTTCCCAGCCGAACATTATTACCTGTGTGTAAAAGTGATTTGAGATTTGCCCTCATTATCACCAAATCGATGGGAAACTACACTGAATGTCCGAACTCATCTCTGTTCACCCTGCTCAACAAGAAGGATGTCATTCATGGCACAGGTTCAAAGCATCAAGTGTAAAGCCGCCATCGCCTGGGGCCCCGGTCAGCCCCTCTCCATCGAAGAGGTTGAGGTCATGCCGCCGCAAGCGGGGGAGGTGCGGGTGCGCATCGTCGCCACCGGCGTCTGCCACACCGATGCCTTCACCCTCTCCGGTGAAGATCCGGAAGGGGTCTTCCCCTGCATTCTCGGCCACGAGGGGGGCGGCATCGTCGAATCGGTCGGCGAAGGGGTCACCAGCGTCAAGGTGGGTGATCACGTGATCCCGCTCTACACCCCCGAGTGCGGCGAGTGCAAATTCTGCAAATCCGGCAAGACCAACCTCTGCCAGAAGATCCGCGCCACCCAGGGCAAGGGGCTGATGCCGGACGGCACCACCCGCTTCTCGAAAGATGGCCAGCCCATCTATCACTACATGGGCACCTCCACCTTCAGCGAATACACGGTGCTGCCCGAGATCTCCATCGCCAAGGTGGACCCGGCCGCCCCGCTGGAAGAGGTCTGCCTGCTCGGCTGCGGCGTCACCACCGGCATCGGCGCCGTGATGAACACCGCCAAGGTGAAGGAGGGTGAGAGCGTCGCCATCTTCGGGCTGGGCGGCATCGGCCTCTCGGCGGTGATCGGAGCCCGTCTGGCCAAGGCCGGTCGCATCATCGCCATCGACATCAACGAGAGCAAATTCGAACTGGCCCGCAAGCTGGGGGCCACCGACTGCATCAACCCGAACGATTACGACAAACCGATTCAGGAGGTGATCGTCGAGCTGACCGATGGCGGCGTCGACTTCTCCTTCGAGTGCATCGGCAACGTCAAGGTAATGCGTGCGGCGCTGGAGTGCTGCCACAAGGGGTGGGGCGAGTCTGTCATCATTGGCGTCGCCGGAGCGGGTCAGGAGATCAGCACCCGTCCGTTCCAGCTGGTCACCGGCCGGGTCTGGCGCGGCAGCGCCTTCGGCGGGGTACGTGGTCGCAGCGAACTGCCGAGCTATGTGCAGCGCTACATGCAGGGTGAGTTCCGCCTCGATGACTTCATCACCCACACCATGGCGCTGGAGCAGATCAACGAGGCGTTCGACCTGATGCATGAAGGCAAGAGCATTCGCACCGTCATCCACTACTGAGCATGATCACCCCGCCCGCCATCGTGGGCAGGGTGAAGGAGTCCTTCGATGAATCTGGAGATTATCAGCAGCAACAAGAGCTTCGGCGGCTGGCACAAGCGCTATCGCCACAGCGCCAGTGTGCTCGGCTGCGAGATGAATTTTGCCATCTATCTGCCGCCTCAGGCTCTCACCGGCCAGAAGGTGCCGGTGCTCTACTGGCTCAGCGGCCTCACCTGCACCGATGAGAACTTCATGCAGAAGGCGGGTGCCCAGCGTATCGCCGCCAAACTCGGCATCGCCATAGTGGCGCCGGACACCAGCCCTCGCGGTGACGGTGTAGCGGACGATCCCGGTTATGACCTCGGCATGGGCGCGGGCTTTTACGTCAATGCCAGCCAGAGCCCCTGGCAGGCGCACTACCAGATGTATGACTACGTCACCCGCGAGCTGCCTGACTTGATAGAGACCCACTTCCCGGTCTCGACCCGACGCGCCATCAGTGGCCACTCCATGGGCGGTCACGGTGCGCTGATCGCCGCGCTGCGGGAGCCCGGTCGCTACCGCTCGGTCTCGGCCTTCAGCCCGATCTGCCACCCGAGCCGCTGCCCCTGGGGCCAGAAGGCGCTCGGCGCCTACCTCGGCAGCAATCCGCTATTGTGGCAGGAGTGGGATGCCTGCCAGCTGCTGCGCCACCAGCCGGTCACGCCGCTGCCCACCCTGGTGGATGTGGGGCTGGATGATCCCTTCCTCGCCGAGCAGTTGCATATCGATGCGCTGGCCGAGGTGGCAGCCAGCAAGGGATGGCCGCTGGAGCTCAACCGCCACGAGGGCTATGACCACAGCTACTACTTCGTGGCGAGCTTTATCGAGGCGCACCTGCGCTTTCACGCCCGCCACCTCTGATCAAAACAGGCCCGTTGCGGGCCTGTTTTAGTTGTGGTGATCGGTTGATATCAACTGCCCGCTCGGGTCACTCCGCCGGAGCCTGCGATCTGCTGCTCCACCTTGGGATCGCCCCAGTAGGCGATGTTGCCTGAGCCGGCGATGCCGACTTTCAGCGTCTCCTGCGCCCGCACAACCACATCACCGCTGCCGGCGATATTGACCTCTACCTCGTTGCCGCGCATCTCGCTCCCGAGCACGTCGCCAGATCCGGCAATGTTCAGCTCGATGGCCTGTGCCGAACCGCTGCCCAGCTCCAGACTGCCGGTGCCAGCGATATTCCCTTCCAGCCGTTTCAGCTCCAGCTGACTGGCGACGATGTCACCGGTACCGGCCACCGACAGCACCAGCTCATCGCCCTTGAAGCCGCTCAGATCGCCGTTGCCGGTCCCGGCCAATGCCAGTTCGTTCAACACCGGCAAGGTGATGGTCAGCTCCAGCGGCTCGGTAGGATCGAGCCGGTAACCCTCCTTCACCTCGATCTCGAGCTTGTCGCCGCTCTCGGTCAGCTCCAGATAGGGCAGCAGGTTCTCCTGCCCCTTGATCAGGATACCGCGCGGCTCCCCCGCTACCAGATGGAGGGTGGCAGGCCCCCCCGCCAGAACCCGGGTCACCCCGTCACCGAGCGCCTGCTGGCGCTCGACCACAGCCCCCGCGCCGGTCACTCTGGTCTGATCCAGCCAGTGACACCCACTGAGCCCAACCATCAACATGACAACCATCATCCATTTCATCGCTACTCTCCTCCTTTTTATGTGTTGGCCATCCAGGGCCAATTGGTTTTCATGCTCTGCAAAGCGTGAGCCAAAAATTAACATGATGATTCAAAAGGAAATAACTATTTCACCCAGAACAGAGTGAAGAATTTAGAGAGCCATTTAGACCATATTTTGGTGAAAATAAACATTCTCGAACGGATATGATTGTGGCTGATTGGCGGGTCGTCCTGCCGGTCACTATGCTGACAGCCCGTGGACGTTTTTGATTGTCCTGCCGGTCTGTTGAGCCAATAGTGGTACTTCGTGCGTACCAAGCTCTCTATTGCGGTAATGTCATTACCACTGTCTTGTCAGTCTTCACTGCCAACAAGGAGTCAGAGCGTGACCCAAGCAAGCCCTCTCTATGCCACCGCCACCGGTCTGCCGGAACCGACTCGCACCCCGCTGCTGACCGGCAGCGATCCCGAGCAGAAACGGCGCGAGCTGCTCGCCTACTTCTGCCAGACCTTCGATCTCTACGATTCGCTGTTCGACTGTCTGGCCGATGAGCGGGCCTGGTTCAACAAGGCGATCCCGCTGCGCCACCCGCTCATCTTCTACTACGGCCACACCGCCGCCTTCTTTATCAACAAGCTGCTGGCGGCGCGCCTGATCGATCAGCGGCTGGATGCCCGCATCGAGGCCATGGTCGCCATCGGGGTGGACGAGATGAGCTGGGACGATCTGGACGAAACCCACTACGACTGGCCCAAAGTCAGCGAGCTGCGCAGCTATCGGGCCAGAGTCCGTACGCTGGTGTGCGATTTTATTCGCCAGATGCCGCTCACCCTGCCCATCGACTGGCAGAGCCCGGCCTGGGTGATCCTGATGGGGATAGAGCACGAGCGCATCCACCTCGAGACCTCCAGCGTGCTGATCCGCCAGCTGCCGCTCGCCTGGGTGCGACCGCAGCCTTATTGGCCCGCCTGCACTGAAGCCCGCCACCGCATTGATCAGGTGCCCGCCAACAACCTGCTGCCGGTGGCTGGCGGCAAGGTGCGCCTTGGCAAGCGGGACGCCACCTACGGCTGGGACAACGAATATGGCGAGCGCCATATCGAGCTGGCCCCGTTTCAGGCCAGCCGCATGCTGGTGAGCAATGCCGAGTACCTCGCCTTCGTCCAGGCGGGCGGCTACGGCCAGCAACAGTGGTGGGATGAAGAGGGATGGGGCTGGTGCCAGTACGCCAAGGCGCAGATGCCCACCTTCTGGGTGGGTGATTCCACCAAGCCCGAACAACTGCAGCTGCGGCTGATGACCGAGCAGGTCGCCATGCCCTGGGACTGGCCAGTCGAGGTCAACCAGCTGGAAGCGGCTGCCTTCTGTCGCTGGAAGGCGGCCCAGACCGGACTCCCCATCCAGCTGCCGAGCGAGGCAGAATGGATGCTGCTGCGCGAGCAAGTTCCCGGCGATCAGCCGGACTGGACGGAGGCCCCCGGCAATATCAATCTGGCCCGTTTTGCCTCCTCCTGCCCGGTGGATGCCTGCCCGCAAGGGGAGTTCTTCGATCTGGTGGGCAATGTCTGGCAGTGGACCAGCACCGCCATCGATGGCTTCGACGGCTTTAAAATCCACCCGCTCTACGACGACTTCTCCACCCCCACCTTTGATGGCAAGCACACCCTCATCAAGGGGGGCAGCTGGATCAGCACAGGTAACGAAGCGCTCAAATCATCCCGTTACGCCTTCCGGCGTCACTTCTTCCAGCATGCGGGTTTCCGCTATCTGGTCTCCCGTTATCAGGAACCCGTTATCGTGAATCCCTATGAAACCGACACGCTGGTCGCTCAGTACCTCGACTTCCAGTACGGCCCGAGCCACTTCGGGGTAGCCAACTACGCCAAGACGCTTGCTGATCTTGCTGGCGAGCTCTGCAGCAACCACCAGCGGGCGCTGGATATCGGCTGCGCCACCGGCCGCGCCAGCTTCGAACTGGCCCGCCACTTCCAGCATGTGGACGGGGTGGACTACTCGGCCCGCTTCATCGATGTGGCGCTGGCCCTCGCCAGCCAGGACAGCTTCCGCTACGCCATTCCGCTGGAGGGTGAACTGGTGGAGTATTGCGAGGCGCGCCTGTCGAGCCACGGGCTGGGGGCGAGTCAGGCTGAGCGCATCCACTTCACTCAGGGGGATGCCTGCAACCTCAAGCCCAAATATGACCACTACGATCTGGTGCTCGCCTCCAACCTGATCGACCGGCTGCGGGAGCCCGCCCGCTTCCTGTGGGATATCGCCCCCCGGCTGCGCAGCGGTGGCCTGCTGGTACTCACCAGCCCCTATACCTGGCTGGCGGAATATACCCCGCCCGCCAACTGGCTCGGCGGCATTCGCGAAAACGGCGAGGCGCTCACCACCTATCAGGCGCTGCAACGGCTGCTGGCGGCGGAGTTCCAGGAGCACTGCCCGCCCCGGGATGTGCCCTTCGTCATCCGCGAGACCGCCCGCAAATACCAGCACACGGTGGCGCAGCTGACCGTCTGGCGCAAACGCTAATCCGCCGATCGGCATGCAGATGAGAAGAGGGAGGCCAACGGCCTCCCTCTTGTTATGACAGCAAAAACGGCGCGAGTATCAATCACCCTGCTCGTGGTAGCGGCGGGCCAGCACGGCGCAGACCATCAGCTGGATCTGGTGGAAGATCATCAGCGGCAGCACCATGACGCCGACGCTGGCGGCCGGGAACATGACGTTGGCCATCGGCACCCCGTTGGCCAGACTTTTCTTGGAACCGCAGAAGACGATGGTGATCTCGTCCGCCTTGTCGAAACCGAGGCGACGGCTGATCCAGACGTTCCAGCAGAGCACCAGCGCCAGCAAGACGCAGCTCAGCAACACGATACTGGCCAGATCGTACCAGCCTACTTGGTGCCAAATCCCCTGTACCACCGCCTCGCTGAAGGCGACATAGACCACCAGCAGGATGGAGCTCTGATCCAACTTGCCGATGAGCGGCCGATGGCTGTCGACCCAGCGGCCAATGAGCGGGCGCGACAGGTGGCCCACCACGAACGGCAGCATCAGCTGCATCATGATGGACTGGATGGAGTGCCAGGTGTCGATCCCCTCCCCTTGCACGTGGATCATCATCCCCACCAGCACCGGCGAGAGGAAGATGCCGAGGATGCTGGAGGCCGAGGCGCTGCACACCGCCGCCGACACATTGCCCCCTGCCATCGAGGTAAAGGCGATAGCCGACTGCACGGTGGCTGGCAAAGCGCAGAGATAGAGGAAGCCGAGGTAGATGGCCGGGCTCAGCCAGCTGGGCACCAGCGGGGTGAGCAGCAGCCCGAGCAGCGGAAACAGCACGAAGGTGCTGAGCATCACCACCAGATGAAGCCGCCAGTGGCCGAGGCCCGCCAGCAGGTTCTGGCGCGACAACTTGGCGCCATGCATGAAGAACAGGAGCGCCACCGCCAGCTTGGTCAGCAGACCGAACCAGACGGCTGCCTGCCCCTCGCAGGGGAAGAGGGAGGCCAGAGTGACCACCGCAATCAGCACAACAGTAAAGGGATCCAGACGCACGAAAGGCCTCCATCAGAAGGGCATCCTGCTGCCGTGACGACAGTCAGGATTGGGGAGGACAAGAAACAGAGCGGGAGATGTCTGGCACCTCCCGCTAAAACGAACCTCCAGCTTACCCCGATAACGGAGAGGCGCAACGTTGTGCAGCGGTTAATTGTTCATCAATGCTTAACGCCTTTGCTTTGTCGAATAGCGGAAGTTGATGACCCGCGGCCAGATAGCGCCAAATCGGCGCGAAATGGATAAAAAAACGGGCGACCAAGGCCGCCCGTTCCGCTTTTTCGCTCTGCCGATCAGCGCTGGCTGGCCAGCTTGCCGTTGCCGCTTTTCTTCTCATTGCCGGCGAGCTTGCGGGCCTGCCGCTTCTCGAAGCGGGAGATCCACCAGTAGGCCAGCGCCGAGAAGACCGCGGTCATAAAGACGTTGATAAAGAAGGCGCGCACCAGATCCACCCCGGCCGGGAAGGCGGAGGCGCTCATGCTCACCACGAAGATGGCGATCAGCACCGACACCACACCCATCCCGAAGGTGCGCGACCCCATGCGGAAGTCGCGGGGGGTGTCGTCATGTTTCCAGCGAAACACGAAGTAGGCCACCATGATGAAGATCGGCGGCAGCATGGCGGTGCCAGCGGTGAGGTTGATGGCGGTGTTCATCATCTGCTGTACCGACTCGGAGCCGAAGCCGTTGACCACCAGCATCGCGAACACGAAGACAAACTGCCACCAGGCGGCGCGCACCGGCACGCCGTGCTCGTTGAGCTGGGTAGTCTTCTCGCCGTAAACCCCCTGCGGGATCTCGGAGAAGTGGATCTTCACCGGCGCCGAGGTCCACATCATCATGGAGCCGAACATGGCGATAAACAGCACCACGCCGACGAAGCGGCCCACCAGCGCCTCGGAGAGCCCGAAATACTGGGCCATGCCAGTGAAGATCTCCACCATGCCGCCGGCATAGGTGAGGCTCTCGCGCGGCACGAACACGTTCACCAGCAGGGAACCGACCGCATACATGGCACCGATGACAATGCCGGCACTGATGATCACCTTGATGAAGGACTTCTGGCCGCCCTTCACGTCATTGAGGTAGGCCGCCGCCGTTTCGGCACCGCCCGCCGCCTGGAAGATCCAGCACATGATGCCGAGGGTCGCCCAGTTGACGGTGGGAGTCATCGCCTCCAGGGTGATGGGCTGAGCCGGCACATGATCGCCACTCAGGGCCATCAGGGCGCCCAGCGCATAGATGGCGAACAGGGCAAACACACCGTAGGCCACGATCTCGGCAATTTTGCCGAGCCAGCTCGCCCCCTTGGTGGAGATATGGGTCGCCGCCGCAAACAGCACGATGGAGATGATCGAGGTGACCATGGGCGAGAAGCTGTACTCATAGCCCAGCATGGCGTAGGAGGCGTAGGCTATGACGTTGGGCAGCAGGGAGACGAACCAGAAAAGGTTCACGAACCAGTAGAGAAACGAGCCCAGATAGGCCATCCGGGTGCCGAGCGGTTTTTTCAGCCAGTCGTACATCCCCGACTCGGAGTTTTTATTGGCCGAGACGAACTCGGCAATGATGAAAACGAACGGAATGAAGTAGACGATGGTCGCCAGCAGGAAGATCGGGGCGGAGCTGAGCCCCAGCTCGATGTTGTTGTTGACGATGTTGCGCACGTTGAACACGGCGGCAAAGGTCATCGACAACAGGGCAAACTTGCCTATGGTGCCGCGTACGGATTCAGACATGGTGTCCTCCAGTGGACTCGCGCTCCCTACGGGTAACGCGGTGACTCTGTGATGTGTTCGGCAAGGGTCTGTCGGCCCCGCGCTTTACTCTCTTGTTATGATCGGCCGCGTGGACGACCTCGTTGGTGAACCGGTGCAGTCTCCCGCACCGGCTCGCAATACCAGTCAGACGATCGGGGTGCCCGGCGCCATCGGCACCCGCGGTTGCAACAGTACGCTCTGGCTCTCGTCCGGGGTCTCGGCGCAGAGCAACATGCACTCGGAACGCTCACCGCGCATCCTGGTGGGCTTGAGGTTGGTCAGCACCACCACCTCGCTGCCCATCAGCTCCTCTTCGCTGTAGTAAGGCACCAGACTGGTGACGGTCTGCAGCGGCCGCTCGCCACCCACGTCGATCTGGACGATGTAGAGTTTGTCGGCCCCGGGGGGACGCACCACCTCCAGCACCTTGCCCACCTTCATCTCGACCCGCTTGAATTCGGCAAACTCGATCGTCTCGCTCATTCTCTTTTCCTTTTCTGGTTCAACGGTTTGCGGGTGGCCAACGGCCACCCGGTTTGATTGGGATTCAATTCAGTGCCTATGGCGTCTGCATGGCAACCTGCGCTGTCGGCTGGGCCTCTTTGGCACGCGCTTCGGCGCTGAGGGAACCTTCGTAGCGGTTGTACTTCCACCAGGCGAAGCCGAGGAAGATCACGATCCCGCCAACGTTGTAGAAGATGATGGTCATGATGTCGGCGCCGGTCGGGAAGGTGGAGGCGAGGAAGCCCACCGAGAAGATGGCGATCAGCACCGAGACCACGACGATGCCGGTGGTGCGCGACCCCATCTTGAACTCCCGCGGCAAGTGGTCGAGCTTCAGCCGCAGATTGAGGTAGGCCAGCATGATGAACAGCGGCGGCAGCATGGAGGCGGCAGCGGTCATGTTGATGACGGTGTTCATCAGATCCTGCGCTGTGTTGGAGCCCAGAGTCGGGATCACCATCAGCGGCAGCACGATAAGGTACTGGATCCAGGCTGCGCGGGCGGGCACGCCGTTTTCGTTGAGCTCGACCGTCTTCTTGCCGAAGATGCCGGCCGGGATCTCGGAGAAGAAGATCTTCACCGGGGTCGCCGTCCACATCAGCAGGGAGCCAAACATGGCGGTGAAGGAGACCAGCCCGACGAAGCGGTTCATCAGGATCTCCGGCAAGCCGAAGTAAGCCGCCAGCCCCTCGAACACCTGCACCGAGCCGCCGGTGTATTTCAGGGTACCGCTCGGTACGAACACGTTGATCAACAGCGAGGCGATGGAGTAGAGCACGCCGATAAAGATCCCGGCGATGATGATCACCTTCACGAATGACTTGGAGCCCCCCTTCACGTCATTGACGTAGACCGCCACCGACTCGGCGCCACCGGCTGCCATAAAGATCCAGGTGGTGATGCCGAGGAAGGCCCAGCTGAAATCGGGGACCATGGCCTCTACCGTGATGGGGTCAGCCGGTTGCACGCCGCTCACCAGTGCCGCACCCGCCAACAGAATGTAGGAGAGGGTCAGCAGCAGCATCAGGGACGAGGTCACCGAGGTGATGGGGCCGAGCATCTTGGCGCCGTTGGTGGAGACGTAGGTGGCAAAGGCGAACAGCACCATGCTCAATGCCGTGGTCGCTACCGGGGTGAGAATGTACTCGTAGCCGAGGAAAGCATAGGAGGCGTAGGCAATGACCCGCGGCAGCAGCGAGGTGAAGAAGAAGAGGTTCACGAACCAGTAGGTGTAGGCGGAGATGAAGGCCCAGCGCCCGCCGAGGGAGCTCTTCACCCAAGCATAAACCCCCGCTTCGGAGTTCTTATTCAGTGACACAAATTCCGCAATGATCAGGCAGAACGGAATGAAGTAAAAAATGGTGGCCAGAAAGAACATCGGGGCCGAGGCCAGACCGATCTCGATGTTGTTGTTGATGACGTTGTTGAAGCTGAATACCGCCGCGAAGGTAAGCGACAGCAGACCAAACTTGCCTATCGTATTGCGTTTGGAACCAGACATGGTGCATCTCCAGACCTGTAGTTATCTCAGCGAAAGGGCGGGGCATGATTTGTAGGGTGAGCCCCGCCCTTCCGGCTTTTATCAGTGCAGAACCGGCGGCTTGTTATTTGTTCTTGAAGTAGCCGCCTTCGACGGTGACCTTGATGATCACCTTGCGCACCGGCGCATCACCGACGAAACGGTAAGCCTCGTCGTTCTCGAAGATCACCACCTGACCGTTGCCGACCTGCTGGCGCTCACGCACCTCGCCAGCCAGCCACTCGCGGTCGGTGGTGTCATCATAGGCCTGCTCAACCACCAGCTCGCTCTTGGCAGCCCACTCCACCGTCTCTTCCCCTTCCAGGTAGTAGTGAACGTCGAAGTAACGGCGCTGCCCCTCGAACAGGGAGGTGGCCGGGCTGGCCCCCTCCTGCAAGCGATAGGTGAGGGAGTCACCGATGGAGTGGCAAATGCCGGGCTTGAGGTTCGGCAGGTTGTTGATGGCCTCCACGCAGCGGCCCCACTTCTTGCCCTCCCGGTAGATGTTTTTGAACAGGGTCAGGTTGTCCAGGGTGATCATGCGAGGTTCCTCCCGCCGTTGATGGTGAGATCGAGCCCGGCCAGCGCAGCCGGATTGAGGTTGCCACGGGCGATGGGCAGCAGGGTCAGGCCGAAGCTGAATGGCTCGAAGCGCACCCGCCAGGAGTCCAGCACCTCGGAGCCCCAGGAGTTGGAGCCGAGCCCCAGTACCTTGTGATCCAGATTGAGGGTGAGATAACCGCTCGATTCCAGCTCGTTGATGTGCTGCGCCGCGTGGATATGCTCCCAGCTGTAGGGCCAGACGCTCAGGTTGATGGGGGCATCGGGTCGCACGTAGAGACCGGCGCCGTGGCGGTTGGTCAGGGTCGCCCAGCGCACCTGCTGGCGGTTGCCGTTATCCTGCGGGAAGGGGTAGTGCTCCCACATCTCGCTGACTGTGCTCTGGAAACTGTCGATCCAGTTGCTCTGGCGGCTGTCCTGATAGTTCTCACCCGGCCCCATGCCGTAGTAGTGCACCCGGTCGAGATCCTGACGAATGCCCAGCTCGAAGCCGATCTTGGGGATGATGTCGTCATAACCGCCGTAGGGCTGGCCGGAGAGTGCCACGTGCAGCTGGCCATTCGGGCTCAGGGTGTAGACGTAACGGCAGCGCATGCCGAAGTCGA
Source organism: Aeromonas sp. Y293-4 (assembly GCF_027705905.1). Classification (NCBI taxonomy): domain Bacteria; kingdom Pseudomonadati; phylum Pseudomonadota; class Gammaproteobacteria; order Aeromonadales; family Aeromonadaceae; genus Aeromonas; species Aeromonas sp. Y293-4. The sequence goes on along the minus strand of NZ_JAPDCI010000030.1, from coordinate 3,981 downwards.
ACACCGGCGGCGCGATCAGACTCTCGACCGTCACCTCGACCGCCTCGCCCAGCTGACGCCAGCTCAGAGTGCGGAAGTGCTCCTGCATGATCTGCAGGTGGTTCGGGTGCCACAGGCTCTCGTACTCCTGCTTGTGGTTGTCGATCATCGGCTTGAAGAAGGTGAGGCGCGGAGCGCGCTCAATCAGCTCGATACCATCCTGCTGCCAGCTCACCAGCTTGCCGTCGAGGCGCGAGAAACGCAGGGCAAAGCCGCTGCCGCTCAAGGTCAGATCAAGCCGTTCGTCGGCAATCTGCAACGGGGTGGCGTTGGGATTGGCAAAGGGCTGCAGCTGGCGAGTCGACTCTTTCAGCTGGAACTGGTACTGGCCCAGCTCGTGTTCCGGCGCGCTATAGCGGGTGGCGGTGGCCTTGATGACCCGCATCTGGACAAAGGTTTCCCGCCCATCGAGGGATGGCAGCTCGAGTTGCAACTCGGTGATGGCACCGGGGGCAATCCCTTCCAGCCGGATTTGCTGGCTGGCCAGCAGCTCGCCCTCGGCCTTCACCTCGACCAGCAGGCGGATATCGTCGAGAGTGGAGAACCAGTAGCGGTTTTCCACCGCCAACTTGCCGCTGGCCAGATCCAGCGCGCGCACCTTGACCGGGCAGATCACCTGTTTGTATTCGCGCAGGCCAGGCCCCGGGGTTTGATCCGGATAGATGAGGCCATCCATGCAGAAGTTGTAGTTGTTGGGGTAGTCGCCATAGTCGCCACCGTACTTGTAGACGGGGCGGCCCTGCTCGTCCTGATCCAGAATGCCGTGATCGCACCACTCCCAGATGTAGTGGCCCTGAATGTGGGGATGACGGTCGAACACCTGCTGGTATTCGCTGAGGCCACCCGGGCCGTTGCCCATGGCGTGGGCGTATTCGCAGAGAATGCGCGGCTTCGCCATCGGGAACTCGCCGAAGCAGTTCATCTGGGAGACGCGGGAATACATGGTACTCACCACATCCACCACCTCGGCATCGCGATCCTCTTCGTAGTGCACCAGCCGGGTCGGGTCGATCGCCTTGCAGCGCTGGTACATTGCTCTGATGTTGCAGCCGTAGCCGGACTCGTTGCCGAGCGACCAGATAATGATGGAGGGGTGGTTCTTCTGAGCGTGCACGTGGCGCTCGATGCGATCCACGAACACCGGCTCCCAGAAGGGGTCGTCGGTGATGCGGCTGAGATCGCCGACGTTGGCAAAACCGTGAGTTTCCACGTCGGTCTCCGCCATCACGAACAGACCGTACTGGTCGCACAGCTCGTAGAAGCGCGGGTCGTTCGGGTAGTGGGCGGTGCGCACCGAGTTGAGGTTGTGCTGCTTCATCAGCACGATATCGCGCTCTACCCGATCCATGCCGACCGCACGGCTCTTGAGGTGGTCGTTGTCGTGACGGTTCACCCCGTGCAGCTTGAGGTAGTGGCCGTTGACGTAGAAGAGGCCATCCTTGACCTTGATTTCACGCACCCCGACCCGCTGCGGGATCACTTCCAGCAGCTCGCCCTGACCGTTGTAGAGGGAGAGTTGCAGCTGATAGAGGTAAGGGTCTTCGGCGCTCCACAGATGGGGATTGGCCAGATCCAGCGTGAAGCGGCAATCACACTTGCCGTCGATGGCGAGATGGTCGAGGGAGCCACTGGCGATCTCGCTGCCCTGATCCAGCAGGGACCAGACCAGACGGTGATCACGGGCAGCCGCCCCCAGGTTCTCGAGCTGGATATCGCAGCTCAGGGTAGCGCTCTGATTGTCATCGGCCAGCGCGGTGCGGATGAAGAAGTCCTGCACATGGGCGACCGGTTTGCCCATCAGATAGACGTCGCGGAAGATCCCCGCCATCCACCACATATCCTGATCTTCGATATAGGTGGAGTCAGCCCACTGCATCACCCGCACAGACAGCAGGTTCTCGCCAATGTTGGCGTAGGCGCTGATATCGAACTCGGCGGTGAGACGGCTCCCCTTGCTGAAGCCGACATAGTGGCCGTTCACATAGACCTCGAAGTAGGTCTCCACCCCGTCAAACTTGATGATCACCTGCTCGCCGTCCCAGGCCGGGCTCAGCGTGAAGCTACGCTGATAGGCGCCGGTGGGGTTGTTGGTCGGCACAAAGGGCACATCGATGGGGAAGGGAAAACCTTCGTCGGTGTACTGCAGCTGACCATGTCCTTCCATCTGCCACATGTTGGGCACGGTGATCTGGCCCCACTCGCTCATGGGGCTGTGATAGAAGGCCTCCGGCACCTGCAGGGGGTGGTCGAAGTAGTGGAACTGCCACTGGCCGCCAAGGCTCAGAAAACGGCGGCTCAGCTCGCGCTGCATGGTGGCCGCCAGCGCGTGGTCGGCATAAGAGAAGAAGTAGGCGCGCGGGGCCAGCCTGTTTTCACCAACGAATTGGACGTTTTCCCAGTTATTCACATGTCCTCCCGGAACAAGGCAACTTTGACTGGGTAAACTCTAGATAAACATTTACTAAATATCAGCTTTGGATTGGTAAAGTTTTAACCTGATCACAATGAACAGATGGTTTTGTGAGCAAGATCAGAAGCGGGAGATAAAGGAGGGCAAGATATGGATGAGTGGCATAGATGTTGATAGCCATTGGCTGAACTGCAATAAAATCAACTATAAAACAATATGATATGAAGTTATTGGATGATATGGGAAATAAGTTTACTTGGGAGAGGTGTCGCACCACCGCAAGATGGTGCGACTAAAAAGCAGAGTGTTTTACTAAAATCAGCGAGTAGTGCCACGCAGGGTCAGCTTGCTCGGTACCAACACTCGGAGTGGAATATCACGCTCGTCTCGCAGCCGCTCAACCAGTAAATTGACCCCCTGGGAGCCCATCAACTCGGAGTGGATTCGCACCGTAGAGAGTGGCGGGAAGGTGAACTTGGCGGTCGGAATATCGTTGACGCTGATAAGCTCGATCTGCTGGGGAATCGCCAGTCCCTTCTCGTGAATGGCACGCAGCACACCAATGGCGATGGAATCGGAGGCGACGAACAGCGCCTTGGGCCAATCGCCGGTCAGCATCTCCTTCGCCAACTGGTAGCCGGAAGCGCTGGAGAAGTCCCCACGATAGAGATCGCTCTCCTGCACCACCCCCAGCCGCTGGCCATAATCCCGGAAGGCCAGTTCGCGCAGATCCGGATTCTCATCCTGGCCACCGATATAACCGATACGCTGGTGCCCCTGCGCGATGAAGTAATCGACGACCTGCTGGCTGATCAGGGCGAGATCCACATCGACCGAGTCGAACTCTCCCTGTGAACGGCAGTCGACAAACACCAGCTGGCTGGAACAAGCCCTTAGCTGGACGAGACGCTCGGCTGTGAGGGTGCCGACCACCAGAATGCCATCCACGGCGCTCAGCTCGCGCCCTTCACCGCAGTTGTAGAGATGAGTCAGTTCGATATTGAGGCGGGCACTCTGGGTTTCGATGCCATAACGGATAGCGAGATAGTAAGGGTCGTTGACCTCGGTACTCTGGGGATAGGCATAGACCACCAGAAAGTGCAGCTTGCTCTTGTGTACCCCCTTGCGGGCGCTGCTGGTCTTGTACTCCAGCCGTTCGGCAATCTCGAAGATCCGCTGCTTGGTCTCTTCCTTGACGCTCAGGCTGGGATCCTCGTTCAGTACCCGGGATACCGTCGCGAGAGAAACCCCCGCTTCCTGTGCAATTTCCTTCAACGTAGCCATCAATACCTCGCTGGCAGCATCACGTGTTAATCGGTAACGGCTAAAGAGTAACGGGCAATCCCTTGATAGCCCAGCACTTTTACTAAAATGCCGGCGGCGGTGCAGATTTTTGAATTGCAGAAATGCAAAAAGGCCTCCCGAATGGGAGGCCTCTTCTAAATAGGTGCCTGACAGTGTCCTACTCTCGCATGGCGAATGCCACACTACCATCGGCGCTACCGCGTTTCACTTCTGAGTTCGGCATGGGA
>NZ_JAPDCI010000029.1:0-31364 GCF_027705905.1 Aeromonas sp. Y293-4 | reverse complement strand
CTACACGCCGAAACAGCGCTTGGCACAGGCCGCATGACCTCTACTTTTGAGTGCTCCAAAAAATGGGGGGATTACCTCCGCACGTTTCACAGTTTGGCCTTAACGATTGTTGGTTACGGGGAGCGCCGACAGCTAATCAAGAAGAAAAACCTCATCACGCCCACCGACTACCAATATGAGCAACTGGTTAAGCAAGCCTATCGCTATGGTTTTGACTATGAGGCGAGTTACATCGACCCCAATGAAATTGAAACCTTCGAGTTGTTTATCTCTCGTTGGCGCGCTGCGGCAGTAACTCCTGTTGATGCAGCTAATGATCCAACATTCAACAGCATCAAACGGGAATTTATTCACGCTTATAGCCGCTATTGTGAGCTGTTGGAAGAAAACTGTCTGCGAACCTTTGATGACTGTTTGGTTGAGGCTGTTGCACTGTTGCGTAAAGACAGCAGCCTTGGTGCCCACTTCAAACACATCATTGTTGATGAATATCAGGATGTTAACTGGATACAGCATGAAATGACCCGCTTGCTATCCAAGCAGGATACGTCAGTTATGGCTGTGGGTGATGTTAACCAGTGTATTTACGAGTGGCGAGGTGCTCGACCAGATTTTATCGGTGGCCTGTTTGAACAGCATTACCAGAATACGAAGGTATTTCAACTTTCATGCACGTTCAGGTTTGGCCATAAGCTTTCCTTGATAGCAAACTCGGTAATTCGGCGTAATTCCACTAAACTGACCAAGCTTTGTGTCAGTCATCCTAGCACCCCGAAAACAGAGGTCAGATTGCACTTTGATAACTGCTTATCCAAGGTGCTATCAAACCTTTCGGTGAGCAGCGGAACACAAGCCATATTGTCCCGCACTAAGGCGAACCTTGCCGAGGCGGAAATTGCATTACGCCTGTGTGGGCTACCCTATCGCTACCTCAATGGTTCAAGCGCATTACATACCCGTACTGAAATCGGAATACTGGTAGTCGGCGTATTGCTGTCTGTGTACGGCGATCTGCGGCTACTTGAAAACCACCCCAACAAAAAAGCGATTATCTACGGCTATCTGAAGGAAGCTGGTTTTAACTGGCAGACAGGGCAATTAAAAGCAGCGCTCAGTGGATTGATGGCTCCACATGCCGATCTATGGACTGTTCTTGGTCAGATATTCGACGGCGCACAATACCAAAAAGACCGGCTAGGAAGACTAGCCACTATATGCCAAAAGGACGGAGAGGAAACGCCAGCTATTGATGTGTTACGCCGTCTTGGCATGGAGGGTTTTATTGATAATGTTGGCTCAGACGGCGTAACACGCACTGGCTCAAACGATCGGCAACGAGGAGTCGTGAGGATCGTGGAACTACTTGACTCTAGTAAGATCGATTCCCGGACGTTTTTAAAACTTATCCTAAACCCGGAAGAGGCTGCGACTGACTGCGAACCCTTCATCCTTTCCACACTGCATGGTTCCAAGGGACTAGAGTGGGATAAAGTGATACTGATAGGCTTGAATGAGCAAGAATTTCCTGGCGGCAAAACCGATGATCTTCATAGCGCGCGCACATCGATGAGCCCCCCCTCGACCAACGAGAACATCGAGGAAGAACGTCGGTTGTTTTATGTCGGAATTACTCGCACAAAACAACAGCTTAATCTGGTTGCCCCTCTTGATGAAGGGCTCACACTGTGGCTGAGAAACCACTGGGACAGCACCCCGAAGAAGCCACCGATAGCCACTCGCTTCGTCTATGAGGCTGGCTTGTCTGCTTGCGCTGTTACCAGTGATGCGATCTATAACAACACGTTTAAGGAACTGGAGAGTGACCTTAGCAAGTTTCACCAATGGTATCTAAGAGATCTTCAGCGATTAAAAGTCTAGGGAGCACGGACAAGATACTTGCCGATTTCCGCTTCGTGCTAATTATCGAGTTCAATGGGGGTCTATTGCTCAGAAGCAAGCTTCTGCACAACGATCCGCATAGCAACGCCTCGCAGCACCAGTATAAAGAGTTTTTAAGCGGTTCTGAGGGGCTATGCTTGCCAGTATTCAGGATCCAGCTCTATATCCACTCATTTCAGCTATGCCACGGCAACACGATATCTAACCATTAACTCGAAAATGATTAGATGCAAAATATACCCGAAGGAGAGAGGGAGAATTGACTTCAGGCTATGTGGTAATAGACACAAGGGGACTGTAAACAAGCTGCGGTATTTACAGCCCCACATACGTTGAGAATGCTATTTCCATCGAATTTGAAGTTTACGTTTTTGGCATGGGTGTTTTAAGCACCTACATACAGCAATTTAAATTTCAGAATTACCAGTAATACGTTGAAACAAGCAAGACCAACCTTTAATTGTTCAGCATTGAAACTAAACTCACATCAATCATAGCTTTGCTTCTGCTCTTAACAGCACATCTATAGCCATTTTATAATTTGCTAGAATAATAGAGTCATTCACATAGTCAGTCCCCATATCTGCAAGAAACTCCTCAGCAGATTGGTAGTCACTACCTGGTCTATAGTAACTGGGCATGTTACTTTGGGCCCAACCAGAAAGTACCTGGTCATAAGTAACAGCCCTATCATTCTCATCATCGCCCAATGATGCCACGATATCATCATAATACATCTTAATAGATACATTATCTAATGCACTTGCTACAGATTCTGCAATGTCATGATTTAAAATCACAAATGCAGGGAAGTCATAGAGTTCATGAATATGGTTATAGTTTTTGAGCACAACATGCTTATCAAGGGGGCGGATAATTTTATTCAGGTTAAATCTACTCCTCAAAAGTTCAAGAGCTTCATTATGAGTCTCGATATCAATCGCACAAATATCATCGTTTACTTTTCTCATTACAATACTACCTTACATGTTAACATGGAATATTTCGGAACTTGTGTTTATCTATTGGTAGTTGAAGCTCCGCCAATAGCGAGGATCGTATTACCAAATATGATCTTTAGGTTAAAGTACACCTATTCATCATTTGTAGATGTGAATGTATAGCATGCACCTTGTTGCAGTTAATTTAGGTTGATTTCATATAAATGGCAATAGCAAACAACAAAAAATATCGAAAATATTTTATTCTGAAATTTCAATTGTTTTTTTGCTCTCTTTTTATTGTCAATAATGAGGGGTTTCTAACGATGGAAATCAAAAAAAACACTCATAGAAAAATTTTTTCTCGTGAAAAAAACAATAGATTTCCACAGAATAACTCCACCATAAAAAGTAAAAAAAAACGGCATGAAACTCTCGCAAAAAATGATGTGGTTATGAAAAAAAATGCTTAGGTGTTTTGGAAAAAAATCGTGGCTTTTTTACGTGCGTAAACTGAGGTTTCTATGAGCCTACATGAGCAAAAAATCGATTAGTAACAGACGTAGAAGGAGTAGACGTTACCGTGTGATAGATCTGATTTTTGTGTCCAGATCTCATGCAGGAGTCGGCACAATTCATGCTCATGTTTGTTGTAGCCTGAGCACGGAGCGTGAGTTGGTAGGACAAGGCAGGTATGTGAAAGAAAAGTGCTTGACCCAGGGCATCAATCTCGGCGTTGTTTCCCAAATCAACCATCAAGCCACAACTGCCCCAGCCCCAAGTGATCGTTACACTCGGGGCTTTCTGACGGGCAGACCAAGGGTGTTCAGTTTGTTGATTGCACCAACATACACCATCACTTCCCCTACCTGACCGTTGTATGTTCGCAGACTGATTTTGCCCGCCATCAACTGCTTGAACCGATACATCGCTGTCTCTGCCAGCGAGCGTCGGTGATACCCCGATATCTTCTTCCAGTGCGCCAGCCCTTCTTTGCGCATCACCAGCACGGCCTCATTTCTTGGGTGCCCCTTTTTCCAGAGCCCTGCATTCTTGCGAGGCGGGATACAGGCTGTCGCCCCTTTGCGCGAGATAAGCTGATGGCTGGCTTTGCTGTCGTAGGCGCCATCCGCATAAACACGTCCCAGCTTGCGCCGCAGAGGGTTGAGCAAGGTTGGCAACACCTCGGCGTCATGGACATTTTCCAACGACACTTCCGCCGCCACGATATCGTGGGCCACCGGGTCTACCGCCTGATGCAACTTGCGCCACACTCGCCGCTTCGCGGCGCCGTGTTTTCTGACCTTCCACTCGCCTTCGCCAAACACCTTCAGCCCGGTTGAATCGATAACCAGGTCGGTAATGCCTCCCTTTGGGGGCTGTCGATAAGCCACTTTCACCGTGCGTGCTCGCTTGCTGACACATAGATGGTCGCCCCGGTTTGCCAAGCCCTCAATCAATGAAAGTGAGTCAGGTTGAGATTGCAGCCATAGATCCGGATTTCACCGAGGCAACAGCCTCTATCCCTGATGGAATTCGCTGACTGGCTCCTCTATCAGCTAAACGCACTTATTAGTGCCCTGTGTCTGTCGGGTTTTGCCAGTCACGGTCTGACCTGCCTCGCCATCACGTCATGATCGCCCGTGCAATCGGTGGTACTTTCTAACGCTGGTTGTTAACTCGATACTTTGTCACGCTTGCTATGAAACACCGTTCCTGTGCTAGCTATTGCGCTCAGGCCGCTACTGCGTGATCAGCATCGTACTCGCGCTCATGGGCAAGTAATGCCCAGATGATGCGTGCATTCTTGTTGGCCAGTGCCACTACCGTTACATTATGGTTACGTCGCTCCATGACCCCCGCAAGCCAGCTTCCTGCGTACTCTGTCTTACGCTCAGCGACCCGGAGCACGGAGCGGGCCCCGTGGATCAGCAGTGTGCGTAGATAGATGTCACCGCGTTTGCTTATCCCCAACAGGGTCTGCTTGCCGCCGCTGGAATGTTGATTGGGTACCAAGCCCAGCCAGGCTGCTAGCTGGCGGCCATTTTCGAACTGCTTTGCATCGCCGATAGACGCTACCAGTGCACTGGCCGTGAGAGGACCAATACCCGGCATCTTAGCCAGCTTCTGGCTTGCCGAGTTTTCTTTGTGCCAACACCAGATCTGCTCTTCCAGTTCATTCACCTGCTTGGCGAGCTCTTTGAGGTGCTCCCCTAAACGCTCAATTAATTGACGAAACGTTCCGGGTAGGTTGTTCTCTGCATCCTCCAGGAGCTCGGGCAATCGTAGGCTAATGTGTGCAATACCTTTAGGGACAATGATGCCATGTTCAGCCAGCAGGCCCCTGGTTTGATTAGCTTGTGCCGTTCTGGCTTTGACGAACCCTTGCCTTGCGCGATGTAGCGCCAACACGGCTAACTGCTCGCCATTTTTTATTGGCACAAACCGCATATTGGGTCGGGTGACGGCTTCGTGCATATTCCGGTCGAAAATGAACACCTATTCCGGTTTAAAATGAACGCTGATTCCGGCTTGCGTGTACACCGTTTCCGGACACCTCAGAGCACGAACTCTGATGTCAGATGAACCGTCATGCTCCAATGACCTGGATCCACAACTGCCGCGCTGCGCTTGGCTGCTGGCTTGTTCGGTGAGTCGAAAAGATGCCTCCCCTCAAAGCTCAGCTTCTGCTCGCAGAATCCCTGGCCGCATACTTTCCGGAAATGGTGTTCACAGATTCCGGAATCACTGTTCAACTTCACCGGAATACGCATTCGCAGATAGCTTCTGCATCCGCAGCATCGTTCTTGTTGGTCTTCACATAGGGCTTAACGAACTGCGGCGCCATCAGTTTGACGGTATGCCCCATTCCTTGCAGTTTATTGGCCCAGTAATGGGCACTGCCGCATGCCTCCATGCCGATCAGGCTAGGAGAAAGATTGGTAAAGAATGAGAGCATCTGATCCCGCTTCAACTGTCGCTTGAGGACCGTCTTGCCATGTTGATCAACGCCATGTAATTGGAAGAGATGTTTTGCCAGATCAATGCCGATAGTCGTAGCCTTCATGGTGGTCGCCTCTCTCATCAGTGGGAACTTACATTCGCCACTTTGGCACTCAGATGCCGTTTTGGGGAGGGGCGACCATCCCATTAGCTATAGTCCGGCGCACACAGCGGTACGTTCATCAACTCGAACAGGGAGTCGAGTAGTCCCTGTGTTGCTCGCAGAGTGAGGCTGAAAATCCCCTTGAGCATCAGGAAGGTTGCGATGGTCTGGTCAGTGTAAAGCTGGCTGCGACCCCGCCGCCCATGATGGTCGTGGTGGAACCAGTTGTTCATGGCTTCGGTATCAACCCAGAAGGTGAGTGAACCACGGTTAATCAAAGACTTGTTGTATTGAGGCCAGTTGGTGATGGGGTGAAGCGACGAGCCCATGATGCAGATTTGAAGAGGATGGTGGTGATCAGATCACCGCCCCCTCAGTAAGTTCAATTCAAGCTGCATCGATTTGGGAAACAATGCCCATCCGAGCCACTCATCCAGAGAAGTCATGACTTGCTGGCTGATTTTGGAAACAACGCCTCCAGCTTGCTAACTAGTGCCACGATTGAGTACATTGTTTTACCTTGTCTCCTATGTGTCAGACAATAGGTATGACAATTTTATGCATTGCACAATATCGCTGCAATATCGCTTTACACCTAAAGTTATTCAATCGATAAACTGGCACTGAGATTTAAAAATGGAACATCACATTCATTTATCAAAACAAGTTGTAGCTCAATTGCTGTTGAACGGCTTTGAGGCTTTTGTTGTACAACATCAAGGACAGTTACGCAGTGGCATAGAATTGCACGCATCTGTCTTCGGTACGGTTAAAAGAGGTAAAGAGAAAACCACATATAAGGTTGAGTTTATTTCTGTGGATACTACCGCAATTATGCAAGCAGGGTCGGTTACACCTAAAGAAGATACGCAATATCTGAAAAAGCATATTGCTGAACAAATGGGTTATGAGCGAATCGGAAATTTGCATACTCACCCTTATCTAACACATGAGGGTGATATGGATTTCATGAGAACTATTGGCTGCGACTTCTCCCCTGCTGATTTAGCAATTGTAGAGGATAGCTTAAAAGAAGAAAATGAAGAGTTTCTCGTTGAGTTTTTGCTCTCCATAAAACAAAACCAACGAAAAAACCTAGTTCGAGATGGCTTTCTTGATGATACTCGCAATGTATTTGAGTTCTCTGTTGGTAATTGTAAATGCTTCCTGAGAGCTCAAGTTTTTTCTCTTGATGGTAATGGGCGTTTGGTATTGGAAACTACATACCTACGAGACAATTATCTGCAAGAGTTTGGGCACTTTTTTGCGGACTTTGGCCGTATCGAAGCAAAGGAGGGTCGTAAACGCATTCTGAAATATATTTCTTAAGCTAGGAATACAGCTCAATACACAAACAGATTTTCTTTATATGAGTAATAATTTGAAAATGCGTAACCACTGTAAATAAATGCATTCCAAAATAAAACAATAAGACACCGGTTTGAGGCCGGTGTCAGGAGATGACTATATCTGTACAGGTTAAATATAGTTACTGACTGGCCAATTTTTTGGTAAGCCAGTAACTAATATCATTTGGCAGGTACGCTATTTTAACAGCTCTTTTTGAACGCACCGATCCTGGTCCATCACGATAGTAATTTTTGGGCTTACTCGAATCCGTTTTATAGCCAAAATTCTTATTGAGGAACGACTCTAAAAACCTAATTGGAATTCCCCTTTTAGATGGAATGATAAAATAGTCTTTATTAAAGAATTTTTTTACTGCAATGAGTTCATGACCAAACTTAAATTTTCCATTCTCAATCCACGCTAGGAATTTACCAGCCTCATCACTACTGTAGCAATAATTGTAACTGAGTTTTAACTCATTGGCTAGCGATCTTATCATTGCAAATGTTATGGACTCTTGACTATTATAGTCGCCAGTACATTTATATAATGGAATGTTATTTGTAATTATTCTGCGAGTATTTCCTCTATCATCAAACCTTATCAACTCCTCACTTAATTTCTCACCGTAAAAATCCTCAATATCAAAAGCCTCCTGAGCATAAAATTTACTTCTATTTAATAACCCGAAAATTCGCTCCTCCTCAGTTTTCAGCTCAGCCAACTCAAGCATTTTTTTATCTGAATTTTTCAGCTCAGGTAAAAGATAGCTAATTTTATACCCCTGTTGTTCCAGCATTGTTAGTAGGGTGAAATTATAATCCAAACACAATTTATGTTGAATAAACAATCGGTTAACCATATGCATTAATGTGGGGTTGTGGCAATACTCATGCAAACGTTCAATAGAATAATCACACCCCAACGCTGACATCACCAACTCTGTAATGATATGATCGCTATTTTTATATACCCTATTTTTGCCACCAAGGAGCGCTAAAAATGCATTATTAGCATTCCTCGCTCGGTGGACAAACTGCATAATATCATTAGGCTGAACGAGCCCATTTGAAAAAATTGCAGTAAATGTTAGATCCTTATCTGTGAAACTAAATCCATTTTTCACAACCGGTGTAAAAATTGACACCAGTTTACTGCTAACATTTTTATTTATAGCACCATTAGGGAATTTACGAGCAGTGTCAGCATCGATTAATATTTTTTTTGGTGTATTTATTGCATTTACCAAAACGTTAACATTTGATTTTTTTGCATTGTGTGCCTCGTCGCTAAATACAATACATTTTTTGCCACTTGATGCACGCTCATTGATCTTGTTTATAATATCTGGTTTAGTTGTTAAAAAGATTTCTGGCATATTCCTAGGTTTGGATGATCTATATACGAAAACTTTCTTATTACTGAATTCAGCCAAGCCAACTATAAAATCAAATGAATTCTGACTTAAAAACGCATCGGCAATAACAACCGTGCTGGCATCAGCAATAATTTTTTTGAAATTATCCATCCTTTCAATGTATTCATCAACTGAGACTCTCATGCCCAATTCTGAGTGCATTAAATTAAAAACATCCTCAAATTCATCTATAATCAAAATTTGGCACTTATCCCGGATATGCTTATATTTTTTACTATATAAAATGCTCAGACTAACACCATAGACACCGGTTTCATTTTTAGTGATATCTGTATGATAGTGTCGTTCATCCTGATCAGGATACAGTGAATTCGTGAACGCTCGAGATGGATTTAAAAAAATAGGATGCATGCCATTATTCCCAGCCTCGTCAAATGTGGGTATTAGGCAATTAGTTGTTTTACCAGTCCCTGGCGGAGTAACAACTATGTGAATCCCAGGGAAACGATCTAGACACAATCTTTCGTGACAAAGTTCGATATTAGTTTCAGTAATATTATCATTCTTAGTATAGAAATTGTGCGCTAAAGATACTGCATTTTTTTTAGCATTTAGGTGGTTTTTTATAGCCTCAGCGATTCTATTATGGAATTGATTACAAGTTCGAGACCTAACTTCATCAATTAGAGACACCTCGGACATTCTCTCTGGGCACAAATGATGAGAGCTGGTCACCACTAAATCAATTGCTTCTTTCTCCTCCACCTCATTTTTAGCAAATGGGAGTAGCGTCACCCCTAGATTGAACCTGTTCGAACCTGGCTTAAACTCATGCCCATCCAGCACGACTGTGATCTTATAATCGAATGCAATTTTCACTGCATCAAATCCCGATTTATTGTCACTGATTAATCTAATTGAATTCCTAGATTCACCATCGCCAATAATTTCTACGATTTTATCCCTCAGCGCGTTAGATTTATCAATCCCAAATTTCAAATGGCAGTTATCGCCATAACTCAACGCAATCATATCCACCTCATTTAGTTTTTATAATAATATGGTGGCGTTTTCCAACGCTACACTTTTATTATAGTTATTAAATATTTAAATACTTCTCAAGCATTCACGCCCCAAATTTGGCGTAGGCATTCCCCTTAGAGATTTTTTAATCTCTGGGAAGAAGTTACAAATATAAATTATGTGTCTACATACACTGACTGGTATGTACGAAGAGAACGATATGCTGATTCCAATGCGTTTGCAATAGGGCAAACAAAAATATCTTGACTTTTCTCTAAAATTATTAGTTAAACATTATAATTGAGCCCTAAAATGGCAAAACTATCTATAAACTCTAATAATTTTGAGGGGTGGGATAGAGCTGTATCTGAATAGCCAATGCGATACAAAGGCCACTACACTGCGATGTAGTATGAGGAGCTAGTGACAGAGACGACTTCTGAGGTGGTTTATTGTAACCGGTGTGGATGCAGCCCACGTGATTTGTGGTGTATGTAACTACAAATGCTAATAATCAATTCACTACTGAAATTAATGAAAAAACCTGTCTTTTTATTTATTTTCCTCGCTCCGCGAGCACCAGACCCATTTTTCGACTTGCAATCCTACGAAACACTTCATTTAAGGCCAACTATCGAAGCTGAAAGCATAGTCTTAATGAATAAGGCTAACTCTGAGCTATTAAACAGGCTAATACCATTAATACATCAGCCTGTTGTTTAGGAGTAACGACTATCGTTACAGATCGCCACCCACGCCCTTGTACTTCTCTACAAAGGCCGCGATCTTCTGGAAAACGCTCTGTTTTTTGGTCAGATATTGCGGGTTTAGCGGGCTCATCTTGGGCAACAGTGAATTGAGCTCGGTGCCGTTTTCGCTGGCGAATTCGCGCTTGAGCGAATTACTGATATACCGCTTTGCCGCTTCCACATTCAGATTTTCAGAGCTGATCAGCTCATCTGCTTCTCGTCGTTGCTCAGCCTGAGCAAACGCGTAGAACGCTTCGATGACGCTGGCGGCATCACCTATCTGGTCCAAGTCGGTTTGATTGATAAAATCGACCAGCAGGCTCTCCTTAGCTCGATTGCCAAGGCTTGCACGGATCAGGCGACGTACTTCGTCTACCAGCTCAGCTTTGCTTCTGGTTTTCTTGTTGTGCTCATAGATCAGCTCAAGTATGTAGTCGAGGTTGATCTCCTGGGATTTGAGCAGATCCACCTCAAATACGATGTCATCCCAATCGATGGTGGATTTGTCTTTCTCCTCTGCTGATTTTTGCCGACGCTGCCAATCTCGGATGTCATTGTAAGTAGAACGGTAGTCTTGGATTGTGCGTTCGGCAGGCAGGCGAATGGTCTGCAACTCGGCCAGCTTTGCATCATCCAGATAGTGTTCGGCTTTAAATGACTCGACCGCTTCAGGATCGCTCATATCTACGCTTTGCAGGGCCTTCAGGCTGGCAAACTCGTCATAGTTTTGTAGCAAATTCTCTACGCGTAGATACTCGCCAAAGAGTTTCGCGAACGCTTTCTTGTCGGCCTCTTTCTCAATGGCCGCAGGATCAGGAAAGCGCTGCTCCAGCTCGCTCAACACATCCATAAAGCCGCGCCGTGCTTGACCGGTTACGAGGTCGGTAAAGCCTTCCATGTACTCCTTGTAGCTCTTTTCCAGCACCACGTTCTTGGTGTTCTTGTCACCAAACAGGGTGATGGCATCGATAGTCGCCTGCTCTAGGTCCCGGAAAGTGACGATATTGCCGAAGGTTTTGGTAACGTCAAAAATGCGGTTGGTGCGCGAGTAAGCCTGCATCAGTCCGTGGTAGCGCAAGTTCTTGTCCACAAACAGTGTGTTCAGCGTGGGGGCATCAAAGCCGGTCAGGAACATACCCACCACGATTAGCAGGTCGATCTCCTTAGCCTTAACCTGTTTTGCCAAGTCGCGGTAATAGTTCTGAAAACCATTGCTGTCCACGCTAAAATTGGTTTTAAACAGCGCGTTATAGTCTTCGATAGCCGCGCTTAAAAACTCCTTGGCACTGCTATTCATGGCAGAGACATCAAAGCTCTCATCTTCGATGTCGCCCACTGCATCCTGCTCTTCATTGGCGGCAAACGAAAAGATGGTGGCAACTTTAAGTGGCTTATTACTCTTTTGCTGCAATGCCTTGAACGATTCGTAGTAGAGCTTGGCAGCCTCTACGCTGCTCACCGCAAACATGGCATTAAAGCCCTTGGCGTTCGCTTGAAGGCGATGGGTCTTTTGCCGGAAGTTGTTCAGGATGTACTGGGTGATCTCACGAATACGATCCGGATGTAGCAAGGCCTGCTGGTTTTCCGCTGCACTTAGCCTCTTTTCATCTTTCTCTGTTTCAATTGCTTTAAACTGCGGGCGCACATCGTTGTAGTCCACCTTGAACTTGAGCACTTTTTCATCACGAATAGCATCGGTGATAACATAAGAGTGCAACTCGCGGCCAAATACACTGGCGGTGGTGTCTGCGCCTAGCGCGTTCTGCGGGAAGATGGGCGTGCCAGTAAAGCCAAACTGGTAGAACTTCTTGAACTTTTTCTTCAGGTTTTTCTGTGCCTCGCCAAACTGGCTGCGATGGCATTCATCGAAAATAAAGACCACCTGCTTGCCGTAAATCGGCAAGTCAGTTTCGCTCTTTATCAAATTGTTGAGCTTCTGGATGGTCGTAACGATGATCTTGTTATCATCCTTATCCAGATTACGCTTTAAGCCCGCAGTGCTGTCCGAACCATTGACGCTATCGGGTGAAAAGCGCTGGTACTCCCTCATGGTCTGGTAATCCAGATCCTTGCGGTCCACCACGAAGAATACCTTGTCGATAAACTCAAGCTCGGTGGCCAACCGCGCAGCCTTAAAGCTGGTCAAGGTTTTGCCTGAACCTGTGGTGTGCCAGATATAGCCGCCGCTTTCGGTATTACCCCAGTTCTTTGTCTGATATGCACTGTTGATCTTCCACAGAATGCGCTCGGTCGCGGCAATCTGGTAAGGGCGCATCACCAGTAAGGTGTTGCTGACATCAAACACCGAGTAATGCAGCAGCACATTGAGTAGCGTGTGTTTCTGAAAGAAGGTTGCAGTAAAGTCTTTCAGATCCTTGATCAACGTGTTGTCCGACTTCGCCCAATTCATGGTGAAGTCGAAGCTGTTTTTATTGCGTGTCGTGGTATTTGCAAAATAGCGACTATCTGTGCCATTTGAGATGACAAACAACTGCAAATATTTGAACAAAGAGTGCTCACTGTTAAAGCTTTCTTTGCTGTAGCGATGGACTTGATTAAAGGCTTCGCGGATCGCCACACCACGTTTTTTAAGCTCGATCTGTACCAGTGGCAAACCATTCACCAGGATCGTCACATCATAGCGATTGGCAAGGTTACCGGTTTGTTCAAACTGCTTGATTACCTGCACCTTGTTGCGGACGATGTTCTTCTTATCCAGCAGGTAAATGTTTTTAATGCGACCATCATCAAAAACGAAGTCATGGATATAGTCATCGTGAATCTTGCGAGTTTTATCGACAATGCTGTCGCTGGGCTTATCGAGGAAGGTCTCAACAAAACGCTGCCATTCGCCATCAAGAAACGCTACGTTATTGAGCGTTTGTAGTTGTTCCCGTACATTGGCGAGCATTTTTGTGGGGTTATTCAGGGTGGGCAGAAACTCATAACCTTGATTGACAAGATCCTCAATTAGCTCGCGTTCCAGATCACTTTCGCTCTGATAGCTTTCAGCAACCGACCACTCCTTAGTGTATTTATCCAGCACGATAAATTTGTTGGATTCTGCGATGGTTTTATAATCAGCCATTTTGGTGCTCCTGCTGCCAGTAGCCATAATTGCTCTTCAAATGCTCGAGCAACAACTTGACAATCGCTTTCTCGGCTTGTGTTGGCTCTGCAACTGCTTCGTTCGATAGCGTATTGTGGCTTGTGAAATTAATTATTCTGCTTAGATAAAGTTGCTTGTCCTCCGGCAAGAGTTCTGACCATTTGGGGTAACCCAAAAAGCTGGCTGTTTTCTCGTAGAGGTTTCGCAGCAAGGTGAAATGAAACCGTTCAACCCTGTTGTCCGCAATCGCCTGCTCAATGATTTGTTTCAGGTGCAGATGGTAGGAAAAGCTTTTGTTGGAGTCACCGTGCTTCACGGTCAATTCGAATGTGCCGTCTTCATGGCGTTCCAGGAGATAACAGCCCTCATTTTTGCCCTTTTTGCTGAGATCGAGTTCGTTGTGAAGGACGTTGTAGAACAGCGGGCTGTGTGTGGTGATGATGAACTTAAGATCGGACCGGCTTGATTTGATCAACCCTGCCACGTTAACCGCCAACTCGATCAAGTGGTTTTCATCCAGTGAGCTCACGGGGTCATCAACAAAGACGTAGGTCAAATTGTTGAAGACATCGGTGGAGCGGTCAGTGACCTCCGGGATGTTTAGCTCGGAAATCACCAGCTCCAGTAGGGCATTGAAAAAACTCCAGATAAAGTTACTTTCCTCACCTTTGGAAATTTTGATATGGGATTCTTGTCGAGTATTTCCGCGCTCGAACGAAAAACTAACCGATGAAAAATCCGCACTGAACTGCGGCGTCAACTTCTCACTCGTGTAACGCTGAAAGGTGGTAATAATGCTTTGGTCCTGGCCTTGCTCTTCGAGCACCCATTTGGTGAAAGCATTTGGTTGAATTTTCAGTTTCGGCTCGGCATCCAGCCCCAAGTCGTTGTCCCAGTAAAACAAGTCTTCGGTGAAGGCGCTGTAATAAAGAATTTTCTTGTCGGCCAACTCCGACGACGGCACGCTATCACCTTCCTCCTTAGGCGCAATCAGTTGCTTGAACTCTCGCGACAGACGAGTCTTGCCCGTACCGTTGAAGGCGTAGATCAGTTGCACCTTCTTGTTGGCATCTTTTAACTGCTGGGCGATGTCGATCAGCATTTTACCCATGTTACACCTCTACCGCTTCCGGCTTGGGGAAGTTCAGCAGCAGAGCGCGGTAATACGCGTATTGTTTCTGGCGCAGCTCGATTTCGCGGGGCAGACCTTCAGTGAGGGAGGTAGTCAGGGTGTCGAGTTTGTCGAGAATAGCTACAATGCGGGCTTGTTCGGCTAGTGATTTCTCAGAGTCGTTGGGATACGGGACCGGTATGGCTATTTTGGAAAAGCCATTAACCAATAACGTATTGACCTTGGTTCTAGCCACGTACTTGGCTTTCTTGGCAATGAAAGACGCTGTTTGCATGCAATAAGAAACAAACTTCGGATTCATCGAATGCCGAAACGCGTAGCAGTGGTCGTGTATGGCCACTTTGTCATTCCCAAGCCAAGCTACCGCTTTGCCCACATCTTCAACCGTTTCACCAACATCAGTGATGACAACATCACCAGGCTCTGCGTAGCGCAAGGAGTTAGCCATTTCCTCCCGTACCTGAGAAAAAACCTTGTCCGTAAAAACACCATATCGCGTATATATCTCGCCATAATGGATCACGTTGATACCATTGTCCACATAGTCGGCCTTAGTAAATCGCTTACCACGAATGAACTCGCCAATCTCCACAAGAGGCTTCCACTCCACATCCCCGTCCTCGAAACTCAACAACTGGTCACGGTAGTGGTTGTATTGCTTTTTTCGGGCAGTAAGCTCGTTGGTAAGCTCGTTGGTAAGCTCGGTGAAGGTGTCCAGTATGCGGACGATTTCGGCCTGGATTTCCAGCGATTTTTTCGGGTTGTCCGGGTAGGGGATCGGGATGGGGAACCCCTCAATCATGGGTTTTCTAATTGAAATAGCTGTAGCGCCGACACTCTTCATCAAAATAAACTGTTTAAAACTAGAACGCATAAAGTGATACAAGAACTTCGTACTCACAGTATTTGTCGTAATGACAATCCTATAAGCCCTCTGATGCAAAGCATACTTCCCTTCTACATAGTGAAATATGTCACCAATCCCGCCTTCGCCAGGGATGATGATTGCGGCCTCATCGAATTCGAAGGTATCTGACCTTAAAACGTTTTTCGAGCGAACATAGAAAGGGTAGATTCCGCTTTCACCCTCATCCTGACGGTTTGAACTTCCGGTTCCAATGTTCGCAACCGCTCCCAGTGGTACCCACTCCACCGCAACTCCATCCAGCAGCTTTTCCAAAAAATTCATGTCGTTCATGCCTTCAGTTCCTCGCCTTCGCTGTCGTTACCCTCAATCTGAGCAACAATGGCATCAATGTCTTTGCGTAGTTGGTCGATTCTAGACACGGTAGTTTTCAGTTCGGCATTGAGCTGGGCGATATCCACCACCTCACGGTTGTCTTTTGCTTCCACATAGCTGCTGACCGAGAGGTTATAGTCGTTAGCAGCGATCTGCTCGAAGGGTACCGATTTGGCGAAGTGATCGACATTTGCCTTGCTGTCGAACACCTCCATGATCTCTTTGATGTGCGCGTCCAGCAGCACGTTGTTATTAGTCTCTTTTCTGAAATAGTCCGGACCGCTTGCATCGATAAACTGGGTCATCGTGTCTTTTTTGTTTTTTGCCAACACCAGAATATTCACCGCGATGGTGGTGCCGTAGAACAGGTTAGGTGCCAGCGAAATCACGGTTTCGATGTAGTTGTTGTCCACCAGATATTTCCGGATCTTTTGCTCGGCCCCGCCCCGGTAGAAGATGCCGGGGAAGCAGACGATGGCTGCGCGGCCTTTGGTGGAGAGGTAGCTGAGCGCGTGCAGTACAAAAGCAAAGTCGGCTTTGGATTTGGGGGCGAGCACACCAGCGGGGGCAAAGCGGTCATCGTTAATCAGGGTCGGGTCATCCGAACCTATCCACTTCACCGAATAGGGAGGATTGGAGACGATGGCATCGAACGGCTTGTCGTCGCCAAAGTGGGGTTCGCGCAGCGTATCGCCGAGTTGGATGTTGAACTTGTCGTAGTTGATGTTGTGCAAGAACATGTTCATCCGCGCCAAGTTGTAGGTGGTGTGGTTGAGCTCTTGCCCGAAGAAGCCATCTTCGATGATGTGGGCGTCAAAGTGCTTTTTGGCTTGCAAGAGCAGCGAGCCGGAGCCGCAAGCCGGGTCGTAAATTTTGTTTACTCTACTTTGGCCATGCATGGCAAGCTGAGCGATTAACTTGGATACATGCTGGGGGGTGAAGAACTCGCCACCGGATTTACCGGCGTTGGCAGCATAGTTGGAAATAAGGAACTCGTAGGCATCGCCGAAGAGATCGATATCATTCTCTTCAAAATCACCAAGATCCAGCTTGGCCACGCCATTAAGCACTGCTGCCAAACGGGCGTTTTTATCTTTAACCGTGTTACCCAAGCGGTTGCTTGTGGTATCGAAGTCAGCGAACAGTCCTTTGATGTCTCGCTCTGACGGGTAACCGTTAGCCGACGCTTCAATGTCAGCAAAGATGTGGGCAAGATCGGTATTGAGGCTGTCGTTGCTATTGGCATTTTTGGCCACGTTGACGAAGAGATCGCTGGGGCGGATAAAGTAGCCCTTGGTCTTGATAGCATCCTCTTTGATTTCCGGGGTGATCACGCTATCGGGTATTTCTGCGTAGTTGACGCTGTCATCACCGCCTTCGATGTAACTGGCAAAGTTCTCGCTGATAAAGCGATAGAACAGGGCACCCAGTACATACTGCTTAAAATCCCATCCATCGACAGCACCGCGTACCTCGTTGGCAATGGCCCAGATCTGACGTTGCAGGGCGGCGCGTTGTTGAATGCTTGTCATGTTATTGTTCCTTTCTGATGTCCGGTACAACAGTCTGCTACTTGTGACTGATGCGTAGTAGATCTTTACGATTAGCCATCTACATGAAGGCTGATTAACTGGATTCATGTTGTGAAGGCGCGCTTAATGGCGACAGAGTCTAGAGAGACTAGGGACTCACACAGGAGTGCAACCCGGATGTTGCTTATGTCCTATGGCAGACAATCAGGTCAGGATCCAAGTTAAGCTGATCGAGCAACCTAGGCCGGTTTGAATGTTCATCGAATGAACCAAAGTCCGTCATCTCAAGATCTTACATACGATTAAACAAGGCATCTATGATACGGGAAAAACTGATGCCCGTCAGTGTGTGAAGAGCCTATAGTGTTTGGATAAAGCCGTAAAAATGAGATGCCAACTTATTGGCCATTTCACCACTTACACACCCTATGTCGCTCAAAAATATCCTCCTAATCCTGCATTATATAGATGGTTGGCATCACTTTATATTAAAGACATGAGCAAGCCATGAATGAAAGATGGGCGTTAAGTAATAACGCCCCTTTAGTATGCTACTATATCATACAGCAAGAATATAATTAGCAATATACATGTTGACGAATGGCCTCACTAACTTCATTCTTGAATATAGTAGGCAAACATAGCACATCATCCAAGATGGGGGCTATAACATTTTCATTTATATCTTCATGAATACCACTTCTTGCATTTTCAGAGTATTCATTAATAAGAGCTAGCAAACTACACTCACCAGGATCGCTTACCCCTCGCCCTATAATGGAGATTAACATATGAATCCCATCTTCATACTTCTCATTATCATTAAAATACATTTTTGCAAGTTCATATGTTGCACCTAAATGAACACCATTACGAGACGCCAACTCAAACGATTTAATTGCATCGTCCTTGTTCTTATCATGATGTAGTGCGATATAACCACGTCGATAGTTTATATCATAATCATAAAGACTTGGGAATTGACTAATGTAGGATTCCATAATTTCTTTACATTTATGTATATCTGCATTTACTCCATCACCAATGTGATAGATATATGCTAGACGACATAGGATTTCTGGGTCTCCAGAACCAATACATTGGTTATACCAAAATTCAGCTTTTTCAAGATCCTGAGAAACTATGCTCCCTTTTGCATAGTGAGTCCCCAGTACAAATTGAGCCTTGCTATCACCTGATTTAGCAAGCGAAATAAGCTCATCTAGAGATATGTCATCTAAATAAGTGCAATAAGGAACTTCTGTATACTTCAATAAATTATAGTCGCTAACCCAAGTATACAGTAGGCTAGATATCTCAAAAAGTTCAATATCTATTGAACCAGCCCGGTAGCAACTCCAATACAATTTTGCCAATTGCAGATTGGCATTTTTTATTCCATGCTTAGACGCATAATCAAGCTGACTTCTTATATCTTCAATATTATTGAACAATATATCTTTATACAATTCAAAATTTTCATGGTTATTCAGTAATGGCCAAAGATCACAAATCTCTTTCACAGATAGTAAATATTTCGCAGCAGGATAGTTTCCATATGCAGCAGATGCTAGCATCTCTAATCCATCGCTACAGCTCGCATCTTCATTTAACAGTATGATGCCGGCCTTATATTTAGCTTCCATACTGCCTTTTTTTGCTGCTTCGAGATAATGCCCCCAATCTGGCCCTATTTCATATTCACGCCCTCCAATCTTGATGTTCTCAAACTGAGTATTATCAAGATCGTATCCCAGCCAACAGTAGCACATGTCTCCAATTTTCACTTGCGCCTGAATATGCCCGGCATCTTTTGCTTTATTTAAAAACTCAAATGCCATATTGAGATCATGCTCTATCTTATATTTTTTGTAGCTTTTTAGATGCATTAATCCTAATTGATATAACGCATCAATATTTCCCTGTTCGGCTGAGAGTGTAAATAGCTGATTTGCATGTACATCAACCTCTGGCCCTTCATTTTTATTGACTAAATGAATACCCATACTCAATTGGGCCAGTGGATGGCCATTTTTTACTGCCAACTCAAGCCATTCAATTGATTTTTTCTCATAGCTTTCCTTTGCCTTTTTTTCACTTATCTTCAAACACAGTTGAGATAAATTATACTGCGCATTTCCATTGCCCTTTTCAGCTGATTTTATATAAAAATATTCAGCTTTATCATCATCCTTAGATATTAAAATCCCTTCATCATAAATCCATCCTAGTGTAAAGCAGGACAGGGCACACCCACTCTCCCCTGCTTTCCTAAAATTCTTAATTGCTTTATTTATATTTTGAGTTACACCATGACCATGAAAATAGAACATGCCAAGTTTTAAATTTGATTGAGGGTGGCCGCGTGACGCCGCAATCTCATATATTTCAATCGCTTTTAGAAAGTCAGCATCTACGCCGATCCCAAATTCGTAAGAAACTGCCTCTTGATATTTCTGCTTCATGAACTGTTCTCTATTTATCATATCATGTGCAGCATCATCGCCAGTGTATTCCCCATATGTCATGACAACCTCCACGTATCCATTTAGTCAACTTGATCTCAATCTATCATCTTCAGAATATTCTTTAATTACATTAAAGCATAAGTATGAGCTCTGTAACACTTATCGTAGATTTATAGCAGATCATCCACGCAACACATGCTCAATGAGCCTGGCAAGGCAGGGTTTCGCATCAAAGCCTTGCGCACATACTCATCACTATCAAAAAGTAACTCGTTCATCTGTTCAGGTTTTAGTAGCGGATTACTCGCCGCTGACATACGAATTAAAGGACGGTCATCAGAAACAAATTGAATCAACATCCTTGATGGCAATGCTCGATTACCGGCTGCCGCAGCCAAAACTCTTATATCATCGTGGTTTGTCCGCTCAAGCAATTGTATTAATAACGCTTGAGAAACCTTCGGATTACCAGCAATACCGACACGGACATCTTCTGCTTCATCCAGAGATAACACGTTTAATACGGATAAGGGGGTTGTGGGATTACGAGCCACATTTGCACGGACATGTCTATCAGCATCTGTGGACAATGAATTGAGTACTATTGTGGGGGTTAACGGATGTCTAGCTACGGCAACTCTCTTTACAACATTAGTATGAGTCGATAATTCACTGAGAGTGCTAGGTTGAATGACAGCACTGCTGATAGCTAATTCACTCACATCCTCGTCATCATCGTGAGCTAGTCGAGTAATGGCCTCAATAGGAGTTGCAGGATTTCCAGCGACGTAGTAACGAACACATGAATCATCGTCCATGGATAGCTTGTTTAACTGCTCAGGCGTAGTCAATGGATCTCGAGCTGCCACTATCCGCTCTGCATCTGTTAGTGGTTCCATTTCTAATGAATCATTTTTGAGGTATACATTCATATCAACTATTCCATAGTTGTATTATTGTTTGCAGAAAAATCATCCTGAAAGACTTCTACCAGCTCATGTTTACTAATTGCAGGAACTTGCATATTACTAAATACGATTTCTCCTGAGTCAGCATCGCGTATGAATTTCCAATCGTTAAACCCTATTGTTGAGTCATCAATATAATATGGCCACTGTTCACCGATATTATCACCAAGCCAGATTAGTGCTGATACCCGATCAGCCATACTTTCTAATGAGAACCCCAACATACACATAGTTCTCTGAATTAACGAATGCAGTGAAATTCTTTCCATTGTTACTTCCATGCTACAGATAGGTCTTTGTTGTGGAGCTACGGCTATAAGACCTTATGAAATGGAAACGAATGATGCTAGTACAGTTTTCGTCAGCCAGTGTTGAGGTTGTTCCTATGCAGGTGCGCACAGCCATGATAGTGCTCGACATGTGCCAGGTAGTCCGGGGATTACAACAAGTGGAATACCCCGTTTGACAAGTTCCTGGTGGAATACTTGGCCAGATAACTAACTGGATGAGATGCACCACGCCAGTGGTGCAACATAAAAAATTGCTATCGAGCTATCCTGTCTACCAGGGAGAGCAAGCGCCGACAGCTCTATGGACAATCCTCGCTATGCGAGAATGATGTAGCCACATCGTTACCTGTTAGGTGAGAGGGGTGCGCTTTATCTATATATATAAAAACAATCCCTCTCAGCTGTGCACCTCAGCTCTAGTGCCACCAAAACACCTTCAACGAATGGTCCAATGGAAACCACGGGTAGATAACTGGATCACATGCACCACGACCAGTGGTGCAACCTAGAAAAAATGGCGACTGAGCTATCCTGCCTGGGGGGCGAGTACCGACAGATCTATGAACAATCCTCGCTACGCGAGAATGATAGCCATAGCTATTCACCTTTTCAGGTGAGAGGGATACGCTTTATCTATATATATAAAAACAATCCCTCTCAGCTACGCAACTCAGTTACCCTGCTGGACCTCAGAGTTTCTCTCGCTCCTGGGCGGTTGGCTGCTCACGTTCGGCCATGAAGTCGGCGCTCATACAAGGCTCATCAAACCACCTATCCCAGGACTCACCTACAGGTGTGATTATGCGAGTACGACCAACCACGACGATCTCAACATGCGTGACATCATCTGGCAGGGCCACTGCCTCGGGCAGGTATACCCCCTGGCCACGACCACACCTAAAAACTGTTGATTCCATCACGCGTCCTATGAACACAGTACCATGTGAACCGAACATAGCTAATGGGCCCGGTATGTCAACTGACACCGGATGCACACGTTATGCAATACGGCTATACTGTATATAAAAACAGTAACCAGTGAGCCACCATGTTCGCCATCCCACATCCAACCCCGGACGCTCTAGAGCTGCCGCTTTTTCTGTCCCCTGTGGTTTGCGGCTTTCCTAGCCCAGCACAGGACTATATTGAGCAAACCATAGATCTGAACCAGATCTGTATTGAGCATCCCGCTGCCACCTTCTATGTCAGGGCCAGTGGCCACAGCATGGTGGAAAAGGGCATCAATGACGGGGATCTTTTGATCGTAGATAGGGCGCTCAAGGCCCGCCACGGCGCTATCGTTCTAGCCTGCCTTGATGGAGAATTCACTGTCAAACAGCTGCAAGAACGCCCGTTCCCTGCCCTGCTACCCGCCAATCCGGATTTCCAGCCCATCCATCTATTGGACGGGCAAGAACTAGAGATTTTTGGCGTCGTAACCTATGTACTCCACAAGACCAAACTAGGCTAAACCATGCCCAACGCCATTGCCCTCGTCGATGTGAACAACTTCTATGCGTCCTGCGAGCGCCTGTTTAGGCCAGACCTCAAGGGGCGCCCGATCGTGGTGCTATCGAACAACGACGGCTGCGTTGTGGCTCGCTCGGCAGAAGCCAAGGCGCTTGGCATCAAGATGGGTGTTCCCTACTTCCAGATCCGTCAGTTCTTCGAGGCCGTAGGCGGTGTTTGGTTCTCGAGCAACTACGCCCTCTATGGTGATATGTCACAGCGCGTAATGACCACGCTGGAAGGCATGGTGCCAACTGTCGAGGTGTACAGTGTTGATGAGGCGTTTATTGAACTGAACGAATCATGGGCGGGAGACCTAACAGCATATGGTCGTCAGATCCGTGAACGAATACAGCAATGGACTGGACTCACAGTCGGCGTCGGGATCGGGCCAACCAAGACACTCGCCAAGCTGGCAAACTACGCCGCAAAGAAGTGGCCTGCGACTGGTGGAGTGGTTGATTTGCGTGATGAGGCACGTCGAGCGCGTTTGATGGCTATCACTCCAGTCGGGGAAATATGGGGAATAGGTAGAAAACTGACCACCAGGCTCGAAGCGCACGGGATCAATAGTGTGGCGGACCTAGTCGCTGTCGATGGTAAAAACCTACGGCATCGTTATGGGGTCGTTGTTGAGCGAACCGTGCTAGAGCTACGCGGCTATCCATGCGCCAGCCTGGAGCAGGACACACAAGCCAAACAGCAGATCATCTGCTCCCGATCATTCGGTGAACGGA
Source organism: Aeromonas sp. Y293-4 (assembly GCF_027705905.1). Classification (NCBI taxonomy): domain Bacteria; kingdom Pseudomonadati; phylum Pseudomonadota; class Gammaproteobacteria; order Aeromonadales; family Aeromonadaceae; genus Aeromonas; species Aeromonas sp. Y293-4. The sequence continues at coordinate 7,933 of NZ_JAPDCI010000029.1, read as the reverse complement.
TCACACACATGAATTCCATGCATCAAGCACTCGCGGGATATATGGAACGTGCAGCTGAAAAACTCCGGGCAGAAGGAATGTGCTGTCGCCATGTCACCCTATTCATTCGTACCAGTCCCTTCAATGACAAAGAGCCCTACTACGGCAACCACGTGAGCACCACGCTGGCTGTGCCTACCAACGATACCAGGGAGCTGCTGGGAGTGATCCACTCACTGCTCTCTCATATCTGGCGGGATGGGCACCGCTACCAAAAAGGGGGCGTGATGCTAGCCGACTTCACTCCTATCGGCAGCCAGCAGGGAGATTTGTTCGACCATCATCAACATAAGCCCCGCAGTCAGGACCTAATGCAGATGATCGACCGAATCAACCAGGGACGATTAGGAAAAATTCATTTTGGATCTTGTGGGAGAGACAACAGTGATTGGATTATGAGGCGTGAAAAACTCAGTCCCCGCTATACCACGGCATTAGACGAATTACCCATTGCAAAGTGACAACCCGGATTTGCACTCAGCAAGGCGCTCTTGCGCCATCATCAATTCGCAACCGGTGATTCGGTCAACGCCTTTCACGTCACGCATTGGTGGTTTAATCACATGTCCGTTGAGCATTCCAGTTAGCATCCACTGCCGCAGTTGGCCCAATGAGAGCCCCAATTGCCTGGCAGCATCCACCATTCGCCATGACTGCTTAAATTGCAGATCGTCGGACACAGGGTCAAAGTTTCCAGCCTGCAATTTTAACAAAGCCCGGTGAGCAAGGGTCTCTGCCATTGGACCGAACCGCGCTTCGCTATAGGTGACTTTCTGCCCTAAGTAGCTTGCCTGCCACAGGCCACGAGATGGTTGAACTGTAACGCTGCCGGAACCAAATGGTTTACTCATTACACACTCTATCCTCTATAAAGGCCCAGTATGAGCGACTCGGATTGTCTCAAGCCCCTATCCGAGTCGCTCAGTATATACATTTCAAATTCTGCATAAAGACTATGCCCATCCGGCTCGACTTGGAGCTAGTCCGATGCCATATCGGCTCTTGAAGCTGGCTGAGGGTCATGGGAAATCAAGTTAGTTTATGTTGTTTTCTCGGTAGAATACAATTAATCTGTACGATTAATGGACTAAAAACGGTCGTTTTTTGGGGGGGGATGTGAACATTGTAGATGCTCTTGTTCTTAAGAAGTTAATGAGCGTTGGTGATGAAACGGTTCTGTCGATCTTAAAGTTTTCAGCGTATAGCGGAGTGTCAACGCTCGAAGAACTGGTACACCATTCCTCCAATCTAAAAATCTCAAATGTTAAATCTCGAGCAGCTCTCGAAAGTTTCTTCAACGCTGCGAACTTCCAGGCTCTCAGGGACGAAGTACAAGCTGAGATTGATTCGTTCAAAAATAAAGGAGTTGAGATTGTTCTCTTCGGTTCGAAAACCTATCCAATCTCGTTATACAATCTCCCGAAACCTCCTCCCTTTCTTTACTGCAAAGGCAATCTGAAACTCTTAGAGAATAGGCTTTCTATAGCTGTTGTAGGAACTCGTGAAAACACCCCCAAGGGTGAAACCATAACGATTAAAACTATTCAAAAGTTTGCGACTTATGGTTTCACGATAGTCAGTGGACTTGCACTGGGTATCGATACAATTGCTCATCGCGCTGCATTAGACGCCAAAACCTCAACGATTTCTGTTCTTGTCGATGTGGATTCTATTTCTCCCACAAGTAATCGAGAACTCGCTCAGGAAATTTTGGATACGGATGGACTTCTAGTTGCGGAGAATGCTCCAGGAACCAAAGCAATACCTGCGTTCTTTGCTAAGCGAGACAGGATACAAGCAGGTTTATCTACTGCCGTCTTTGCTATTGAAACTTCGATAGATGGTGGGACGATGCACGCAGTCAAATCTGCTCTCTCTATGGAGCGTCCTGTCTTCGTTCCTGACGCACAGAAAGCTAGGTATCCAGATCTTACTATCAAGGCAATTTCAGGAACGCAACATCTAGTTAACGAAGGAAAGGCGATACCCTACACGAGCGAATCTTATGAAGATATTCAGCTTCAATTAAAAGACATCGCGAGTTCATTTAGATCGTTGAAATCAAACGGTGGCCTGCTGTGATAAAGGTCATCGTCCTCGATCTTGATGACACGCTTATTGATACATCAAGCCTCGAACCATTTCGGTCAGCTGGCCGATGGAGAGACATACACAGGTACTTTAATGGTTGTGCCGTTTATCAGGGCGTTGTCGGCCTTGTTACAACGGCTCGGTCAGTTGGAATCAAGGTTGCTATCTTCTCGAATGCGCCTTCGAATTACGTTCAGGGTCTACTCAAACACTTCAGTATCTCTGTTGATTATGTAGTAGCCTACCATGATGTAACGCAGCATAAGCCGAGCCATGAGGGCGTTACTCGTATTCTCGAGTATTTCGGTGTTAGCGCCGACGAGTCAATTTATTTAGGAGATAGCAACCTAGATCGAGACGCTGCTTTCAATGCAGGAGTTGAGTTTTTCTCAGTAGATTGGGGTTCTGCCTCGGAGATCGATTCGTCACATAAGGGAGTAAGCAATCTCTCCGAGCTTATTGGAAAAAACTCGACACCGAGTTCCGCAACAACGGGACGTTCTGAGTTAATACAATCTGGAAATAAACTTCATCTGGGATTCTATTTAGATGGTGTCAAACAGGAAGTTTGGTCTTTCAAAGATAACAAGAATCCTTCTGTACGCCGCTGGGTTAACAAGACTGTTGAGCTAGCTCCTTCATTTCCAGTTATAGATATTGTTGTTCGAGCGTTAGGTCACGCTGAGCTTAGGGCTGAAGATGGCGATAAAGCATTAGATACCTTGGGCAAGTCGCTGGCTGTTGCTTTAGGGGCTACTTACCAACCTAAGATATTAGAGAAAAAGCACGTATTAGTTAAATCGACTAATTGCAGTGCAGTACAAAGACGACAGCAGGTCGGAGGGGCCTATAAAGCCGAAGTTGATTCAATAGAAGCGAATTCAAATCCGACATTTCTTATCGTTGACGACGTATTAACTTCGGGGGCTACAACTGATGAGATAACACGCTGTCTATCTCAAGCTTTCCCGAATTCAAGTATTTACATTTTTACGTTGGTCAAAACTCTCTATAGATTAGAGCTAAGTACTGACAGCATTAAACAACAGCACAATAACCAACTATTTTCAGATTTGTACAACCCAATCATCGACTCGCTGGCGGATGAAAGTGAACTATCTGGATATGTCAGGCCGAAGTCTAGTCGTAGGCTTGTAAGCAAGAAGTTTTCTGCTAACTACGCGAGAACCAACCATAACTTCATTTTCCATAATCTTCTCAACTATTCTATCTCGTCTGAAGTGGCGTCTGGTCAGCTATTTGGAGCAATTCAAGTTCTTAAAAACATACTTCAGAGAGGGAAGCCTACAATAGCCTCGCGAAAACTGAGGAAAGCATTTGGCATTGAGCTGGAACAGAGCGCTCTTAATACACCAGCTCAGGCTCTTTTGTCAGATAAGTCAGTTTTTTGGAACAGATTAATTCGAGGCAACAAACAGTCTGGAAGCTACCCAGCGAAAAGGTTTTTTGATGAGCTGATTCCGAAGTATTTCGGTAAGTACATTTTTGTAAAACAGCTAATGCTCCCTGAAGTCCAGATTTACGATATGACTCAGGTCTACGTTGAACAATTCCAGAACCGACAGGTAGATTTTTACATTCCTCAAGTTGGTTTAATTATTGAGATAGACGGTCAGCAACACCAAAATTCTCAGCAGTTAGATGAGATGAGGGATTTGTTTACTGAAACCCAGGGACTGAAGACTGTTCGGTTCACTGTTCAAGAACTGGCATCTGAGAACCAGTCATTTATCAGTAAGATAAATTCGATTATTTCTCACATTCAGATCGTAGATGGCCTAGAGCGTGACGGTGTCCTAACGCCTCCTAATGGTATTTCTTTATTGAATTACCAAGAGGTTTATGAAAATGGAGCTGATGTTACCGACCCACGATTGAGGCTGACCTCGGCGTTGCGTTTCCAGTTACTGTTATTGGAGCTTCTTGAACGCGGTCAGATCAGACTAGGAGAGTTGAAAAAACTATTCATAGTCAATCGTGATGGCACAGATTTTGCTGAAGCGGCACTAGACGACCTGAACGATTTGTTATCGAATCTCTTGCGTCTCATTGGTATTGAAGAAAGGCGAATTGAAGTAGCGCTGATCGAATCAGATGAGCTTCCGAGCGAACGGTCTGGTGAAAATATATTCATCGACTTCAGCATACTGGAGCGTTATGACGATTCCTTTCAAGTTAACAAAGACGTCATATATTCACGTACGGATTACTTCGATTTCTATCGATACTTCGAAGATTCTGATGCTGTTTCAATAGAAACCAGTCAATTAATTGACTATGACTTCTTCGAGCTTTCATGCAGTGATCCCATTGCCTACAAGCTAGATCTTAGCCCAGGCAGCGAGCAGCGAGAGTCTCTGAGATACTTCCTCAGCAACCTGTTTCTACCATACCTAGAGGATGTAGATTTCAGGGAAGGGCAGGTTGGTATCATAGGATCTGCACTTTCGAGAAACGGCACAATAGGATTGTTGCCTACAGGTTCGGGTAAGTCGATTTGCTACCAGCTGTCTGCGGTTCTGCAACCAGCTGTTAGCTTTGTCGTGTGTCCGATAAAGAGTTTGATGTATGACCAGAAAGCCGATTTGGATAGCATCGGCTTCACTCGAAGCAATTTTATTACTAGTGATTTGAAGGCAGGAGAGAAGGCCAAAGTTCAGAGCGATTTCGGACGTGGTAAGTACTTCTTCGTTTTCATATCGCCTGAGCGATTCCAAACCCATGCGTTTAGAAAAGAGATGTTGGCTATCGGACTAGATCTCTCATTTGCCTACGCGGTGATCGATGAAGCTCACTGTTTGTCTGAGTGGGGGCATGATTTCAGGACGTCTTATCTTAACCTGGCAAATACAATTGGACGGTTTGCTCCCAGTGCAATTTATATAGGCCTAACTGCAACCGCATCAGTTAACGTCCTAAAGGATATTCAAACAGAGTTTGATATCCCCGATGATTTTGTCCGCACACCCATGGACTTCACTCGCGAGGAACTCTCATTCCACGTTATCGACGATAAAGGCCGCAAAGTTGATGCAGCCGTCGAACTTGTTTCTGAAATGGAGCGTAAATGGAATTCCGACGGGGAATATGGCAATAAGGCGGGAATCATATTCACTGCCACCGTCAACGGGTCTAAGGGTTGTCATAGCTTAGCGGGCCGAATTTCAACACTCTTGAATATGGATGTTAGATATTTTTCGGGGTCTGCTCCGAAAATGGGGGTATTACAGGGAGAGGCTTTCGATAGATATAAGCGCCAAGTTCAAGACGATTTTAAAGAAAATAAATACCGCCTACTTACTGCTACTAAGGCATTCGGAATGGGCGTGAATAAGGGGAATATTGCCTATACGGTTCACTTCGGAATACCTGGGTCGATGGAAGCCTTGTATCAGGAAGCAGGCAGGGCAGGGCGAGATAAAAAATTATTCAAGGAAGTACCCGCAGATTGCTATGTGCTTCTCACAAAAGAGCCCAATTCAGCTATTCTCGACAAGATTTGGGACGCTAGTACGAACGTCAAAGATCTGAAGGAGTACGTGAAGTTATTGAGTCGAGATAGCGACCTGAACACAAATCTGTTCCTGATGACAAACAGCTTGGACACAATCAATGATGAGTTCAAGTTGATGGCAAACGTATACGAATTCTTTAAGTACAATCAGGAACACAACACGGTGACCATTACTGCCAGGCAGTTTGGTACGGAAAAGTATAAATTGGAAAAGGCTATCTACCGTCTTTCTCAATTAGGTATTGTTTCTGACTGGGTAATCGAAGACTTTTTTAATGGCACGCTCTATGTCGAGTTCCAGTGCCTATCGGAAGAAGGTCTTGAAAATAAAATTGAGCATACCGTCAGAAAGTATGATCCTGAGTTCAAACTCGCGGATGTGTTCAGTAGTGATAACCAGTACTACAAAATTCTCTGCGACAAGTTAAGAAAAGGGTCTATCGATAAATCGCAATTTATCTTTCTTGTTCTTTTACTCTGGTCCTATGACCATTTTGTCTACAACCGTCGCCAGTCACAGAAGAACGTTTATGAACAATGTAGTTTATTCGCTGAAGGCAGGATGGACGACAAAGAATTTAAGGAGAAGCTAGAGGGTTATTTCAGGCACGACAAGTCGAGCCAACTTCTGCTCAATATGGCTGAGAATTCTGTGTCGGCGAAGATATGGCCATCAGTATTTTTTGAAACTGATGAAGAAGAGCGCACGGAACATCTAGTAGGCAGCGAGAAGATGACGCTCCTACGAGGTCAACTTTCTCGATTCCTAGAGTCATACAAAGATAATGCATTCTTGAACTACTTGAGCGGTGTACTGCGACTAGCTTCCGATGAGTTTGATGATGCAGATGGAGAGCGAAGAATGGCAGCGTCTTTTGATCGATTGATTAGTGATAATAGGGATGAAGCACTAGAGCTGGTCCGAAAAACTATGCAGCTAAAGCCAATGTTCTCTGAAAATGCGCGAAGCCGCTTTGCTCGTTTGGTCCATGAGAAATTTGATGATTTGGATGTTCTTGGGGAGGTAAATGAAGAGCTAGGGGATCCGTTCTCCTATCACACTTTGTTAGCTCCACTAGCAAATAGGCTTGAAAAACTTACCAGCCAATACAAGGGGATTAATTGGTGAATGACATACAGAAACTACACCGAGTAATCGATTCACTCGAAGAGCAATCGGCGCAAGTGGCAGAGTTTAATGGCCTGTTAAGCGCAGTTAACGATGCAAGAACAGAGATAGAGGCTGCGAAATCAACCCTCGCAAATCTAGCTACTGAACAGGGTGAATGGGTTACGAAGAACTCGAATAAATTTGAAGAGTTTGAAGGTCGCCTGACGTCACTTAATGACCTTCTAGGCCAGATCAAAGATGAACAGTTTAAACTAAGGCGTGACGTAGCAGCCTTGACGTTCGTAACACCTGATCAGTTTGAACAAGGCCGCGCAGCAATTGATAGCTGCATTGCTAAACAATTTGGCGAATTGAACAGTAAGTTAGAGGCTGTGGCGGAGTCTCAGAAAAGATCGATAAGTGGGCTACGAGCCATAGTTGTTTTAGGTATATTGGTGTTGGCTGGAGGTATCGGACTTCTGACTATGAACATGGTTTAATTTTCAGATTACCATTCAGTTTTTAATTGTAATCAATAAGTTGGCTTCGGCTTTGCCAGTGGCGCACCTCGCAGCCAGTTGCAGGAGTTGGCCAGCCTAGCTTTTATAGAGCGTAGCGAAAACATAGTGCTGCTGGGCCCAAGCGGAGTGGGCAAGACGCATCTTGCCATCGCACTGGCCTATCGGGCTCTGATGGCTGGCATCAAGACCAGATTTATCAGCGCAGCAGACCTGATGTTGCAGCTGCAAGCAGCTCAACGACAGGAGCGGCTTAAAGCCTACTTCAGCCGTGTCGTGATGGGGCCGCGTTTACTGGTGATCGATGAGATAGGCTACTTGCCGTTTGGGCGTGAGGAAGCAAACCTGTTTTTCAATGTGATCGCCAAACGTTATGAGAAAGGGAGCCTGATCTTGACGAGCAATCTGCCCTTTAGCCAGTGGGCCAGCACCTTTGCCGATGATCAGACACTGACGGCAGCTATGCTCGATAGACTGTTACATCATGCACACATCGTTCAGATCAGCGGTGAAAGCTATCGTTTGAAAGAGAAACGCAAAGCGGGGGCCACACCCAAAACCAATCCTGATTACCCATGACCCTCAGCCAGCTTCAAGAGCCGATATGGCATCGGAGGGCTTGCCACGACTGCATGCCCC
>NZ_JAPDCI010000028.1:0-33006 GCF_027705905.1 Aeromonas sp. Y293-4 | reverse complement strand
GCTACACGCCGAAACAGCGCTTGGCACAGGCCGCATGACCTCTACTTTTGAGTGCTCCAAAAAATGGGGGGATTACCTAAGCTTGTCGATAGTTTGAGTAATGGTAATTATCTTCTAGGGATAGTGATAGTGGTGGTTGCATTTATTTTTAACTATAAAACGATAGTTGATTTCTGGGAGGAGAGAAAAAAAGCAAGAATATCGAAACTAACAGATGCTGTAAAATGCGATTTTGTTTCGGGGCTAACGGAATCGCATCTGCAAGAAGAGTTGGCTACAGAGCACTTTAAAATAACGACTGGCATCCGTCTTGAAAAACAATTCAGAGAAGCTGTAATTAAAGCACATCAGTCAACAAATGGAACAGTTTCATTTATCCATTTCAAAAGAGCCATACCTCATTTTTCTTATGATGGCGATAGTGGAAATGTGACTGTTTGTATTTCTAAGTTCGAGCTGTTTATATATTGGTTTAATTTCATTTTTGGTGTTGGAATGGCGTTGTTTGGGTTGCTTTTAATAGGTATTTCTAGTCAGATTCCTAATGTTAGTTTAATTCAAGTGTTCTCGGTTATTTTTATTGGGGTGTTTTTCATTTTTACATCTATTTTTATGCTCTCGCAAACATTGCCAGTTGTATCTGCCAAAATAATAGAAAAAGAGCTATCTAGTATTGCTAAAAAAGAAAATAAAAAGTCTGCTGCAAGTTAATTATGTTGTACATTGGGCTAAATCGTAGGTTGGTGCTGAACGAAGTGAAGCCCAACGTTTACCGTGGAATATTTCAAAAGCAATAATCGGATAATTCAGTGTTATTCGGTTATTACCATCCCTCTTGATTAGACTCTGGCGGATTGGTCTTACTCTGTATGTTGGGCTTCGCTGCGCTCTGCACCAACCTACGCCCGCGCCGATCCATATCCCGCACAACGCGCCAACCCGCAGCAATGCCTCCATCAACTACCAAACCTGCCTTGGCCCCACTCTTGCTAAGTCTTATCCCATTGATGGCCGTGGCCGCCCTGAATGTTCTGCTCTGATCCGCCCCGAACAGGGTGGATCACGGGGGAGGGCGGCCCGGCAGAGACCTTCTAATGGGAGCCGTGACAGTGCAAGAGACAACCAATACCTTGCCCCCGCAGCGCTGGCTGCAACTGGAGTTAAAGGCCATCGACAGCCAGGTTGGCCGCTGGCAGAGCCGCCGTTTCGAGATTGCGGCGCTCCATCCCGCCGAACCCGAGGCTGCCGGTGCCTTGCCCCTTACCCTGTTTCGCGATGAGCGGGGGGATTATCGCTTCAATCTGAGCTCCGGCTCGCCCCGCCTCTTTGTCACCGGAAGCCGCGTGGACAGTGGCTTTGTGGCCGATGGCCTGACCTTGAGTCAGACTGTGGCCGCCGCCTATATGGATGGCGAGCGGCAGGTGCTCTCCTGCCCGCTGCCCGAGGCACTGCAAGCCTGGGTGGAGGCCTTTATCGGCCGTCACGGCGAGCTGCTGGAGGCCCGCCGCAAGGGCAAGAAGGGCAAGGGGCGGGCGCAGGATCAGTTGGGTGTCGATAGCCAGGATCAAGCCAGCTGCGGTGCCGTTAAAGCCACAGGCCCCGATGGCCGCGAGCGTGGCAGCGACGCCGGAACCTGTGCCGTAAACAAGGCCGGAAACAATGCCGGAAAAAATGCCCATGAGTGAGTTCCTCAAGCGCTGGTCGTCTCGCAAGAGTGAGGCGCGCAAGCATCAGGTATTGCAGCCACGGGAAGAGGCCATTCCCGAGGCAGTTGCCGCCCCCATCGAAGGTAGTGGTGAAGGTAAAACTCCAGATACATCGCTGGATAGCCCCGTAGTCAGCACTGACAAGGGGAGCTGTGAACCTCTTGCCGTTGAGGGGGCCGAGAGTGGCGAGCCGCCGCTAACAACGGCTCAGCCGGGCAAGGCCAAACTCCCCGACAGGGAGGCGCTGCGGGCCATGTTTCGCACTCACAAGCCGGATGGGCTTGACGACTACACCCAGGATTTTAGCCAGCCCGAATTGCTGCCTGCGGCCCTGACCGCTGGCCTGCGCAACTGGCTGGTAGAGCAGGTAACCGCCCCGGAGAGCGAATCGGTCAATCTGGCCAGCGGATCCGCGGAACCGGTTGCGCTTGCCAGTGAACCTGCCGCCGAGCCGCACGAGCTGGCTGATAACCATTCTCAAACCCACACCGACGATCGGGACATTTTGGTTTCCTTTGGTGGACAAAATGTCCCAACCAAAGGTGGGGGAATGGAACCTTCAGGATCCTGACTCCCTGTCAGTCACTTTTTTTCCGGGGGAGTTGGCTCGCCTCTTGCTCTCTCGGCTTACCAACAAGCGCCCATCCCATGAGGTGGTGCGCACAGGAGCGTATGTGAGCACTGAACAAACATTGCCAAATCTGGCCCCAAATCTAGCCTCCAATCTTGCCCATGGGGCGGGGGCGGCCGAGCATAACGCGCGCGCTCGCGCCTATACCCTGCAGCATACGGTCAAGACCGACAACCTGATCCCGGCCACTGTCTCTTACCGGAGTCAGGGGCGCCTGCTGCTGGTCGGCCCGGAAGATCGCATTCGCCGCGCTGCCAGCCTGCTGCCCGCCGGGGTGAAGCCCACTCTGCTGGTGAGCGAAGCGGTCCACTATGCCGAGGCGGCCGATCTCGAAACCATCTTCGATGCCACCGCATCCCTCGCGGCCCTGACCCTGCGCGAACCGAGCCTGACAGGGTATCTGGGGCAGTTCCAGCTGACCGGCCTCAATGGTCAGGGTGAGCGGGTTAATCTGGCGGCACTCTGTTTTACTCAGCAGGCTGCGGAAAATGGCGAGCCGCGCTTTGATCTGGTGGCCGATCTGGGCCGCGCCCCGCTCTTTGCGCTGGAACGCCCGCCGGTCGGTTATCTGCATCTTGCCGATGATCAAGGGCTGGCCGAACGGCTTGCCGAGATCTGCGCACTGACCGGTATATTCGACAAGCCACGCTATTTTCGCCTCGACCCCGAGGCCTGCGCCTTTACCGCCCGCGGCGTGCCCGGTTGCAGCCGCTGTCTCGATGTCTGCCCGACCGATGCGCTCAAGCCCATCAATGGTCGCATCCAGATCGATCCCCATCTCTGTCAGGGCTTCGGTAGCTGCGCCTCGGCCTGTCCGACCGGGGCGATTGCCTATCACCAGCCCGATGCCAACACCAGCGGTGACTACCTGTTCCGATTGCTCAAGCATTATCGGGAGGCGGGTGGCGAAGCGCCCCAGTTGCTGATTGCCGGTGAAAACGAGCGCGAATGGGTTGAGGCCGAACTTACCCGCCTGCCCGCCAACTGGCTGCCGGTCTGGGTGGAGGAGAGCGCCAGTTTAGGCATCGAGAGCTGGTTCGCCGCCCTTGCCTATGGCGCCAGCACAGTGCGCATTGCGCTCGGTGACGATGCCCCCGAAAGCGTCCGTGCGCTGGTTGAGCGGGAGCTGGCCAGCGCCGCCGTGCTGCTGGCGGGCGCTGGTCTTGCTGCCAATCGTATTGCCCTGTTTAACGGCGATGCCGAAATGGATGAGTCTCTTTACGCGCAGTCAGCCGTTGCCCTGCTGGAGAAGCAGCTCAAAGGGGACAAACGGGAAAACCTGTTTGCCGCCTTCGATGCCCTCTGGCAAGCCAATGAGGGGAGCCGTGAGCCGCTGGCGGTGCCCCACGGTGCCCCTTACGGCAGTGTGGAATTGAAAGAAGCTGACTGCACCCTCTGCATGGGGTGCGTGGCGGTCTGCCCGAGCCGCGCCCTGCATGCGGTTGGGTACACGCCTGGCCTCAACTTTATCGAGCAGGACTGCATCCAGTGCGGCATGTGCGAAAAGGCGTGCCCCGAGCAGGCCATCGTGCTGATGCCCCGCCTGCAACCCGTACCCGAAGCGCGCCGCGCCGTGCAGAGCCTGAAAGCCGAAGAGGCTGCCTGCTGCATTCGCTGCTCCAAGCCGTTCGCGCCCGCTTCGATGATCCGCCGCATCCAGCAAAAACTGGCCGGTCACTCCCACTTCCAGAACGAGGCCGCCCAGCGGCTGCTGATGTGCGAGGACTGTCGGGTCAAGGATGTGTTTGCGGCGCTGGCGGCGGATCCCGTCTCCCAGCTCAAGGTATGAGGGGCCAGTGATGAGTGAACAACATAACGAAAAGGCTGGCGAACTGACCATGACCGAACTGGAACAGAGCAGCGCCGATCTCTACGCCCTGCTGGCAAGCCTCTGGCGCGCCGCCCCCCGTGGCGAACAGCTCGCCTGGCTGCAAGGGTTGCAGCCGATGCCGGGCCCCTTTGCCAGAGGGCTGGGGCTGGTGCAGCTGGCGGCCAGCAGCCACCACGAAAACGAGCTTGCCGAGGAGTATCAGGATCTCTTTATCGGGCTGGGGCGCGGGGAGATTGTGCCGTTTGCCTCCTGGTATCTCACCGGCTCATTGATGGAGCTGCCGCTGGCGGTGCTGCGCGCAGATCTGCAGTCCCTCGGTTTCGAGCGCCAGAGCGGAGTGTGCGAGCCGGAAGATCATCTGGCTGCCCTCTGTGAGGTGATGGCGGTACTGATTGGCGAGCAACACCCGGAGCGCAACCGCTTCTATGAGCGCCACCTTGCCCCCTGGGTACTCGCATGCTGCCGCGATCAGCAACAGGCGAAAGGGGGCAGCTTCTACCGGGCAGTCGGGGCCCTTGCCGAAGATTTCTTCAAGTTGGAAAACGAATTGCGCCTGCCGTTTGGCGCCTGCGTGGTGCCGGGCTGAATGCCTCTATCTGCGCATAACAAGAGCTGCGCATAACAACACGAGCAGACGAGATATCCCATTGGACGCGAAGCTGGCGGCAGGCGCCGGCAAGAACAACAACAGAGGTCACAAGAATGAGCGATGAACAGCTGAAAGACCCGTCCCGCCGCAATCTGATCAAGGGAGTTGGCGTGGTCGCCACCATAGGCGTGCTAGCCGGTGCCACCGGTCGGGTGGTGGGCAAAGAGGTGTTGACCCACGACACCGAGCCTGACAAGGGCTATCGGGAGACCCCCCATGTTCACGACTTTTATCGCACCCTGCGCGGCACTGACTGAGCCGGATCAGTGAAGGAGAACTCATGAAACTGACAAAACGTGCCGAGCAGCCCCAAGCGGGCGAGCAGGGCAATGAGGCCATTCGCGGTCAGGGGCTGACCCGCCGCGCCTTTATGGTCAACTCGGGTCTGGTAGCCGGTGGCGCCGTGGCCGCCGGTTGGCTGGCCCCTGCCATGATGCAGCGGGCCGAGGCCAAAACCGTGGCGGCCGGGGTGCCGGTCGAGGTGAAGCGCACCATCTGTTCCCACTGCTCGGTGGGCTGCGGCGTCTATGCCGAGGTGCAAAACGGGGTCTGGACCGGTCAGGAACCGGCGTTTGATCACCCCTTCAACCTTGGCGGTCACTGCGCCAAGGGGGCGGCCCTGCGCGAGCATGGCCACGGTGAGCGTCGCCTCAAGTACCCGATGAAGCTGGTGGGCGGCAAGTGGCAGCGCATCAGCTGGGATCAGGCCATCGAAGAGGTGGGCAACGAGGTGCTGCGCCTGCGCAAGGAGTCCGGCCCCGACAGCGTCTACTGGCTCGGCTCCGCCAAGCACTCCAACGAGCAGGCCTACCTGTTTCGCAAAATGGCCTCTCTGTGGGGCACCAACAACGTGGATCACCAGGCGCGGATCTGCCACTCCACCACGGTCGCTGGGGTCGCCAACACCTGGGGCTACGGCGCCATGACCAACAGCCTGAACGACATGCACAACAGCAAGTCGATCATGTTTATCGGCTCCAACCCGGCGGAGGCCCACCCGGTCGCCATGCAGCACATTCTGCTGGCAAAAGAGCGCAACGGCTGCAAGATCCTGGTGGTCGACCCGCGCCGCACCCGCACTGCCGCCAAGGCGGACATGTACCTCTCCCTGCGTCCGGGCACCGACGTCGCCTTTATCTGGGGCATGCTCTGGCACATCTTCAAGAACGGTTGGGAAGATAAAGAGTTCATCCGCACCCGCGTCTACGGCATGGACGAGGTGCAAAAAGAGGTGGCGCGCTGGACCCCGGCCGAAGTAGAGCGGGTGACCGGCCTCAACGAGCAGCAGGTCTATGGCGCTGCCAAGCTGCTGGCCGACAACCGCCCCGGCTGCGTGGTCTGGTGCATGGGTGGCACCCAGCACACCACCGGCAATAACAATACCCGCGCTTACTGCATCCTCGAACTGGCCCTCGGCAACGTGGGCAAGAGCGGGGCGGGCACCAACATCTTCCGTGGTCACGACAACGTGCAGGGCGCCACCGACTTTGGCGTCACCTCCGACTCCCTGCCCGGCTACTACGGGCTGGAAGAGGGCTCCTGGAAGCACTGGGCCCGGGTGTGGGATGTGGATTACGAGTGGATCAAGGCGCGCTTCGACAACAAGGCCTACAACGGCAAGCTGCCGATGAACAACAACGGCATTCCGGTCTCCCGCTGGGTGGACGGGGTGCTGGAGAACGCCGATCTCATTGAGCAGGGCTCCAACATCCGCGCCATGTTCTACTGGGGCCATGCGGTCAACTCCCAGACTCGCGGCCCGGAAATGAAGAAGGCGATGCAAAAGCTCGACATGATGGTGATTGTCGACCCGTATCCCACCGTTGCCTCGGTGATGAACGATCGCACCGACGGCGTCTACCTGCTGCCGGCTACCACCCAGTTCGAGACCTATGGTTCCGTCACCGCCACCAACCGCTCCATGCAGTGGCGCGACAAGGTGATCGAGCCCCTGTTCGAATCCAAGGTCGACCACGAGATCATGTATCTCTTGAGCAAAAAGCTCGGCTTTGCCGATCAGCTGTTCAAGCACATCAAGGTGGAGAACAACCAGCCGCTCTTGGAAGACATCACCCGCGAGTACAACCGCGGCATGTGGAGCGTGGGCTACACCGGTCAGAGCCCGGAGCGGCTCAAGGCGCACCAGCAGAACTGGCACACCTTCCACAAGACCAACCTCAAGGCCGAAGGCGGCCCGGTCAGCGGCGAAGTGTATGGTCTGCCCTGGCCCTGCTGGGGCACCCCTGAGATGAAGCACCCCGGCAGCCATATCCTCTACGACACCAGTATTCCGGTCTCGGAAGGGGGGGGCGGTTTCCGCGCCCGCTTCGGTATCGAGTATCAGGGCGTCTCGCTGCTCGCCGAAGACTCCTGGCCGAAGGGGAGCGAGGTGGAAGACGGCTATCCCGAGATCACTGCCGACCTGATGAAGCAGCTCGGCTGGTGGGATGAGCTGACCGAGGCCGAGAAGAAAGAGGCCGAGGGCAAGAACTGGAAGACCGATCTCTCCGGCGGTATCCAGCGGGTCGCCATCAAGCACGGCTTTGTGCCGTATGGCAACGCCAAGGCACGCTGCGTAGTGTGGACCTTCCCGGATCAGGTGCCCAAGCACCGCGAGCCGCTCTACACCCCGCGCCGCGACTTGCTGGCTGACTACGCCACCTGGCCTGATTCGAAGAGCCTGTGGCGCCTGCCGACCCAGTACGCCTCGGTGCAGGAGAAGGACGTCAGCAAGGAGTTCCCGATCATCCTCACCTCCGGCCGTTTGGTGGAGTACGAGGGGGGCGGCGACGAGACCCGCTCCAACCCCTGGCTGGCTGAATTGCAGCAGGAGATGTTCGTCGAGATGAACCCGGCGGATGCCAACGACGTCGGCGTGCGCGACGGTCAGGATGTGTGGGTCGAGGGGCCGGAAGGGGGCCGGGTCAAGGTGAAGGCACTGGTGACCCCGCGGGTCAAACCGGGGCTCGCCTTTATGCCGTTCCACTTCGGCGGCCACTTCGAGGGCAAGGATCTGCGATCCAAATATCCGGAAGGGTCTGACCCCTATGTGCTGGGGGAGTCGGTCAACATAGTCACCACCTATGGTTATGACCCGGTCACCCAGATGCAGGAGACCAAGGTCACCCTGTGCCGTTTTCGCAAAGTAGGAGCCTGATCCCATGGCTAGAATGAAATTCATGTGTGACACCAAGCGCTGCATCGAGTGCAACGGCTGTGTGACGGCGTGCAAGAACGAGAACGACGATGCCCTCGAGTGGGGCATCCAGCGCCGCCGGGTGGTGACCCTCAACGACGGCCTGCCGGGTGAGACCTCCATCTCGGTCGCCTGCATGCACTGCACCGACGCCCCCTGCATGGCGGTCTGCCCGGCCGACTGCTTCTATCACACCGACGACGGCATCGTGCTGCACAACAAGGATCTCTGCATCGGTTGTGGCTACTGCCTGTTTGCCTGCCCGTTTGGTGCCCCCCAGTTCCCGAAGACCGCCGCCTTTGGCGATCGGGGCAAGATGGACAAGTGCACCTTCTGTGCCGGCGGCCCGGAAGAGGATCACAGCGAAGCGGAGCGCCAGAAGTACGGTGCCAACCGCATCGCCGAGGGCAAGCTGCCCATGTGTGCCGAGCTCTGCTCTACCAAGGCGCTGTTGGCAGGGGATGCGCAGGTGATCTCCGATATTTTCCGTGAGCGGGTTGCCTATCGTGGTGCTCCTCATGCAGCTTGGGGGGCTGATGAACAGGCGCTCTATCGCGACGCCAGCAAACCTCACGATGGCAGAGGCAAGGGGCTCAAGCTTGGCAAGCAGGAGGATGGCCAATGAGACACTGGCTGACAGCGCTGCTGACGGCCTTGCTGCTGTTCAGCGCGCCCGGCTTCGCTGATGCGCAGAAAGAGGCGGTCGGCTTTGCCGGCGCCGATTATTGGCGGGCGGTGAAGGATGGGCAGGAGGGGGTGACCACCTCCCGCTCGCCGGAGCACGGAGTGCTTATCTCGGTGCCGGGCCAGCTCTGGTTCGAGGTGAAGACCAAGTGGGTGTCGCCGCTCGGCGCCATCGCCATTTTCGGGTCGCTCGCCATGTGTGGCCTGATGTATCTGGTGGTGGGGCAGACCAAGCTCTCCAAACCGCGCACCGGGCGCAAGCTCAAGCGCTGGAGTCGGCTGGATCGGGCGCTGCACTGGACCACGGCGGCCATGTTCCTGACCCTCTCCGGGTCGGGGCTGGCCATCATCTACGGCAAGTACTTCATCAAGCCGGTGGTGAGCCTCGGGGTGTGGGAGAACTGGATCTGGTTCGCCAAGGTGTTCCACAACTACGTGGGGCCGCTCTTCTTCCTCTGCCTGATGGGGGTGCTCATCAAGTGGTTCCGCCACAACATCGTCAACATGGTGGATGTGCAGTGGTTCATGAAGTTTGGCGGCATGCTCGGCAAGCACAAGGGAAGTCACCCCTCGGCGGGCTTCTCCAACGGCGGCGAGAAGGCCATTTTCTGGCTGCTGATCTGGTTTGGCGGAATAGTCGTGGCGACCGGGTTGTTCCTCGATTTCCCCATCTTCGGCCAGCTGCGCCGCCAGATGGAGTGGGCCAGCTTTATCCATATCGTCGGCGCCTTGATCCTTATCTGCGGCTTTATCTTCCATATCTACATGGGCCTGTTCCAGCTGGAAGGGGCGCTGGAGGGGATGGTGACCGGCGAGGTGGACGAAACCTGGGCCAAGGAGCACCACGACCTCTGGTATGAAGAGGTGAAGCACACCCTTGATGAGCCCAGGGCGGGTAAATCAAGCTGATGGTCGACAAAGAGTAAAGAGAAGGGGCGCTGCGGCGCCCCTTCTGATGGCGGGTCAAATGTGATGGCAAATTGATTGAGATATGCCGCAAATGGAGATGGTTTTTTGGGCCGCCTTGAGCAACAGTAACAGTGGTTCCATTCACACAAGGGATGACAAATGATGAGAAAAGCATGGCTGGCAGCGGTATGTGCATCTGCGCTCTTCGGTGGTATTGCGGGCATGGCGCAGGCGGCTGACGGGATCAAGACCCAGCAGGTGCAGTTCAAGAAGGGGGAGTCAGGGGCAACCATCAACAGTACCATTCAGGGTAGCCAGACCCTCGATTACAAGCTGACGGCCAACAAGGGCCAGAGCATGGTGGTGATCCTGACCGGCAAGCCCTACTTCAATATTTTGCCGCCGGGCAGCAAGGGGGAGGCGATCTTTGTTGGCTCTCGTGACGGGAACAACTTTGAGGCAACCCTGCCTGCCAAGGGCACTTATACCATTCGGGTCTACCAGATGGGGGCGGCCGAGAGCAGCAAGGCCAAGACGCCGTTCAAGCTGGAGGTGGGTATCAGCGGCTAATGCCAGCCGCTGACAAGCATCACAGAGGTGGCGGCCACAAAGGGCCGCCACCGTTGTTTTATCCCCTCTGTTTTTGCCTCGCCAAGGTCAATATTCCCCCCGGGCCAGTCGCTCGAAGTAGTTCTGATAACGTCCGCTGGCGATGGCCTGCTGCAACTGCTGATTGAACTGATCCCGCAGTTTGGCTGAATCCGGCATCTTGCGCGGGAACATCACGAAGCTGTCGTTGCGCAGAAAAGGGGTCTGACTGTGGGTGATGAGTGCCGCGCTGGCGGGGTCGAACTGGCTCTGCAACTCGGCCAGACCGACTCGCAGCTCTTGCGGATAGAGGTCAATCCGCCCGCGCAGCAGCTTGCCGAAATTCTGTTTCACGTCGGTGACTTTCTGTTGGGTTACCTTGCCATCGGCCACCATCTTATCCAGCTCGGGCCCGTAGCTATAGGCGATATCGCCCCCCAACCGCATGCCGATGATCTGCTCAAGGCGCTCGGCTTGCAGCTGCCGTGATTTGAGGGAGAAGAAGACAAACTGCTCCTGCAGCACCGCTTCGCTAAACAGAAAATCCTGCTCCCGCTCCGGTTTGTGCATCCAGACGGCAGTGGCGTCGTAGAGCTGGCTGTTGGCCGCCAGCGAATAGACCCGACCCCAGGGGGCGAAGTGGAACTTCACCTGATAGCCCGCCTCCTTGAACAGATCGCTGATGAGGTGGGCCACTGGCCCGTGCTGTTTTGACTGCTCGGAGACGAAAGGGGGCCATTCACCCACGATGATGTTGAGCACCCGGCCCGGAGCGGCGAGAGCCGACTGGCAGGCCAGAAACAACCACAGAGCAAGCCGCGGGATCAGGCGCATGGCAGAAAGAAGGGGACGCAGGCTGGCAGAGGCGAGGGCATCAGATCACTCCCGGCTGTGATGCGGTGAAAGGGGCTGGGTTGCCCGCAATGCTAACATGAGTCTCATTCCTTGCCGTGGATGTTTGTCTCGCCGGGGTCGCTGGGCGCCTATTTTGGCCGCAGGGTATGCCCAAGCTCACAAAACCGATCGAGTAAACGTCATATGATTGATTTCATTATGAGTCTTGCTCTCCTGCCGAACGGCAATTTCACGTAAATCAAAGAGAATGACTATGGCTACCGGACAATATCTGCTGTGGAAAGATGCACAGGGACAGGATTTTCGCCCCGTTGCACTGACCGGCACTGATCTGCTTAACAATCGATACCTCAACAAGGGCACGGCCTTCACCGAACAGGAGCGGGCCGATTTTGATCTCGATGGTTTGCTGCCGCCTCAGGTGCAAACTTTTGAAGCCCAGCTCGAGCGAGTGTATGAGGGGTTCAAAAGCGCTTGCAGCGATATCGAGAAGTACCAGAACCTGCGTGCCCTGCAGGATCGCAACGAGACTCTCTTCTATGCCCTGTTGTCACGCCATGTGGAGGAGATGACTCCCTACATCTATACCCCGACTGTGGGCAAGGCGTGCCAGGAGTTCAGCCACCGCTTCCAGAAGCCGCGCGGCCTCTACATCACCCCGGACAACGTGGATGACATGGGCAGTCAGGCCCGTCACTTCGATGCCAAATCGATCCGCATCATAGTCGTCACCGACAGCCAGGGCATTCTGGGGATCGGCGACCAGGGTGTTGGCGGCATGGGCATCCCCATCGGCAAGCTGGCGCTCTATACCCTTGGGGCCGGGATTCACCCCGCCTGCTGCATGCCCATCGCGCTGGATGTGGGCACCGACAACCAGAAACTGCTCGATGATCCCATGTATCTGGGCCGCCCCCACAAGCGTATTCGTGGCAAGGAGTACGAAGAGTTCATCGACAAGTTCGTGCAGGGGGTCAAGCGCCACTTCCCCAATGCCGTGCTGCAGTGGGAAGACTTCAGCAAATCCAATGCCTTCAATAATCTGGCCCGCTACCAGCAGGCACTGCCGTCATTCAACGATGACATTCAGGGCACCGGTGCCGTGGTGCTGGCGGGTATCATAGGCGCGGTCAAGGTCAAGGGGGAGACCCTGGGCCAGCAGAACTATCTGGTCTATGGCGCTGGCGCCGGCGGGGTTGGTGTCGCGGATCAGATCTGCGCGGGGATGATCCGCGAGGGGATGGATCCGCAGGCGGCCCGCGATCGCATCTACATTCTGGATACCCAGGGGCTGGTGTGCGACAACCGGGACGGGCTCGACGAGTACAAGCGCCGCTATGCCAAGCCGGGGCTGTTGCTGGCGGGCTGGGATACCGAGGTGCCCGGCAAGGCCAATCTGGCCGATGTGCTGCGTCATGTGCCCATTACCGTGTTGCTGGGTACCAGTGGCTCGGGCGGTGCCTTCCAGGAAGAGCATATCCAGCTGATGCTGCAGCATTGCGAGCGCCCCATGGTGTTCCCGCTCTCCAACCCGACCGCCAACTGTGAAGCGCTGCCGGAGGATATCTACCGCTGGAGCAAGGGCAAGGCGATCGTGGCGACCGGTAGTCCCTTCAAGGATGTGAGCTACGAGGGGCAGGAGTTCAGGGTGGGGCAGGGCAACAACGTCTTTATCTTCCCCGGTGTAGGTCTGGCGGCCATCGTCAGCCAGCTCCGCGAGATCACACCCGATGTCTTCACTACTGCCGCCTTTGCGCTGGCTGAGTGCGTGAGTGAGGTGGACCTGGCGAAAGGGGCCGTCTATCCTCGCATTCGCGAGCTGCGCAGCATCTCGGTGCATGTGGCCACCGCAGTGCTCAAGGATATCGTGCGCCGGGATCCCTCCCACCCGCTGATCGGTCAGGATCTGCAGCAGCATATCCTCAACCACATGTGGGAGCCGGTTTACCTGCCCTATCGTCGGGTATAACCGCGTATTCACCGCTCGGATAACGGGTCGGTAAAGATGACAAGGGGGTAGCGCTGCTACCC
Source organism: Aeromonas sp. Y293-4 (assembly GCF_027705905.1). Lineage (NCBI taxonomy): Bacteria > Pseudomonadati > Pseudomonadota > Gammaproteobacteria > Aeromonadales > Aeromonadaceae > Aeromonas > Aeromonas sp. Y293-4. The sequence continues at coordinate 19,926 of NZ_JAPDCI010000028.1, read as the reverse complement.
CCTTTCGTTTACCCCGTGGCATTCACTAAGTTCGCAATGGCCGCCAGCGCCCTTGCTGATTGCGACAGGCGGTATCCTGCCACTGCTGGCTCGCCTTGCCGATATAGAGTTGCTCGCGATAGTCCCGACACCACTCCCCGCTGGTATGGCGGAAGGTGCGTAGCGGGGTGACGCTACCCGAGTGACGGTTAGCTGGATTGAACCAGGTGAGGCTTTGGCCTTTGGTACGGGTTTCCAGCGCCTTGGCGAGAGCCTGATTGGCCAGTTGAACATCTGCCTTATCCATTTGATGGTAAAGCGGCGGAGTGTCGACCGTGGCGCAGCCAGCGAGGCCGAGCAGGAGGAGTGTTAGCAGATAACGCATCATGGTTGCCCCTGTTGGCGAAAGCCGTTGTTGAGCAGCGCCCGCTCCTGCTCATCGGTAAGTACTTGCTGGCGATCATCGACCGTGCCATCACCTCTTAGTTTGTTGCCGTTGGCATCGACAGCATCCACGCCGTTGTCATCGACCGTGCCGTCACCTCTGAGCTTGTTGCCGTTGGCATCGACGGCATCCACGCCGTTGTCATCGACTGTGCCATCGCCTCTGAGCTTGTTGCCGTTGGCATCGACGGCATCCACGCCGTTGTCATCGATGGTGCCGTCACCTCTGAGCTTGTTGCCATTGGCATCGACGGTATCTACACCGTTGTCATCAACGCCATTGCCAAATCCGCGGCCACCCCCATGGCGTTCTCCCCCTGCATGTTTTTCTCCACCAGCATGCCGTTCACCTCCACCATGCTGCTCTCCGCCGGCATGCTCGCCTTGGCCGCCACTGTCATCGCTGCCCCCATCGCTGTCGCTGCCACCGCCGCTGTCGCTGCCTCCGCCGCTGTTGCTGCCTCCGCCGCTGTTGCTGCCTCCGCCGCTGTTGCTGCCTCCGCCACTGTCGCTGCCACCGCCGCTGTTGCTGCCTCCGCCGCTGTCGCTGCCACCGCCGCTGTTGCTGCCTCCGCCGCTGTTGCTGCCTCCGCCGCTGTTGCTGCCGCCGCCGCTGTCGCTGCCACCGCCGCTGTTGCTGCCTCCACCACTGCTGCCCCCACTGCCACCATCGCCATCTTTGTTGTGAACGATCAGCTCATTGGCGATATAGCTGTGGCTGCCATCGAGCAGCAGATTGAAGAGTGCGGTAGTGGGAGATGCCTCGATCCAGCAGAGTGACTCAACCAGCAGTAATTCCGGCTGGGGTTGCAGGGCCAGATTGCCCGTCACCATGGCAGGTGCCGGGCGACACATTATCTGCATGCCGGTAAATAGCGGCAGCACCGCCAGTTGCGGGTTTTCGGTTCGGGTCATGGCTGGTGAGATGGCTGCCCAGCCCCGCGTGGTCAGCAGAGGGTGTTCTGCGGTAAAGAACGGGGGCAGATCATTGATCCCGTAGAGTCTGCGCTTGCCCAGTATGACCCGTTCGATCGCTAGGATCCGGTTACTGCCGCCGTGCTGATCCAGCACCTGTTCACCGACCCGGAGCGTCTCTATGGGGCGGGTGGAACCATCGGCCATCGTGATGCGAGTGCCGGCGATAAAGCAGGACTTGGCATAGGCCTGATTCATTTGCCACTCATTGTGGGCGAAATCATAACTGAACGGGTTTGCAAACAGGGCGAGTGCGATGGCCGAGCCGATAAGCAATCTGCGCTGGCTGGCCTTGAATGGGGGCTGTGACATGGGGACTCCTTGTCCATCTTGATTCACAGGATCCATTATAGAGCGCCCCCTGGTGGCGGCATTTTTGACCATGAACACAATAAACATGATGGAAAAACGATTGGCGTTCGTCACAATAATGCGTAAAATCGCATACTCGATGCTTGTAGCAACGAATCCCGCCTAAAAAGCCAGTTTCATGCCCTTCCCAAGCAGTAAAAGGCAACAAGTGACGTATTTGTGTTCATTTTGTGCCTTGGAAAAGTCTTGTGATAACTGAAAAGTGATAAATATCCCCATCAGTTATCAAAAAATTAAGGACATCCATGTTTTCCTTAGTCAAGCAAAGTGTCGCCGGGCTGCAAATCCTGTTTGTCGCCTTCGGTGCCATGGTTCTGGTGCCCCTGCTCACCGGACTGAACCCCTCCATGGCCCTGCTTGGCGCCGGTGTGGGCACCCTGTTGTTCCAGCTCTGCACCCGCCGCCAGGTCCCGATTTTCCTCGGTTCCAGCTTTGCCTTCATCGCTCCCATCATCTACGCCACCCAGACCTGGGGATTGCCATCCACCATGTTTGGCCTGTTTGCCGCCGGTTTCATGTATTTCATTCTGGCTGCGTTGATCCGGGCAAAAGGGATGGGGTTTGTGCACAAATTGTTGCCCCCGGTGGTGATTGGCCCGGTGATCATGGTCATCGGTCTTTCTGTGGCGCAGGTTGCCTGCAACATGGCGATGGGCCGTGCCGGTAGTGAGCAGGTAGTACCTGCGGGGACTGCGTTGACACTGGCCGGTATCTCGCTGGCGGTCACCCTGATTGCAGCTGTGTTCTGCAAGGGGTGGATCAAGCTGATCCCCATCCTGTGCGGTGTGATTGCCGGTTATGTCTCGGCGGTATTCATGGGCCAGGTGAGTTTCGATGGTATGGTGAACGCCCCCTGGTTGGCGCTGCCCCACTTCGAAACCCCGGAGATCAACTGGGCTGCTGCGTTGTTCATGTTGCCGGTAGCCATCGCCCCCTGTATCGAGCATATCGGTGGCGTGTTGGCGATTGGTGGCGTGACTGGCAAGGATTACACCAAGGATCCGGGTTTGCACCGTACGCTGGCCGGTGACGGCATCGGCGTCTGCTTCGCCGGTTTCATCGGTGGCCCACCCGTGACCACCTACGCCGAAGTGACCGGTGCCGTGATGATCACTCGCAACTTCAATCCGGTCACCATGACCTGGGCTGCGGTGTTTGCCATCATTCTGGCCTTCTTCGGCAAGTTCAATGCGCTGCTTACCTCCATCCCGATGCCGGTGATGGGCGGTATCATGCTGCTGCTGTTCGGATCCATCGCTGCCATCGGTCTCAAGACGCTGGTGGAATCCAAGGTGGATCTGGGACTGTCACGCAATATCGCCATCGTCGCCGTGACTCTGACCGTCGGTGTCGGTGCGCTGGAGATGAAGATTGGCGACTTCGCGCTGGCCGGCGTTGGCCTGGCATCTGTTGCCGCCATCCTGCTCAACCTGATCCTGCCTGCGCACTCCGAAGAGGGTGTGATGGACGCGGCCAAAGATTGAGTTTCACCAGACGTTCATTGTTGATTTGGAGAAGGCCACCTCGCGGTGGCCTTCTGTTTTTCGGGTATCTCGCGCCACTTTGTGGCTCGACGGAGCTCATCTGGAATCTAATTTGGAAGCAGATGAGGGGGTTAGCATTCTCATTTGACGTATCTCTTTTCGTGGCCTTAGCTAAAGGACAGGTTTGGCTCTGAGGTCTCCTCGAGCAGTATGGGAAAATGGATGTTGGCGTTTTCTATCATTTCTCTCCCAGACCCCTGTCATAAAACGATGCACTTTTTCTTTGCCACGGCGCTGTTGTATGGCAGAGGCTTATCCGCCCCACTCCGCACTCCCCTTATGCTGCCCTGGCATTTTTCCACCTCGATTTGTTGTGAGCCTGCCTCGCCGGTTGCGTTTCGTTGCGCACAGGCAAAATCCGGATCTGTTTGCTGCTGCACATGGGTGGGCGGCGAGCCGTGAAAGCCGGCATGACCCCAGCGGGTTAGACGTGCACCGCCATCGGTAACGGCGGATGTTCAGGGATGAATGGCAAGCAAAGCGAGGTTGCAATGAACTATCAACTGCTGTGGAAAAGTGCAATTTTTTCAGTCTCTTCCATGATGGCGATAAACGCTGTTCAGGCTGCGCCACTGAACGTGATGACCGAGGATTACCCGCCATTCAACATGCAGGGAGAGGGGGGTAAGATTGTCGGGCTGTCGACCGAGGTGGTCGAAGAGCTGTTCAAGCGTGCCGGGGTCGAATACAAGCTGACCCTGATGCCCTGGAAGCGGGCGTACGAAGATACCCTCGGTACTCCCAATACCGCCCTCTACTCCACGACCCGCACTCCGGAGCGGGAAGCACTGTTCAAGTGGGTAGGGCCGCTGGTCAATAACAACTGGGTATTTTTCTCCAGTTCGACCGCCAATATCACGGTCAAGTCGCTGGAAGATGCCAAGCAGTATTCGGTGGGTGGCTATAACGGTGATGCGGCCGCCGAATATCTCAAGGCCCAGGGATTTGCCAAGTTGCAGCTGGCCGCCAACGATACCGCCAACGTGAAAAAACTGGAGGCAGGTCGCATCGATCTCTGGGCAACCGGCCAGTATCTGGCGCCTTATCTGGCCAGCAAGGAGAAAGTAGCTTCACCCAAGCCGGTCTTCGTGTTCAAGGAAACCCAGATGAGCTTGGCGTTTAACAAGGATACGCCCGATGAGCTCATCAACAAGCTTAACGAGATCCTCGCTGCCATGAAGGCGGATGGCACCATCGACAAGATCAATGCCAAGTACCAGTAACAGTACCAATAGCAAGTGCCGCTCAATGGCATTGCGCCGGCTGCCGTAAAACCGGGAGGAAACCATGGATTGGAAAAGTCTGACGTTCAGGATTGCCGTGTTGACCTCCCTGTCGGTGAGTCTGCTACTGGTGTTGTTTGGCGGTTACAACTACAACGCCGTCAGGGCGGAGAGCTACAGCAAACAGAGTGCGCTGGTCGAGCAGGCCATCGGCCGGCTGCAGCTCTCCCTGCCCGGCCCGCTGTGGAATTATGAATCGGCCTTCATCGAGGCATCGCTCAAGTCAGAGCTGGCGGCCGATATCCTGAGTGCTTTGCTGGTGGTCAACAAGGACAAGCTGGTGGCCGGGTTTGCCCGTGACTCGGCGGGGAGCATTGCCCCTGTGACAGCCATGCCTGCCGATACCGCTGCCTATGGGGGATATGATCTGGTCTATGACGATAGCGGCCAGAAAAACACCGTGGCCCGATTGCTGGTGCAAACCAGTGATGCTGCCATTCAGGCCCAACTGCGCCAGCAGTTGATCACCACCGTCTGGCAGATCCTTGTGCTCGATCTCTGCATCATTGCGCTGCTGATGGTGCTGATTCATCGCAACGTGCTCAGGCCGCTCCATCAGATGAATCAGGCGGTGTTCGATCTGGCCAAAGGAGAGGGGGATCTGACCCGGCGTCTGAAGATCAGCCGTCAGGATGAGATGGGCGCGCTGGCCACCAACATCAACCACTTTATTGCCAAGTTGCAGGAGATGGTGGCGGAGATCAACGAGCTCTCTGCCGGTGTGTTGCAAACCGCCGAACTCTGTGACTCCCTCTCGGCAGATACCCGGGTAGGCAGTGACGCCCAGCAATCCGAGCTGGATCAGGTCGCTACTGCCATTACCGAAATGAGTCAGGCGGTGCAGGAAGTGGCTGGCAATGCGGTGAAAACCTCTGGCGCTACCGATGAGGCCAACCTCTATGTGGAGCAGGGTTACAATCTGGCGGGCCATGCCAATGAGGCCATCCATCAACTGGTGGGGGAGGTGGAGCGAGTCGCCACCCTGATGCGCACCCTTTCGACCGAAAGCAGCAGCATTGGCACCATCATTGAGGTGATCAACGGCATTGCCGAGCAGACCAATTTGCTTGCCCTCAACGCGGCCATCGAGGCGGCGCGGGCGGGGGATCAGGGGCGCGGTTTTGCGGTGGTGGCGGATGAGGTGCGCACCTTGTCGGGCCGTACTCGCCAGTCGACGGAGGAGATCAGCGCCAGTATCAAGCGGTTGCAGCAAGCGACCCAGAATGTCGGTGCCGGCATGCAACAGAGTCAGGAGAAGGCATCCCGCGCCGGCACCGAGGCGGCAGATGTGCAGACATCGGTGGAGAAGATTAAAAATCAGGTCAGCCTGATCCGCGAGATGAACATGTATATCGCCCAGGCATCGGAAGAACAACACTCGGTGGCGGAAGCGGTCAGTCACAGCGTCAACCGGATTGCGACGCTCAACAGCGAGAGTGCAGCCAGAGTGGCACAGGTTGCCGAAGCCAGCAGCGATCTGCGGCAGCTGTCGGCCCAACTCGACACCCTGCTTAAGCAGTTTCGGGTCTAGTCAGTTCACTTCGCCCCGTTGGATCATCCTGCGGGGCATGCAAGGTTCCCTTTATTGTTATTGTAAAGTGCGGCGAGATGTTGTGAGGGGCAAGGGGCCTTGTCCAGCAGAGCTTTTCGTCATGCCCATGTCACTGTTCAGCTGAGATTGGCGTGACCGCGATAGGCGAAACTCGCAGCATCATGCTCTGCCCGATACGCAGTCCGACAGCGCTGGACGCATATTTTCATTTTCCCCGCTCATGCCTGCCTGCATCTATTGTGCCGCTGATCTCGACCCTTTAGAATTTCGTTTAATTACAGCAAGTCCTGAGCCGCCATCTGGCTTTATCAGGTGTGGAATCCCATCTTCTTCATGATGAATGCAAATAACAGGTGGTTGGTATGACGGGGGTTGCGCCAGGCAATAACATATCAGCCTATCACTTCGGTGATTATGTCTTTGATGTCAAAAGGCGAGAGTTGATCTTCTGTGCCGACAAGGACAACTTGCAAAGCGCCCGGGTGGTGCGCTTGTCATCGGCAGAGAGCCTCATTTTCAGCTATCTGCTCGATCACCATGACGAGGTGTGCGACAAGGATCTGTTGCTCGAAATCGGCTGGTTGGGTCGCCCCATCAGCCCCAACTCCCTGAACGTGGCTATCGCCAATATTCGTCGCCACTTCACCTCATCCCCCCAGACGCTGGATATCAGAAGTACCCCGAAAAAAGGGTACTCCCTGCACCTGAACTGCAAGATGAAGAGCTATTACGGCAAGGCACTGCCAACAGAGAGTGAGCCCTTGCCCGAGCCGGTGAGCGAGCCCACGCCTGCAATGGCTGCTCAGCCACCGTCGACACCACCAAGCTCCGACCACGAGGTCATCAAAGAGCCTGTTGCTCCCCGTTCTTTTGGTGAGCGGGCCAAACTTGCCTTTCTCAGCGGTATCGGGCGGCCAATGCTGGTCAGGAGCCTGATGTACGTCAATCTGCTACTGGCTGTGCTGGTGGTGTTTGTCGCCAGCTATCTCCATTTCGAGTGGCTCCATGTGCACTGTACCGACTCGCCGACCGGCGTTGTTTGCCAGATGGAGGCACGGAGCGATGTACCACCAGTCAAACCGGCATCGCTGGTGCTGGTCTCCGGCCACCAGGTTCGCGTGCTTTCCTATAAAGAGCTCGAAAAAACGCTGTAAGGGATCTCTGATGAAACGAACGCTGAAAAATACCTTGCTGCTGTTGCCACTGCTTGTCGTGCTGCTGTTTGTGGTCGGGATGTTTATCAACAGTCTGGGCTGCCATTACGACCTGAAAATGTCTGCCAATGGAGTCAACTATCACGGGGTGTGCCGCTGGGGCAAAATCACCGTGATCGAAGAGGAGGAGGCGACCAGGGAGAAGTGGCGAGTGACCGGTTTTCAACTTACCTTCTTCAACCAGCTTGTTTACCTCATCGACAGTCGTACCCAACTGCACGAATCGGGTAACGATGACTCCTATCTCAATGAGTACAACCTGATCCAGTCGCAATATGCGCTGGTCAACTATGCCTGGGTGCCGCTGACTGAAAACAAGGTGGCGATCTTCCAGCGCGATCCGGTGCACGAGGTCGTGATTGCCCAGCGAGATGGCTGGTTCGATCTCTACCGCTGGTTCTTTCCCCCGGCACCGCTGGTGCCTGTTCAGCCGCAAAGCGCAGGTGCCGGGCGTCCCGCTAGCTTCTGAGCAACTTGCACCAGGGGCCGGTGATCTCGCAGTGGCCTGTCTCATCACTGTTTTGCCAGCCTAGCCTATGGTAGAAGGCTACTGCCGCCGTGTTGCGGGTCGCAACCTTGAGCGAGCCGTGCGGCGAATCAGCGAGGCCCCGCTCCAGCAGGGCGCGCCCTATCCCCTGACCGTGCCAGTCGCTTGACACATAGAGGTGATGGACGAAGTGATCGGGCTGCCAGATGGCGATAAAGCCGCAGATATTGCCCCCCTGTTCGGCTACCCACACCTGTTCACCTTTGGTCTGTTCCTCGAAATCCTCGAGTTGGAAACGGGCGGGCTCGACCCAGTGAAAGGTGTGGCGGCGGCTCTTTAAAAACAGCCGGGCCAGTTGGGGAATGTCGTGTTCTTCCATGAGCCGGATCATGATGCCCTCCCGGATCAAGCTAATGTTCATTGAGGCAGCTGCACAGCGGCAGGTTAATCGATGCAAATGACAAGGGTGTGATTAAGCACTGTCCATTGTATTTGCCATGGGGCTATACTGCCGGAGTCCCTTGTATGGATGGCTTGAGGATCGCTGATTTATGGACAATAAACTGATTGAAGGCAACATTTTTGTTCCGGCGCACATAGACGATGTCTGGCACGCCTGGACTACCGAAAGCGGTCTGCGCAGTTTTCTGGCTCCCGAATGTTTGATGGTGGCCGAACCGAATGGTCCTTTCGAGATCTACTTCAGGCCTGATGCCCCGCTGGGTGAACGTGGCAGCGAAGGGTGCCGGGTCATGGCCGTCATGCCCTATGACCTGCTCAGTTTCAGCTGGAATTTCCCGCCCAGCCTACCCCATATCCGCCAGCAAAAGACCCAGGTTTGCCTGCGATTTGTGCCGGAAGGGCAGGGCACTCGCCTCTACTTCCTGCAGAGCGGTTGGGCCAATGATCCGGATTGGGATCAGGGTTATGCCTATTTTCGGGAAGAGTGGCTGGAGACCAGCCTGCCACGGTTACAGTACCGTTTTACCCATGGCCCCATCGACTGGAACAATCCGCCAGACAAGGCGCAGTTGAAGGCGCTGGCCCAGTAATCCCGGATGTCAGACATAAAAAAAACCGGCCAAAAGGCCGGTTGAAACAGTTCAGGCTTCGCAATGTCCCCCTCACCTAACTGCTTGTATCGGCTTAATAAACTGTAGTAGACATGACCAGATTTGACCACTGCGCTATTTAACTAGCCCGTGGTCACGTATGGTCATGCATGGTCACAACAATGGTCACAGCCATGACCAGAAATGTGACCCATCACAATTTCCCGACCAGCGCGGCGGCCTCCTGATTCCCTGCATTGATGTAGGTTCGGGTCTGCTGCAAGCTGGCATGGCCCATCAGTTCCGCCAGTATCCGCAGGTCTCCCCCCTCATTGGCTAGTAGCGTCCCGAAGGTATGCCGCAGCACATGGGGCCGAGCCTCGAACCCGAGCTTGGCTGCTACCCGCTTCATCTGCTTGCGTAGCGCAGTCGCGTCCTTGTGCCAGCGGTTCCCTTGGCCATTGCGCCAGAGCGCACCAGAGACGCTACCGTGCTGCTTAATCTCTTCCTGTACCTTCGGATGCACCGGCACCCAGCGTTCGCGCCAAAGCGTCTCGCTGCCCTTCCTGTGGCGTAATCGGCACATCAACGCCGTACCCATCTGCTTGAGGTCATCCACCTCTACCAGTCGGGCCTCGCAATACCGTGCGCCGGTATAGACCATGAAGGTCGCAATGGCCCTGGCTTCATCCGTCAGCCCCTCCAACAACTTGGCCAGTTCAGGCTTGGTCAGAAATTCGGCGCAGTGCTTGCCCTCGGTCGGCACCTTGATCCCCTTGGGTGCGAGGTCAAACTCACGGCACCCGTACAGGTAGACCGTGCGGGCCTGCCTGCACATCCGCGCCTTGGTTGCTTGGGCCATCCCGACCAGCCCCTTGGCGTAGTCATCCATCGTCCGCTGGTTCACATCGACCAAACGAAACTGGCCCCAAAAAGGGGCCAGCTTCGAGACGATATGAGTGGTCGATCTTGACCGTTCCTTATCGGATAGGTAGCAAAGGGCGGCGTCCTTCATGGTCGCCAACTCTTTGCCATCAATCTTCTTCGTCTTCATGTCCAGCACCTCTTCCCTTACTTGGCCGGTATAACACGTAATGTGGGTCTTCATCCTTGGATAGGTGAGCGTACTCTTCACCCCAGTTCTTCGGCAACCCACCACTGATCTCGACATACACATTGTCAGCCACGCTACCGATGGCACGGCGGGCCTTGAATATCAGGTCGGATCGGTTGTCCACGCCCCACTTGGTACGGATGGCCTTGGCCTGAGTCTTGATTGTGTTAATCGAGACCCCGATCCGGTGAGCCATCTGGTCGTAGTTAAATCCTTCAATAAATAATTGAAGGATAACGTGTTGGCGTGGAGTCAGGTCGCTGAGTTCTCGTAGCGATTCATTGTCGTGCGATGGTGCAATACCAAATGATGCAAGTTGCAGTTGTAATTCAGCGAGGTTCGATTTAAGCGATTCGATTACATCAAGTGTCTTCTGATGTTCGTTTTGTAAGTTATTAAACTTCTTTTCCAAAATGCGGTTCTGTAGCTCCAGGCCTTGAAACTGATGCAAGATCCGCTCAATCTCTAAACTATCCATATTAATCTCCATTTGCCTTGCGAGCCGCGAGTCTAGCCTCGCACTCACTCTCCACTTGGCTGATAGCATCCTCGATTTTCACGCCTGACTTCACCCGCTGGGCGACAAGCACCCACCAGTTTGGGTTCTTAACGAGACTTCTTCTATGTGCAGGAGCCATCCTAATCCAGTTCAACCTAATCCTATATGCCGGTCTAGCTTTCATATGGTTGTCTCCACTGCACCAGTTCTGTTCGGGGAATGGCGAGGGTATGATGTTTTTAGCACTTCATTGACAACAAAAAGGACTGTTTTTTCTATCTGCCCGATTGAGCCTGATGTTACATCATAATGGGTACATCCTTTAACACTTGTTGAACCAAAGCCGAAAGTGATCACCTTGATACCAAGGGTGGACACATTAGCTAGGGTGTTATGGGTACAGGAATTCAATAAGTTAGAAAGTGCCCCACGCGCATATGGAATGCCATCACATAACATTAAAAGTATCTTGCGCTTCTGCTTACACTTCCCAATCTGATTGGCAGCAAACTCAATAGCACGGTTATCAATGTTATTGGCTCCGTACACACCCACTAAATAGGGCAACCTTTCGATCACATCTCGGGCGTTTCTGATCCTCACCCCGAACCCTAACAAATTAAACACCACCAACGGGTCGGATGAGATATACCCTGGGGCACTCGTCAACGCGCAGCCGAGGCCGTACACCTCGTCCGCGTTGAGTGAGTGGCCCAGCTGATACCGCTCATACGCCTTGATGGCCAGCCTCTCAACCACCTTGCCCGAGCGTCCGCCCTTCAACTTCCGTCCGGTCTGGTCGGCGTTCTGGAACTTGAAGGCAGCAAGCTGGGGGTGGCGGTTGTCGTTGGCAAATGCGAACACCTGATCCACATCGGCCTTGGGGTAGATGGCGTAGTTGTGCAGGGCCATGGTGGTGTGACCCAGGATTGACAGTGGCACACCCAGCGAGTCGAGCGCATCACCCAACATCAGCGCCGTCTTGGTGGCCCACTCAATCCGTTCGCCCCTCATGCTGGAACTCATGTCAATCAGCAGGGTGACGGCGGTATCAAGCTCGGGGTCTTTGGTGCGCTGCCGGTAAACGTCATCCTCGCCTTGGTAGGCCCGTACCAAGTCGTTGGCATCGAGCAGGCCATGGACACGGCCACCCAGCCAGCGGCTGTCATCAACGCCTATCAGCGCACGTTTGAGGATGCTCTTGGCATGGGAACCCATCGGACTGATGGCGACCTTCTCCTTGGCCGAGAAGGCTACGCCGCAGACGTGGGCGTCATCGTGCTTGTACTCGAACAGCTGGAGGTTGAACTTGGGCAAGCCCACCTCACGGCTGGCCATGCCGCTCAGGATGGCCGCCTCGTCAATGAGCGGCGCTTGCTGCTCTCCTTGGCCACCTAACTCCCCGCCATCCTCTTGGCCCTCGTCACCTTCTCCGTCCTCACCAACGCCCTTGGGCTGCCCTTCCTGCCCATCCTCGCCCTCGTCCTTGTCATCCCCTTCGCTTGGCTCCCGCTCGCGTTCAGGCGCTTTCTGTGGCTCCGGCTCAAAATTGAGCCGCTCAAGCAGTTCGTCAACGAGCGCCGCTATCTCTTGGGTACTCTTGGCCGCCATCGAGCGGGTCGCAAACTCGCTGGCCAGTGGCCGGTAGTGCTCCGGTATCATGGCAACCAGCTCCCGCTGTACGTCACCACCGTGGCCCATCATCTGCGAGGCCGTCCACTTGACCGCCCCGAAGATCAGCCGTCCCCAGTCGAGCAGATGCGGCGGCACCTTGGCCAGTGCATCAAGCTGGAGTTGTGCCGACACATGACGCATGGCGTTCAAGCTACTCCACGCCCCAGGGTACTGCTGCTGGTAGGCCGCCTCGATCCGTGGGTCTTCCAGATAGTTGATCTGGTCGGCCTTGGTCTTGTCGTGTTGCCGGAAAAACTCAAAGTCAGTAAACAGCGAGTGCGCAGTCTCATGGTCGGTATAGCCACGCATCATCGCTACCTTGTCGTCACTTACCTTGCCCGCAGCTATCTCGGGCAGGCGGATCAGGGAGCCGTCATTCCACGCCTCACTCCCTGCAAACTCTACGCGCACCTGCGATCTGCCCAACACGCGGGCTATCGCGTTGCACTCAATTACCAGATCGGTCGAGTTCATTTTCATATCTCCATGACATAAAAAAGGGGGCCGTCTTGGCCCCCGTTGCTACCGCTCGGTTACATTCGTTTCGCCTTACCAATGGAACGGGTGTAGTACCCGTCCCCCCAGTCGAAGGATGACCGGCCACACGGGCAGGTTAGAAATGTCGCTTTAACCCATCACATCCTCCTTAGATGCTTAACCGTTGTGCGATGCCCGTCATCTTGACGCGCTCATGTGCAGGCATGGCATTGAAGACCACCAACTCCATGGCCTCCCATACTCCGTCCTGCGGCAAGACGCCTGCATGTCGGGACATGAACATCATCCGGTTGGCCATCGTGACCAACTGGCGGTACGAGATCGGAGTGAGCACCTCACGCCTGCCGAACGCTTCCCGATGCTCCTTGGCATACAGGCACAGCTTCTCGCAGATGTGGGTAGGCAGGCTGGTCTCACGCTCCAGCAAGGCTGCCTCCTTGGGCCACTCCATGTATTCAAAGTCGATGAAGGTCTGGAACCGGTTGAGGAATGCGGCGGACTGCTCACGCGCCCCTCGGTACAGGCCGACATCATCACCTTGGCCACAGGTATTCGCTGCGGCCACTATCCAGCACTGCGGATGCACCGGTACACGGCGACCGTTATCACCGGTCAGTACCAGTTCATCCCCCTCCAGCACCGCCTGCATGACGTAGGCGAGGTCGGGCCGGATGAAGTCCAGTTCATCGAGCAGCACTACCCCAACGTGCGGGAGAGCACGGGGCAGCACACCCTCAATGAACCGGCTCACGGTCGTGCCGCCATCGTTGAGCAACTCGGTCTTGCCAACGAGGTCAGCACGGGTCATTTCCGAATCGAAGTTGATCCGCACCAGCGGCAAGCTGCACCGTGCGCAGATCTCCCTGATAGCCGCCGTCTTTCCGGTGCCGGTATGACCGAACAGCCATGAGCGAAAGCCCATAGCCATGGCGGTCAAGACATCGTGAAAGACGGGGGTGACTTCGTAGAAGGGATTGATCTGGGGGACGGAGTGCGGGGCTTGGTCAGCCCATTCAATGGTGGGTATCGGGACACGCAGCGTGGTATCGAACATGTCCTTGGCCAGACGGTAACGCAGCATACCCTTGCACCCGTCTATCTCCACCGCCACCCCAGCGCCCAAGTCCTCCTTAGGCTTCTGCTTCACACCGATGAACTCGAAGAACGAGTCACGGTCGCCAGCGTCTGGGGCTTTGGGCTTGCCGGTGAACATCATGCAAGCTGCCAGCGAGGCGAGATCCTGCTGGCTTATCGGTGTCTCCAGCCCTTGGGCAACCATCCAGTTGGACGCCAAGTGGGCCAGCTCCTGCCACGACTTGTTGACGTGCTTGCTGGCTTCAATGATTAACGAGGCGACTGCGGCTGGTTCTTTTTTTGATTCATTTGAGGTTGTCATGCGGCTTTCCTCACATCCGTAAATGATCCGACCAATGTTGAAAACTCTTTGACCCTTTAAAGGCAACAAAAATGACTTGGGGTATCGTCAATTACCGGACACGCCCGTAACAGGCATATCAAGCAGGCTTAACACGGCGCGGGCACCATCCTTGATACTGCCGCCGTTCTTAATCATCTTGGCCCCCAACATCACGTTGCCCTGCCAACCGAACCAACCCTTGTCCCAGTCGGCTTTACGCAGGTGAGTGAGCCCGTTCAATCCCTCCTGTTCCATCAGCACCTTGGCTACCCAGACCAGCACCATCAGGCCCACGGCAGTGCCGAGCACCGAGCCTTCACGCAGCTTGGCCACGTTACCCCCTGAACCGGCTGCGGTTGTGACCGGCACCCGCTTCATGATCAACGCCCAGATCTTGAGGGCATCAACCTTCTCTTCCTCCTGCCACGCTTCACCATCACGCTTGTTCATCAGCACGTTGTTGGCATCAATGAGCGTCTTGAACGGGTACAGGAACTCACTGCGGCCACCACAGGTGGTGCGCTCGAAGTCGATAAGCCCAGGGAACACGGCGTTGGCCACGGCCCGAGCCACTTGGCTGCCATCCTTGCGGTGGTTGTAGAGGTTGTTGATCGAGGCGTTCGGCTTGACCGCCTTGCTGTTGAGGTCAGAGAACTGCTGCTGCCGTTCGTCCAAGGTGAGGCCGGTATACAACTGGATGATTACTGACTCACCCGCAAGCGCGGCATCAGCCTCCACCTTGTTGACGATTGCACTCGCCCGATGTTGGCCATCAGCCAGCAAGATCTTGGCTCCCATGTCGATGGCGAGTGTGCCCATGTGGTCGCCGGTAAACTCGGCCTTACCCTCGACACACCCAGTCAGGGCTGGCAGGGCGTATCCTGCTTGGCCCATGTAGTCCACAAGGTCAGTCACCCGAGACTTGTTCACTTCACGTTGGGCTCGCTCGATAGCGGCAAAGCCGGTTTGGATCTGCAACAGACGGGCGAGTACCCGATAGGGCATGGTCACGGCGTAGTAAGCACGGCAACCCTGCAACCCACGCAAGGCGGGCACGTTGAATACCCACTCGTCCCCCTTGGCCTCCGCCTCCTTCGGGGTGCTCGCTTCGCTCACCCCCTCAGTCGGCTGCGGAAGTGCGCCCACTGCCTCCATAAAGCTCTTGGATTGCAGCTCGTCCAACTGACCCAGGGCGGTATGCTTGGCTTGCCCCTTGAACACCAAGAGGTTCGCCTTGACGGTGGACAGCACGGCGTCATAGCCCTTATGCGCCACTTCCTGCTTGAGGTGGTCGATGTCCTCGTTCAGCAGGTTCGACAGGTGCATCCGCAAGCTCTGCTCGGTGGTGCGCCCTGTCACCGAGCCAAAGCAAACGTGCTCACTCGCCGTTCGGCTCCACCCCATGACATCCTTGGTGGCACCCCGACCGACCAGTCTGACCTTGGCCTTGTTGAAGTCCTTGAGGATGTCGAACAGGTCGGTGATGTTGGCGTACAGGGTGGTGGTTTCTACTTTTGCGTTCATAGCATTTCTCCAGATGTGAAAAGGGCCAGTCCCCAAAGGAACCGGCCCCATTAAAAAGGCCGACCGGATTGGTCAGCCCAAGATTTAAGAGACCCTTTAGGGTCTCTTTTTTGCGCGAATGAAGCGTGAGAAAGTTAATGAGAAGGAGTCAGAGAAAACCAAGGGGTATCTTTCAGACGTTCTGATGTGAAGCAGCTCTTGTGAGTGGTCTTGATTGTCGATGGGAGTGAGAAAAATACCTCACGATCTCATTCGCCACCCACACGCCCTTGTGGAACACAACGCCGTTGCCAATCATGCGATAGGCATCGCTGTCGGGTGCGTCAAAGGTGAAGAAGTCGGGCAGCCCCATCAACCTTGCGTACTCACGAACCGTGTAAGGACGCGGCTTGCGGGTCACTGGGTCTATCACCAGTCGTGTGCCCTTGTCCTTGGCATAGTGGGCTAGGCAGGTGGGTGCGATGTCACCCTTAAAGGGGTCGCTGATGATTGGCTTGTCACGGTACTGCCCGTTGAGGCGGGCATAGACCGAGGGCGGAATGACTATCTCGGGGTCACGTTCTAACAGAGACATCAGGCTTGGCACCTTGCCCTTGTCGGGGGCATTCCATGTGAACGGACGGCGACTGCCCATGATGATCAGCCGGTCACGGCGTTGGGGAACCATGTGCTCTGCCCGCACTGGGTTGAACGTGGTCACGTAGTAGTCCGGCAACTGGGTCATGGCCTCCATCACCACCGGAAACTTGGTCATCCCAGGTACGTTCTCGACCACGTACACCTCGGGCCGCATCAACGCAATGTGGCGGAAGAAGTGGAGGAACAAGTCGTCACCCGTGCGGGTGCCCTTGATGTCGGCAATGTTGCTGTACTTGGTGCATGGGTAGGTGCCGATGATCACATCGGCTTCACCTTGGCCAGTCACACACAGCTGGGTCACGTCCACGTTCTCAACGTGGTCGCCCAAGTTGGCAGCCTGCACCTTGCAGGCCAGCGGATCTAACTCGAACGAGCGGGCGATGGGCAGGCCACCGAAGATAAGGCCGGTGTCCATCATGCCAGCGCCTGAGAAGTATGAGTGAACAGTTGGTTTGAACATGATGTTTCTCCGTGAAACAAAAAGCCCCTCATGTGAGGGGCGTTGGGGTTAGTGACCATATTCCCGAGGCTGGGAATATGGTCAGTGGTTGATGATGGGGGCGCTGGCGATGGTCTCTTTGAACTTGGCCAGCCCGACCCGTTGGACAACGAGGTCTAACGCATACTGCGCCGCTTGCTTGGTGCTCACCCGCTTGTGTCGGAAGTGGTAGAGCAGCTGGTACTTGGCGCTGTTCACGTTGGTGGTGATTGCCCGCCCACTGGCATAGTGGGTAAGCGTCCCATCGTTGACGATGCAGTACAGCAGCTCGCCTTGAACGACCAGCCTTGCGGGCAGGCCGGTGACTGTCATGGGATCACCGGTCTTGGCATTCACGCTGTTGATGGTGACTCGCTTCATGTCACACCTCGATGGTTACGGTGGCGAGGAACTTGGATGTGTCCACTTCCACGTTGGCGGGCAGCTTGGCTACGTTAAGGTGACCGGTGCCCTTGGTCAGGTCGCTGGCAATGCGGGCCAGCATCTGCGGGAACAGCGTTGAGTTGCTGTATGCCCCGTAACGTGGGTGATAGTGGAACGCATTCATGTCGCAGTGCTGACGGCCCAGCTTGGGGATCTTCACGTACCCGTCATTCACCTTGGCGCGAAAGGTTATCTTGGCCATGTTGTCTCTCCTTGAAACAGAAACCCCGCTAAGTAGCGGGGCGGTAGATGTCGATGTAGAGGTAGCCATAGCTACGCCTGGGGCTGGCCTCACACACCCAGCCCTTGTGTTCGAGGCGAAACACCTCGTCCATGTCGGTGCATATCTGGTATGCCTTGGCCATCTTGGTCAGCTGCTTGAGGAAGTGCGGCAGCACCTTGTCGCACTCGGCTTGCCACTCGGCACTTGGCTCACCGTAGATACCGGCACGGTCGCCCAGGAAGTCCACGCTTCCCCGATGCAGGATGGCCCGAGCCCCCAGCTTGGGCAGGTTCGGGGTGCCCAGTCCCCATGTGTGTCCCTCGAAGATGCTCATCACTCTTTCCTCGCTGTCATGGTGTAGCGCCTGCCCCTTACGCACTGGGTAAAGCGCACCACGCTTGTCTTGTTGTAGTCGGCCAGTTGCTCACGGATACCCATGCACTTGGCCACCTCGTTGGCATCAATAAGGCGCTCTATCAGCGCCTCGATTGACATCACTGCGGTCTCGACAACCTTGCCCTTGAAGCGGGCGGTGACTCTGACTTTCATGTGTGGCTCCCCCAGTTCGGTTGCTCATTGGTGCCGTGGTTGAAGTAGGCACCCACGATGGTGCGTTTCCATTCACCCACGGGGTAGCCATGCTCGTTGCACTGGCGCTCCCACCACGCAAAGCCAATCTCACGGGGCAGGTTGTCCCTCATGTCGCTCGGGTTCACGTACAGCGTGGTCTTGTGCATCGTTGGCACGGGCTTGATGTGCGGTGGACTGGTGCGCTTGCCGGTCTCGTCATAGTCGTGCTCCCAACCACGCACCATCAGGTTGCGGTTGACGATCTCTTGCAGGCTTTCGTGTGCTCGCAGG
Source organism: Aeromonas sp. Y293-4 (assembly GCF_027705905.1). Classification (NCBI taxonomy): domain Bacteria; kingdom Pseudomonadati; phylum Pseudomonadota; class Gammaproteobacteria; order Aeromonadales; family Aeromonadaceae; genus Aeromonas; species Aeromonas sp. Y293-4. The sequence goes on along the minus strand of NZ_JAPDCI010000028.1, from coordinate 1,653 downwards.
GCTTCGGCTACTGCGGCTTGGCTGAATGAATCGTTGAACTCGATCATGTTGTTTCTCCTTGAAACGAAAAAAGGCAGCCACATTAGGGCTGCCTCACGGGGGATGTGTAAGCGTTATCTCTCGCGTTATTGCTTGGCATCCTTGATGGTTGCCAGTGCCTCACTCACGATGGATTCATTGAGCGCAACCATATCGAGGACGATCTCGGGTTGGTCTGGACGCTCAACGAGTGTCGGTTGCACTGGTTCAAGATGGCCAATCATGGATGCAGCCGTGGGCTGCGGTGGCAGCTCGGCAGCATCTGCGTTGAACGGGGCAACGATGCAGGTCAGGGCGATCATGGACAGTGCGATTATGTTGAGTGCGAAGAGGCTCATGGTGCGTACCTTTTGGTTTGGGCATAAAAAAAGCCCCCACGCTGTCGCGTGAGGGCCGGTGTATTGCGGGTGTGGATTACTTGGCTTGGGTGAGTTCGACGAACAGCATCCCAACGCTGGACAGGAAGGACTTGTCTGACGCTGCGCGTTCACGGAGCAGGTCGAGCAGTTGCTCGTTGCTCAACGCATCCGCGTTGGCGTCAGCGGCCTTGGCCGATGCCTGCTTCGCAGGTTGCGGCTGCTTCGCAGGCTTGGCTGGCTTGGCGGCCTTGAGGGCGTCCACGGGATTGGGCAGCGTAGCTGCCGTTGGCTTGGCGCGTGGCTTGAGGTCTTCCAACTCCTTCAGGAGTTGGATGGACGGAGCGCGTGGCTTGCGGCCTTCGGCCTCGGCCTTGGCAATACGGGCACGGAGCACAGCTTTGGCCTCGGTGACGCTGACGGTGCCATCTACGATGGCGGCGTGGATCTGTTGGGCGGTCATAGCGGTAGTAGCGATGGTGTTCATAGCGACCTCCATGGTCGAAGTAAATCCGGTCGGACTATCCGAGCCGGTCGCCCCAAGATTTAATACCCCCTTTAGGGGGTAGTCAGGCAGTTCGCTAAGTTATGGGGATCTGTATGGGGCTATTTGTGGGGTGGGGTAATATCGAAAATAGCGTTGAATCTCTTGATTTCAATAGATAAAAGCCATCATTGAGAGAGGGTGTGTTTCCTATGATAGGAAACGCATTGGTCTTTATAATCAATGAGTTAGCGATGAATCGAGCGCGATAAAAGAAAAAAGAAGCCCGCGAACACAAAAAAAGGGGGGGGAGAGGGTCGGAAAAAAGGAGGGGGGGGAGGACGACCCCGCCGCCGCGCAGTTAGAAGTCGTCACCGGGCCCCGCTTACATTCGCAGCACTTTTCCAAAACGTCCTATTGCGGCCAAGTAGCGGCCTCATTGTGCCTTGGTTACCTCGCCACCGGCAGGTCCTCCCAGCGGGTGGTGTAGCAGGGGCTCAGGTGCTCTTGTCGCATCATCCACTCAGGCGACCCCGTACCTTGGCTGGCAAAGCCTACGCGCCCCAATCCCTTGGCTTTGATCTGGTCCATCACTGCCATCAGCGCATCTGATTGAGCGGAGGACGGGGCAAAGAGATCTGCCTGTTGTTGCCCCTTGGGGGTGAACTCACTCAGCATGACTCCCCCCTTCTGATAACGGTAACCGTCGCGCCAAATCTGCGGTAGCAGCACGTTCACTTGCTGCAGCAGCAACCGGGTATCATCGCTAGGGCA